>JARLGK010000149.1 GCA_031296075.1 Candidatus Acidiferrales bacterium
AAATCAGCGACGCGGACCTGGACGCGATTGCGGCATATCTGACGCGCAACAACAAGCCGTAGCCGCACGAATCCCTGTTTCATTCGGTGGACGGGAAGTAGGAGCGTGGAATGCGAGTTCCGCCTGGCGTGAGCGCCGGGGATTTTGCCAGCGCCATCAAGCAATTTGAGGAAGCCGTCGGCAAGGAGTGGGTGTTCACCAGCGACGAGGATGTGGACCTCTATCGCGACTCTTTCTCGCCGTTCTGGCACGAAGCCGAAGATTCGGTGCCGTCCGCGGCGGTTGCTCCCGACGGAGTCGAGCAGGTGCAGGCGATCGTAAAGATTGCCAACACGTACAAGATTCCCCTCTGGACGATCTCGACCGGCAAGAATTTGGCGTACGGGGGGTCGGCGCCGCGCCTTTCGGGCAGCGTGGTCCTCGATCTGAAGCGCATGAACCGGATTCTCGAGGTCAACGACCAGAACCATTTCGCGCTGGTCGAGCCCGGCGTCAGTTACTTCGATCTCTACAAATACATTCAAGAGCACAAACTGAAGGTATGGATCGATCCGCCCGATCCCGGCTGGGGCAGCCCGGTCGGCAATTCGCTCGAACGCGGCGGCGGCCGCGGCCCGCTGCACGACCATTTCGCCACCGTCTGCGGAATGGAAGTCGTGCTGCCGAATGGCGAACTGATGCGCACCGGCATGGGCGCGATGCCGGGCTCGAAAACCTGGCAGCAATATCGCTACGGTTTCGGCCCGTACGTCGACGGCATGTTTTCGCAATCGAATTTTGGCATCGTCACGAAGATGGGCGTGTGGCTGCTGCCGGAACCCGAGGCGTATCGCGACGGCACGGTGATGGTCCACAAGCACGACGACCTCGTCCCGTTCGTCGAGACACTCGCCTACCTTTACAATTCCCAAATTGTGCAGGGAACGATGGCTCTCGATAGCCCGCTGCTCACCTATCGCGTGTCGAAGGGCGGAGGAGTCGTCGACCTTCCCGGCGACATCTCCGTGGCGGAGCTCGAACGCGTCGGCCGCGAGCAGAACGTGCCCTACTGGAGCGCCGAGCTGCATTTCTACGGCCCGGCCAAGGTCGTCGATCTCCAGTGGGAATACACGAAGGAAAAATTCTCGGCGATTCCCGGCGCCACGTTCAAGGAGGGCCGCTCGTACCGCTTCCCCGTGGAGCTGAAAGACTCGGACGGCGTCCTGCGCCAGGCGCTTGGCATTCCGAATCTTTCGGTCTTCGGCTTCCTCGGCAAGACTCAAGGCCACATGGATTTTTCGCCGATTATCCCACTCTCGGGTGAGGCCGTTTTCGAAGCCCTCAAGGCTTTCGGCGAGGTCTACCACGAGATGGGCGTGCCGCCGCAGAATCAGTTCATCTCGCTCCCGTGGGCGTTCTTCCCGCGCGCGTTCGTTTTCTTGTTTGGCTTTCCGATCGTCCACGACGTCGAAACCAACAAGCGAAACCGCGAAGTCTTCCGGCGCCTCATCACGGTCTGCGCCGAACATGGCTGGGGCGAATACCGCACGCACATCGCCTACATGGACGACGTCGCCAACGTCTACTCCTTCAACAACCACGCGCTCTGGCGCTTTCACGAAACCATCAAGGACGCGCTCGATCCAAATGGAATTTTGTCGCCCGGCAAACAAGGCATTTGGCCGAAGCGCATTCGCAAGGCGAGAGCGTAAGCGGCATTCGTCGCGATTCGCGGTCCGGGTCGCATACTGAATCCGAGGAGCCCACGGATGGCCAGCGCAAAAATTCAACCGTTTCTGATGTTCCAGGGAAATGCCGAAGAAGCGATGAACTTCTACGTGTCGCTGTTTCCCGGCGCTGAGGTGCTCGGTATTGTTCGTTACGACGCAAACGGTCCCGGCGCCAAAGGCTCTGTGATGAAAGCCAGTTTCTCGATAGGAGGCCAGACCATCCGGTGCACCGACAGCGCCGTCAAGCACGCATTTACTTTCACTTCCGCGATTTCTTTGTTCGTGGACTGCGAATCCGAGGAACAGATTGATCGGATCTACTCTTCACTTCTAGCGGGTGGCACAGCCAACATGCCCTTGGGCGCATACCGTTTCAGCCGGAAATTTGGCTGGGTGAATGACCGCTTTGGCGTGTCTTGGCAGTTGAACCTCGCGTAAGTCGCAGAGTACAGAGCGGTGCATTCAGAGATCGCGCTATAATCCCCCCTTCGCCTTCCCATGTACTTCTTCTATCGCATCCTCACTGCGGCGGGCATGTTCCTTCTCGCGCCGTACTACGCATTGCGAGGATGGCGCCGCGGAGAGCCATCGAGCGCGCTCGGCGAACGCCTGGGCAGCGTGCCGCCGGAAATTATTGCTTGCGCGGCCGCTTCCCGCGCGGCGGATGGTCCCGCGCCCGGCGCAATTTGGATTCATGCCGTTTCGGTTGGCGAGGTGCTCGCCGCCAAGCCGCTCGCCGAAGGTTTGCGGCGATTTCCGGGCCAGGCGGTTTTCGTCTCCACGACCACCGAGACCGGCCAACGCCTGGCGCGCGAGCGCTTGCAATCCGTGGACGGCATCTTCTATTTCCCGCTCGACTGGATCGTGCCGGTTCGCCGCGCCCTGCGATCGATTCACCCCGCTCTCGTGATCGTGATGGAGACCGAGATTTGGCCGAATTTCCTCCGCGAGGCGCGGCGACTCGGAATTCCCGTGATCTTCGCGAACGCGCGCATCTCCGAAAGATCTTTCGCGCGGTTCAAGCGCTGGGAATTTCTGATCGGTGAGTTTTTCAAGCAAACGCTTCAAGATGCTGAGCTGTTTCTCGCGCAGACGCCCGAGGACGCTGCGCGTCTGCGCGAGATGGGCGCGCCCGAAGAGCGCGTCGAAGTGACCGGCAACTTGAAATACGATGGCGAGCCTCCGGCGGCCAGCCGGTTTGGTGCCTGGCTGGAAAATCAGGTCCGCGCGCAGGAGCGCTGGCCGGTGTTCGTGGCCGGAAGCGTGGTGGCCGAGGAAGAGGAAGCCGTTCTCGCGGCCTACGACATTGTGCAGCGCCAGTGGCGCCACGCGCTGCTGGTGCTCGCGCCGCGCAAGCCGGACCGCTTCGATTCGGCCGCTGCGATCGCGGCTGTCGGCGGCTGGAATGTGATCCGGCGCAGCCGGCTGGACGTCGCGGCGCCGCTCGACGAAAATGCGGACGTGCTCGTCCTCGATTCCATCGGCGAACTCGCGGGTCTTTATTCGTTCGCCGACGCCGTTTTTGTCGGCGGCTCGCTAGTTCCCGCGGGCGGCCACAATATTCTCGAGCCCGCCTGGTTTTCGAAGCCGCCTGTTTTCGGCCGGTCGATGGAGAACTTTCGCGATATGGCCGCGCAGTTTCTGGCGGCGAAGGCGGGAGTCGAAGTAAGCAGCGGCCAGCAGCTTGGCAAGGTGTGGGTGCAGCTCGTGGAAGACCACGCCCTCCGCGAACGCATGGGCCAGGCGGCGCGCGTGCTTTCGGAGCGCAACCGCGGCGCGACGGCGCGATCGCTCGACCGCATCGCCGCGGTTCTCGGCGCGCAGGAGCGCCCAACGTGACATTCCTTGAATCGCTCCTTTGGCCACTGACGCTGCCCTATGGCGCCATCGTCCATTTGCGCGCGCGTGCCTATCGCACGGGCTTCCTGCGCCAGCTCCGGCTCGACGGGATCGTAATCAGTGTCGGCAACCTGACCATCGGCGGCACCGGCAAGACGCCGATGGTCCTTTGGATCGCGCAGCGCTTGCTGGCGGAAGGAAAAAGCACGGGAATCCTCACGCGCGGATATCGCGGCGAAGGGAACGCGGGGAATTCGAGCAGCGACGAAGTGCGATTATTGCAGGCTCGCCTGGGCGAACGCGTAGCGTTCGGCGTGGGCGCCGACCGGTTCGCGCGCGGAGACGAACTCGCCCGGCGCGGCGTCAAATGGTTCATCCTGGACGATGGTTTCCAGCACCTGAAATTGGCGCGTGATGTGGACGTGGTGTTGATTGACGCGCTCAATCCTTTCGGAGGCGGCTACCTGCTTCCCGCGGGCCGGCTGCGCGAGCCGCGATCGGCTTTATCGCGCGCCGATGTAGTCGTCATCACGCGAAGCGACCACGCTCCGGCCCTCGAAGCTGCCATCCGGCGTGACTCCGATGCGCCGATCTTCTATGCGCGCCCTCACTTGGAGTCCATTCGCGCATTTCGCGGTGAATATCCCGGCACGGAAGCTCCCGAGTGTCATTCACGCAAACTACTCGCTTTCAGCGGCATCGGTAATCCAGCGGCGTTTCGCGCGGATTTGCGCGAGTGGGGCTTTCCGATCGCCGGCTTCAAAGCTTTTCCGGACCATCATCGGTACACGCTGGAGGACGTCCGCGCGATCGAGGCCCACGCCCGCGATGCGGGCGCCGATGCCGCGATCTGCACCGAGAAAGACATCTTCAATCTTTCAGGAGTGCAATGGGGCGGGATCGATCTCTATTACTGCCGCATTTCGATGCATGTAGCGTACGAGGACGAATTCTGGCGAACCGTGCTGGCGGTTGCGAACTCCCGGAGCCGGTGCTCGAAATGAATTCGCGTTGCGTGTCAGCGGGATTTGTGAGCCGCCGGCTCGACCGCACTCAATGTTGGTGCCTTAACTCAACGATCGCGATTGCCGGGGATTCTAGGCCTTGCGAACAGGACGACTATCAAGATTCCGATGATGATCAAATGAACGGTTTGGGGTGACATCACTCACCTGTCTCCGATGTCCAGGCCTAACGGATGCAATATAACAGGAACTGACAGGAACAGGTTTCATGAATGGTTCTTAGGGGGTCGGAGCTTCAGCTCCGACATATCAGCCAGGAAAAATGAGGGCTTTAGCCCCTGAGGACAATGCTTTTAGTCCCATGCACTCGAATTATGACACTTTCCATTTTCTCGCCGGTTTGCTGCTATCGGGGTCCGTATGATAATTTCGCGCGCGGCGTCGCAAACCTGCCGTGCGATGCTCAACTCTTGATGGATACGCGCGACAAAATTCTTTCCCGTGGTGGTCTGCACGAAGTGCTCGAGGAACATCGCCGCGCGGGACGTCGGATCGTCTTTGCTGATGGCGTATTTGATCTGCTTCACGCCGGACACGTCCGCTATCTTCGTGCGGCGCGCGCCGAAGGCGATCTGCTCGTGGTCGCGATTCATTCCGATGCACGCGCGAGGGAGCTGAAAGGCGAGGGCCGTCCCATTCTTACCGAGCGCGCTCGCGCGGCGTTAGTCGCGGCATTCGCGGCCGTGGATTACGTCTTCGTCTTCGACGATGTCGATGTGAAATCGTTGCTCCGTGAATTCCAGCCCGAAGTGCACGCCCTCGGCGCTGATCGTGCGTCCGATGCGGCTGCGGCTGCCGATCTCGCGTCGCTTCTTGGGATACGCGTCGCCATCGTGGGGGACGGGCGGCAGCACTCAACCAGCGAACTCGTGGCGCGACTGCGCCGGGGCAATAATGACTGATCCGCGGTCCCTGGCCATCAAGCAGTCCAGAAAATTCTGGATGCGCTGGCGCGTTCGCCTCGGGTATCCGGTCGCGGTGGTCTTTTGCGCGCTTGCCACGCCCTTGCCGCGTTCGATCATCATCGGCGGCATCGTCGCTGCCTTCGGCCTGCTCGTTCGCGCCGCCGCGTCAGGCCATCTGCGCAAGGACGAGGAACTCGCCACCGCCGGCCCCTACGCCAGCACGCGTAATCCGCTCTACCTTGGCAGCGCATTTCTCGCCGCGGGATTCATCATCGCGGGGAATTCCTGGTGGGCGGGGCTGGTCGTGGGCGTGTACTTTGCGGTCTTTTATTACGCCGTGATTCGCAATGAAGAGGAAGACTTGCGCAAGCGTTTTGGCGCGACCTTTGAAGCCTATGCCGCGCGCGTGCCGCTGTTCTTTCCCAGCTTCAGAGGCTTAAGCGCCGAAGCATCGTCGCGGCCTGGGGCCTCAGGTCAGAACGCGTTCTCATGGGCGCAGTATCGCCGGAATCGGGAGTATCAGGCGCTGTTGGGGACGATTGGAGGACTCGCAATCGTCTGGCTGCGAATGTGGGTTCGGGCGAAGTGGGGTTACTGAACTGGTGCGGGCCTACTGCAGTCTGTAAACGGCGTGCATCACGCGCTGAAACTGGGGCCTGTAAATCAGATCGAACGCGCGTTCCTTGCCGGGAAACATTTCCAGTGCCACGCGCCGCGTGGCGGCGATCATTCCCGAGGCTTCTTCGGCGGAAAGCCCGCCTTCCGCGATCGTTTCCACGGTCAGGCGCACCAGAATTCGCAACCGCCGGATGCGCCGGCTCTCGTCGTCAATCTCTTCCTGCGTCGGTTCCGGTTTCACGCCGTCTTGTACGGTTGCCATGGTTTGGTTTGCAGCTCGAATCTTCATAATGCACGCTGCCCCTGGCTCCGGCAATAGTACTCAGGGCCAGCCTGGCCTCTCTTGCTACGTTGTTGGCCCTTCGCTTCTGCGAAATCCTGTGCGGTAATTTCCCGCCATAACATTCGACATTCAGCGCACGGGATGAAGGAGTAGAATCGCTCCGCGAAATGGGGGACCGACACATGCGAACACGACTCTTAAGAATTGCCGCGGTAGGAGCCCTGATTTTCGGGACTTTCTGCATGACTGCCGCTCGATCGGCGGCGAGACGTGACGCCGCGCAGAGCGCTGCCGCAAAGGCCTGCGATTACGCGTGCCTGACCGGCTTCATTGACCAGTACCTGAGCGCTCTCGTCGCCCATGATCCGAGCCGGCTGGATCTGGCGACGCACGTCAAGTTCACGGAGAACACCATGCCGATGAAGCTCGGCGACGCGCTGTGGGGCACCATCGGCGCCATGGGCACGTACAAAGTCTATTTCGCCGACCCTCAAGCCGGACAGGTTGGCTTCGAAGGAACGATTCGGGAGAATGGCACGCCTGCAATTCTGGTGATTCGCCTGAAGGTGGAAAACCGCAAGATCGCGGAGGTCGAGACGATCGTCCGGCGCGGCGCCGAGCCTGCCGAGGCCCTCGAGAAATTCGGGCAGCCGAATCCCGCGTGGCTACAGCCTCTCGCCCCCTCCGAGCGGTCGTCCCGCCAGGACATGCTCAGAATCACGAATCAGTATTTCGAAGGGATCGTGCATCTTTCGGGCGACATGGTTCCGTTCGACGACAAGTGCAATCGAATTCTCGACGGCATCCAGGACACAAATAACCCTTCGTATAACGAAGGATGGGGACACGGTTCCTTCAACCCGGCCGCCATGGGATGCCGGGAAAATATGAACACGAAGATTTGGGCGTATATCAAAGCGGTCGATCCGCGGCGCTTTATGGTAGTGGACGAAAAAATGGGAATCGTGTTCGGCTTCTTCATGTTCAACCATCCCGGAACCGTGTTGGAAGCGGATGTGCCCGGAGTCGGGAAGATTCCGATGCCGCCCTCCGCGAAGCGCCCGTTCAATGTAGAGGTTGCTGAATTCTTCAAAATTCAGAACGGCAAGATACGCCAGGTGGAGGGCGTTCAGCTGGCTCTGCCCTACAAAACTCCGACGGGATGGGACAAGTAAATCAATTGTCAGGGTGTCGCTCGACATACGTGCGCACCGAGAGATTCATTCCGTCGGTGAGAGCCGTAATCGCGCCATCGCGATCGGTGCGCAGCAATCGCACGCCGTACTGCTCGTAGCGCTCGACCACGCTTTCCGAAGGGTGCCCGAACGCGTTCGCTTCACCCACCGACACGACTGCCACGCGCGGCGCTACGGAGGCAAGGAACTCCACCGTCGAAGAAGTTTTGCTGCCGTGGTGCGGCGCCTTCAGGAAATCAGACGCGATCGGCGCATGTTCCTCGACGAGTTTTTCCTCGGCGCGCTTCTCGATATCTCCCGTGAGCAGGAACCGTACTTGGCCATCCGAAAGCCGCAGTACAAGCGACGCGTCGTTCGGCGATAGGCCATCCATTGCAACGCCAGGCGGCCAGAGCACGCTCGTTTGAGCGCCATGCCAATTGGTTTCGGCGCCCTGAAACTGGTGTACGACGGGAACGCCGCGAGAACGAGCTTCCGCAAGCAAACGTTGGTACGCCGGCCTCTCGTCATCACGCCCCACCCACAATTCTCCGACTTGGAAATTGGCGAGCACGGCGTGGAGGCCGTCAACATGGTCGTGGTCCGCGTGCGTGAGCGCCACCACGTCGAGCCGCTTCAGCCCGCGCGACCACAGATAGGGCGACACAACCTCTTCGCCAACGTCCATGCCCGAGCGAGAACCGCCGACCCACTCCGAGCCCGCGAGTCCGCCGCCATCAATCAGCATGGTGCGGCCATCGGGAAAGGCGGCGAAAATCGAGTCGCCTTGCCCCGCATCGAGCACGTTCACTTCGAGGTGCCCCCGTTCTAGATTCGGCGCGAATGGATGTGACGCCACGAGAACTGTCAGCGCGGAGAGAACGAGAGCCGCCGCCCGCTCCGCGGGCGCGATCGGCGGCGGAAGTTGGCGCCTCGCGATGCGGCCCTTCTGCCGCGATGCGGCGGCGCGTGCGGATGCCGCAAGGACAATGAACGTTGCGAAAAACAGAAGGACCAGCCATATCGGCGGGTCGGGAATGCGGTAGGAAACGCGCGGCAGGCGGCTGAACCAGTCCACGGTCGCGAGCAACAGGCCCGCGCAGGATCCAACCGCTTTTGCGACGATCAAGGCGAGCCGGGTCCACGCGAACGTGAGCAGCAGCGCCAGGAACCCGAACGGCACGATCAGGCCGGTCAAAATCACCGCCGGAATATTGCTGAGCGGTCCAGCGAGGCTCACGCGGTGAAAATCCCGCGCCAACAGCGGCATCATTCCCCATTGAATCACCGCCGAAAGCAGCACGATTTCCCAGAGGCGCAGCCCGGCGCGTATCGGCAGCGTTAACAGCTCGCCCGCGCGGGGCGCGAGCCGCTCCGGCAATCGGAGAGCGAGCCATTGGGCGGCTGCGCGCATTTCGATCCGGAATTGCGCGATCTTTGGCGGATGCGCGCCGTCGCGCGTGACGTCGCCGAGATGCCGAAGCCCGTTGCGATACGGCGCGCTCGTGCGGCTCATCCACGGCAGCGCGAGCCCGGCGATCACGCCCGCGGCGAGAAACGATAGCTGGAAGCTCGAGTCGATCAGGGAAGACGGTTTCCAGAGCAGGAGCGCGAGCGCCGCGAGCGCAATGGTGTTGAGCAATTCGACGCGACGAAACAGCGGTCGCGCGCAGAGATAAATTGCGGCCATGAGCGCGGCGCGAAGAATTGGAGGGCGGTCCTGCACCACGCCCACGTAGGCGGCGAGCACGCCGAGCGTGACAAGCGCCGTGAGGCCGGTCGGGAATCGCAGCCTGCGGCAGATCCAGAAAAGAAATACCACTAGAGCGCCGACGTGCAGGCCCGCAACTACGAGAACGTGGTAAGCGGCGGTCTTTTGAAACGCCGTGACGACTTCGGAGTCAACGAAGCTGCGGTCGCCGAGCAGCATGGCCCGCAGCACAGCGGCGCGCGCGGGCTGCCCCGGGAAGAGTGCATCGAGCCGCGCCAGCAAAGATCCGCGTGCTCGCGCGAGACGCTCGAGGAAAGTCGGCCGCGGGCGATCGATCAGTTGGAGCAATTCGCCGCTGCGGAGCGACCCGGTCAGGTCGATTTTCTGCCGCGCGAGAAAGCCGCGCAGATCGAAAGCGCCGGGATCGAGAAAATTGCGCGGCGGCCGCGCCTTCACCAGAGCTTCGACGCGATCGCCCGCGCGCAAATTCTGCAATTCATCCGCCGCGTGGGTCTCGCCGTAGAGATTGACGCGCAGGCCTCCGCTCACTGGCACGATCTCGCCGGCTTCTTCCGCTTGTTCGAGGTCAATCTCGTAACGCCGCCCCCAGGGAAGAGTCATGGGGTCTTCGCGCAGCCGGCCTCGCCAGCGGACTGGATCGCTAATGTCGAGGCGGCCCGCGGCGAGGAGACGAGTGACGTGATTCGCAGGAACAGCGGACCGTTCGATGCCGGTTGCCACAGCGCCCAGGGCGATCCACGTGGTGAGCGCCAATGTCCACGCGGCGGCCACGCGTCGCTGCCACAACAAGATTCCCGAAACGAGGATCGCCACGGCGGCGGAGATGAGCCATAGCCGGAGCGATCCCGGAAAGCGGCCGGCGAGCACGATGCCGGCCGCGAACGCCGCAACGAGCCACAGCACCGGCAACTTCACGGACGCCGGCGGAGACCTACCACCGCCTCCATGTGAAATGTCTGGGGAAAAAGATCGAACAGGTGAACGCCGGAAATGTCGTAGCCGGATTTCACGAACGCGGCGAGATCCCGCGCCAGTGTGGGCGGATCGCAGGAAACGTAAGTGATGCGCGCGGGGGCGATGCGCGCGAGATGCTTGACCGTTCCCGGCGTCAAGCCGGCTCGCGGCGGGTCGAGCAGGACCAAATCGGGCTTTTCTTTCATTTTCTGAAGGAATTGCTCGACGTCGGCGGCGCGCACTTCGATCACTCGGCCGCTACGGGCGACGCGGCCGGACGTATTCGTTTCCAGGTCGCGGGCCGCCGCGGGATTGGCTTCGACAGCCACCACGCGCGCGAAGCGCTTCGCCAGTGGCACGGAAAAGAGGCCCACTCCGGCGAACAGATCGAGCGCCAGCCGCCCCTCGTCTTCGGAGTCAACAACCTGGCGCACGAACTCGTCCGCGAGAAAACGATTCACCTGAAAAAACGAAAAGTGCCCGACGCGGTACGTCGAGCCAGCCGCTTCGCATTCGACGAAGCCCGGGCCATCGAGTTCCATTCGCTCGCGCGTGGGATCGTGAAAGAGCAGGCTTTCGATCTCCGGCAGCGTCGCGCGAAACTTTTCCACGAGTTCCTGTGCGCGGGGAGGGAATCCGGCGAAAGTAGCCGTCACGAGCAGCTTCGAATCGCCCGCGCCAGCAAACGCCTCGATTTCGCGCAACTCACGCGAAAAAGCTCCCGCTGCGGCAGCGTCGCGAAGCGCGAGGAGAGTCTTCAGCAGGAGCGGCGAAAGAATCGAGCAATCCTCGACGGCGCAAAGCGCGGTGGAATTCGCGCGAAAGTATCCGATGCCCGTGGCGCCCGCGCCCTCTTCGCCGAGCGGGCGGACTTTCCATTGCGCGCGATTGCGATAGCCCCACGGAGGCGATGCGTGCGCGGTAATCTCGCCGGGCCATTCGATTCGTCCGATCCGTCGAAGCGTCTCGCGCAGAATCTCGGTTTTGAATTTGAGCTGCGCGTCGTATGGAATGTGCTGGTAATCGCAGCCGCCGCAAACTCCGAAATGCGGACATCGCGCGGTTGCCCGCTCCGGCGAAGGCTCGAGCAGGCGCTCCACACGCGCGCGAATGAATTTCTTCTTCTGCTCGACGAGCGCCGCGGAAATTCGCTCCGCCGGGAGCACGAAAGGCACGAAGACGGTCGAGCCGTCGTGATGCGCCAGGCCCTCGCCGCCGTAAATCAGTTTTTCGATGGTGATTTCCACGCGATCCTGACCCCTTGAATTGTGTCGATTAGAACGGAGACCAACCCTGTGTTTTCAATGAGTTAGAGGAGTTTCTAATCGCCTCAGTGTCGATTAGAAAATGGCGATTCTTGGCCCTTCTGTTGTTGTCGCCGGCGCCGAATTGTCGTTTGTAATTCATAACGCTGCAATCACGCTAGCACAGTTGCGGACCACGTAATAGATCGTAAAAGTACGAGGAACTGGAATTGGACCAACGTACAGGCCGCAATCGTACCGCCGCGGCGGCCGCGTTCGAGTCGCAATGCGATCAGGTGAGATAGAAGAGGCTCAGACGCGGCACGTCGAATTGCTCGAACAATCTCTTTTGCGTATATTGGCGCTCGAGCTGTGCCAATTGCTCCGCGGACATCTTGCGGCGGTAGGGCGCAAGCGAGCGGTCCATTTCGCGGCGGATGGCGAGGAGCGCGTCTTCGTCCGCGTCGGCGGAGAGCGCTGCGGTGAGTTTTTCCTCGAGGATCGTGAGACGCCGCTCAAGGTCTTCCAGGTCGAACGCTGCCGGCGTGTCGATCAGAGGCAATGCTTCGTCGAGGCGCTTGGCGGTTTCGTCCAGGCGCGTGGCCATCGCGGGGTGCGCGGCGCGATGCTTTTCAGCGGCGGCACGGAGGCGGGCGGCGTTGCGTTCGAGGTAGGCCTTCAACTCGACGCGGGAGAATGCCTCGGCGGCGGGCCTCGCCGATTGAACTTCCGGGCCGGTGCCTGCGGCTGCCTCCTGCGCCTCGGAGGCGGCGTCCAGGACGGCGTCCACGCAGTAGGCGAGGCTTTTCAATTGCCGCCCGCCGGCGGCGCGGCGCGAACGCCCCCAGCTTTCGAACGCGCGATCAATTCCTTTCAGCACGGCGTTGAGGGGAATGCCCGCCTTCTGCCACGTCTCCACGATGGCCCAATCGAGCGGCGATACCAGCAAGTGGGCGCCGCGCTTGCGCCAGAAATGCTCCTCGATTTCGGTGAAATAGTTGAAGTAGTTGAAGGGTTCCATTTGTGGCTGCGGTTGGGCTGGCATGGGTTGCGGAAAGACATCTTCGCATATTGGGTGCGCGGAGGAGAGAGTCTTCGATTTCGCTCCCGACGGGGACGCTCCGACCGCTTCGGTGGTCAATCGTCCCTCCGGAGTCTGTGTCGTAGCTGAGCTCGGATTTCGTGGTGCGGCTGAAGACCCCGTTAAGTTCGGCGTGGCGGTCGGTTTTTGGTGACGCGGCGTGCCGCCTGGTTCAGCCGCGGAGCATTCTTGTGATGTTGTATGCGATGGCGGCCAGGATCCACTCGGTGGTCACGGCCGCTAATCCGCGTCTTCGGAACTTCCTCATCCCGCGTTGCTCTTTCAGTATCCCGAACACTGGCTCAA
>JARLGK010000150.1 GCA_031296075.1 Candidatus Acidiferrales bacterium
AAAAAACCGAATTGTGGAAAAACGGCTGGTGGGCTGATGACCTCGAAAGGATAGGTAGGCATTCCGCCGATGCCAACATAGCCATTAACCTGTGTAATGACCTGGTTATCGTTTACGAAGTCACCGAGGATCTCCATTAGCGCGTTGGCGTCAGAGGGGCGGATAATGTCCCAGTGGGAGACGGGGTACGGCGTCTGACATTTCACCGGTGTAGACCATGTCGCGAAGCTGTCAGTGGTCTCTTGGTAATAGTAGCCTTGGCCCACATAGCGGTCTTCGTAAACGCGATAGACGCCGACCGGGCCGAGCGGGACAACGACTGTACCTTCGACCGCGAATCCGGTGTTCATCCAATCGGTCGAACCGTCGTGGGCCGAGGTCGTCGTATATCCGTTGGTCAGCGATGATGAAGTGGCGTAGCCAAAATGATGATTATTTTCGTTCTTGAACCAAAGGTAATACGTCGAGTCGATCTGGAGGAGATAGGGATCGATCATGGTGGGCGGAAAACCAGTCCCTGCGATCGCGACGGGCTCCGACCACGCTGTCATTCCGGAGTTCGTCGGATGCACCTCGTAAATGGCCATGGAGGAATCATTGGCTCCGGCCGAAAAAAACACGTGTACCCCGGTGTAGTCAGTAGCTCCGGGCGATACGAAGAATTGTGGCGCCCAAGTGAAAGAAATGCCGGAAATGCTCGAGCAATCGATATTGGTGATGACAGTCAGTTCCCGCATCGTCGGACCGCTGCTCACCGTGAAGCTCATGGTCTCAGATAGGCTCGATCGCGTGTTCACCATCCACCATTGCCCGGCCAGACGGATCAGTGACGGATCGCGAATGATTCCGGAACCATTATAGGAACCACTGGAATCAACAAAGCCCCACCTCTTGCCATCGCGGGAGGCCATCGTGAGAAGTGCCTGCTGCGAATTCGTGAAAGTTACAGCAAACCACAATCCCTGGCCTTTCGTTGGCGCGCCGAACGTCGTGAAATCTGGCGCCGTGAAGATCTCTGCCCCTGCGTGGTTGTTGTTCCCGGTGAAAGTGTTGTTCCCATTGTGCGTTGCTGGAACGCTGGTGCTCGCTGGGGGGTCGGCGCGGAGAAGGCGGGCCTGTGTGAGGAGGATGGTGGAGGTGAGAAGCGCGCGGATGTAGTGTTTCATGGAAATTTGTGTTCTTGTTTGCATCTTCAGACTTGGAATGCGCGGAAGAGGGTGTGCCAGGCGGTGCCATCGAATCGGAAGCGGCCATACCAGTAGGCCGCGCCCCCGGGTTGCGAATTGGTGATCGTGGAAAGGGGGGCGCCGCTCGCCGTGAAACTGTAAAGGTTGATCGCGGGGTTGCCGCTGTTCGGAAGTTCGATGTTCACTTCGGCGATCGCACCGGTGACAACGTTCGCCGTCGGCAACGTGTAATTCGCGGTGTACGCATCCGCGCCGGCGGCGGCGACGATCTTGCAGGCGATGAGCGCGAAATTCGTCGCGGTAAAAAGCGGCGCGCTGCTGACGCCAGCGTTGACGTCGATCTCCGCCTGGTTGACCGCGGGCGCGAGCGGAGCGACCAGGGCGTCGACCTGCCCCTGCGTGTAGAAAAGTTCGCCCGGTGCGTTGCTCGGACTGCCCGGGATACCCTGCGGCTGCACGGTAACCGGCAGGTCCGGCAGATCGATCGTCGCGCCGTTGATCTGCACGGTAAGTTGGAGATTCAGCGTCGCGCTGTTCTTGCCCGCCATGTAAGTAATGAGCGCGCCGCTCACGTCGAGTGTGCCGGTGTAGACCGTGCTATTGTTCCCGGAAGTCCAGCCGCTCACGTCGAGGAACGCTTGCAGATTGCGTGGTACGGCGTCGTCCACGAGGGCGAGTTGCAGCCCGTTCACCGTGCCCGGCGCGGCGCTGAAGGTGAGCGTGACTGGCACGCCGTGACCGGGTTTGAGGATCGCCGGTTGGGCCAGCGCAACCGTGCCGGTGAGGGTGTTGTAAGTGAGATTGATCATGGTGGCGGCTTAGAAAAAGTTCTTGAGAGGCGGAGTCTGGCCACCGAACAAAAGGGCAAGATTTTGTGCGTACCAGAGCAGTGCGGCGTTGGTGGCCGTGGCCTGCCAATCCTCGTCGCTCGGCAGCAGGACGCGGTCCTGGCGTTCCGTCGCTGAGCGCACGAGCAGATAGACGAGCAGCGGCTGGGCGCGGCGATGATCGATACGCGCGGAGGCGAGTGTCGTTCCGTGTGCGATGCGATTGATCGATAGAGCTGGCGCGGTGACGCTACGGCGCTCGATGTCGCGCAGCCGGACCCGGCCCAGGTCCAGTTGAAGGGAGTTCTTCATAGCGGGAAAACGGCCAGCATCGCGGTCTGCGCGACTTGGAGCGAAGCGGTGGGCGTGGGCGCGGTGGCGATGATCTGCTTCGCGCCGGCGAGGTCACCCGCGGCGAGCTTCATCATCACGGCGTCCATCACCGGCCGGTAAAACGCCTGCTCGCCCGCGGTCAGCGTGGCGAACTTCGCAGCCACTGCGGACTTCACCTGCACGAGCGTCTGCTGCTGCGTGGTGAGCCGCGCCTTGGCCGCCGCGAGTTGCGCTGCCGCGGGCTGGGGGAAACGTTTGTCCCTGATCGTCCACGCCGCGAGCGAGCCATCTGCTGCGAGCTTGAAATCGCGGAGCGGCGCCAGTTTTGGGTAGAGCGCGTGAATCGCGTCGAGGTCCGTGGGTGTAGGCATAGGCGTGGCCCTAGGCTGGAGGATGGGTGGGGCCACAGGCTTGGGTGTGGGTGCCGCAGCGGACGCAGCCTTCGACATCGCAGTGGGAATACCAGTCGGCGTGGGTGCGGCCGCGAGGGTGGCCGCGGTGAGTAGAAGCAGAGCGAGGATGGTTTTCATGGATAGTTCGTGACGAAAGAGCTGGAGTAGATGCAGCCTCGGAGCGTGTAGGTGTAAGAGGACAGATTGCAGGTGACGGTGCTGAAGCTCATTACCGCCGCGCCGGCCGTGCCCGGAGAGCTGATGCCCGTGGAGGAGCCGGATGAGCCGCCCTCCGCACCGCTGCCGTTGCTGCCGTTCCCTCCTCCTTGTGCGGAGAACGTGGTGAGCACGCACTCCGCAGCGGTCAAGGTCCCCGCGTTGCCGCCGTTGCCGCCGCCGCCGCTATTGCCCCCGCTCGCCGGATTCATTCCGTCGTCGCCCCCGTTGCCGCCGTTGCCGCCCGTGCCGCCGTTACCACCATCGAGATAGGCCGCAGTCAGTACACACCGCGTGGCTGTGAGGTTGCCGCCGCTGCCACCGTTGCCTCCTCCTCCGCCATCGGAACCACTTGTCGCCGGAGCACTCGTCAGGCCGTTGTCGCCCGAGCCACCGGAGCCGCCGGAACCGCCCTGGAGATAAGCGGCTGTGACCGTCGCATCGCTCACGGTTATGGAGCTCCCGTCGTTGCCGGCGGAGCCGCTCGCGCCGCTCGAAGAGATCCCATTGCTGCCGTTCGAGCCAGCCGCGCCCGAGCTGTTGAGCGAGAGCGAGATCATCCCCGCACCGTTCCCTTGAATCGTGAGGCCCGAGTTGTTGGTGATCGAGAGCGAACTCACACTCGCGCCGCAACCGATCACCGTGAGGTTCAGTGTACCGCTGTGCGTGAGCGACGCCGAAACGCCGGATTCGATGACCAGCACCGTTGCACCCTTGGTCACGGCTTGGCCCGCGCTCGCAAACGGCTTCGACGGATCGCCGACCGTACCGGTGCTGTCGTCGCCTGCGGTCGCGATCCACGCGGTGTGCGCGATGGCGATGACGCCGGCGGTGGTCTTGTAACTCGGGTCCGTGCCGCTGCCATTGCTCGTCAACACCGTGCCGCTCGTGCCGGGCGCCAGCAGCGTCCACCCGCTCGCGCCGCGTTCCAGGATCGCCCCGCGAGTGGTGCTCAGACCGTCGAGGATTGCACTCGTTCCGAGCGAACCGCCGAGCGCGACCGATGTACCGCCGATCGTCATGCTGGAGTGCGCGAGCTGCGCATTGGCCACCGGCGTGAAGCCGCTGCCGAGCGCGCCGCTGGTCACCGTCCCCACGGTGGTGATCGCCGACGAACCCGCGGGATTGAGCGACAGACCGCCGACCGTGAGCGCCGAGAAATTCGGCGTCACGCCCGTGGGCACATTGATCAGGCCGGTGCCGGAATTAATCGTCAGCGCAGTCGTTTGCGCCCAACCAGAAACCAGAAACCAGAGACCAGAAACGATGGAGAGAAGGATGGTTTTCATAAAAGCGTTCACGATTCCCCCGCGCCGATGGTCAGGACTTCCACGCCGGCCGCGCCGTTGATCGCGAGCGTGTGCCACTTGCTCTGCGCCGCGTTCCAGAGCTGGAAACTGCCGTCCGATTGGATGCGGTACTGACCCGCTACGGTGAGCAACGCGTAGCGCCCGTCAGATTGCGTCGCCGTGTAAAAGATCGGGCCGGGCGTGCTCGAGGGATCCGTCGGGATGCCCTGTGGCTGAACGGTCAGCGACAGATCGGGCAGATCGATCTTCACGCCATCGAGCTGCACCGTGAGCTGCAGATTCAGCGAAGTGGCGGCCCGTTCCGCCATGTAAGTGACGAGCGCGCCGCTCACGTCGAGCGCGCCCGTAAAGACCGTGCTGCTCTCCGCGTTCCAGCCCGAGACATCGAGGAAGGCCTGCAAAACGCGCGGCGTGGAATTGTCGACGAGCGCGAGTTGCAGCCCGTTCACCGTGCCCGGCGCGGCGCTGAAGGTCAGCACCACCGGCACGCTGTTGCCCGGCTTGATGATCGCCGGCTGGGCGAGCGCCACCGCGCCGGTGGCTGTGTTGTAAGTGAGAGAGATCATGGCAAATCGGCAGGCGGGTTAGGGAGAATCAGTCGGCGCATTCGGGTTGGCATAGTTGCCGCCACTCGGCGGGAATTGCGCCGCCGGGCCCGGCACCGGATCGGTGCGCATCAGCACTTTGTTGTTCGCGTTCCAGTTACCGGGATTGACCGGCGTCGAGTTCGGGTCCGGGTTGTCCGGCGCTTCCACGCGCACCTTGCGATCGGCTATCTGCTGGAGATCCGCGTTGTCCGTCGTGCGCTGGTCGCGCTGATCCTGGCTGAGTGGCAGGCCGATGCGGTTCATCAGCGCGAAGAGCACGAGCCGCGCGGTGAGATCCTTCAAGCTGCGCGGCACTTTCGTCGGGTCGACGTCGACGGCATTGGTGATCGCGATTACGTTGCGCACACGGGCCACGGCGTTGCCGAGATGATCGGCGACCGGATCGACGCCGCCCACGGCGAGCGTCTGCGCGCGGTCGACGATCGCGCCGTAGCCGGCGGATTTAAGGTCATCGGTGGTGAGAGAGGTCCAGTTGCTCACGGTCAGGCCGCCTTTCCGGTTTCTAGTTTCTGGTTTCTAGTTTCCGACCCGAGCAGCCTCAGCGCTTGCTCGGCGACGGTTTCGGGAAACGTGCGATAGAGCTCGTGGCAGCCGAGCTCACAGCTCGCGCGGAAGGGCTCGAGGCAGTGGCAACCGGCGCAATCGAGCGCGCGCTTCCGTAGGCAGGTCACCTCCGGCAGGTGGGCGAAGATACGTTCGGTCGTCGGACCGTGAATCGCCAGGACCGGCCTGCCGAGCGTGCCGGCGAGATGTGCGGGCCCGCTGTCATTGCCGATCACGAGCTCCGCGCGCTGCATCATCGCAGCGACGAAGAGCAGTGATTGCCCCGCGATCGTGCGGAACTGGGAGAACGCCGCGTCCGGCTCGGTCAGCACCACGGCCACATTGCACCCGTGCCGCTTCAGCCGATGGCACAGCTCCACGTAATAGTTCCTCGGCCACACCCGCGGCGTCCAGTGCCCCTGCGGGAAGACGAGCACCTGCGCGCTCGCCGCGCGGCCCAGTTCACGCTCCAGCGGTGGCAGATCCAGGCGCGGACGCTCGAAGACAAAATCGCGATCCCCCGGCAGATCGATTCCATACGCCGGAAATCCGCACTGAAAAGCGATCCACGCCAGATAGTGCAGCCGCGACTTTGTAATTACTGCGGTCTCGTAACCGCACTCCGGCCGATACCCACCCGGCTCGCCCGTCACGCGCTGGCCAAACGCCCGCAGTAATTCCGCGCGCCAACCCTCCGCGTAAAACTCCGCGCCGATCCCATGAGCGCGCAGCGTCTCGCCGATCCAGGCGAAACACACGAGATCACCGAGACCCTTGAACCAGCCGTGATGCGTATCGATTTTCATGCGTGTAGGAAGGAAGTCACGAGCGCACTGCTCCAGACTGCGCCCGCCACAGGACGGGCGCAGGGTTGGAACAGAAGGCCTCGAAGACGCTTAGATGCGGCCCGTGCCGGTGCCGCTCGCCGACTTGATGATCTGCCCCGCGTTCCCCTGGCCCGCCGCCGTGCCATACATGATCGCGATCCGCTGCGTCGCCGTCCCCAGCTTGTGATCGACGTACTGCACCAGCATCACCGTGATCCCCGTATCCGGATCCACCACCGCCGACGCGTTACCGTAACTCGCCCCCGGCAACACGCTCGTGTAATCATTAGGCAAACGCGTCGCGATGATCAGCGCGCTCCGGCTCCCCGCAAACCCCGTCACGTTCTCCCCGTTCGTCGGCAGGTTCGAAGCCTCGTGCACATCGAACCCATGCACCGGAAACGCAAATGCCGTGCTCGACATCTGCCGCCCCTTCTCGAAGAGATCCGGCCGCTGGAACGACGCGAACGTCACCAGGCTCGAGTCCTGCGCCAGCGACGCAAACGTCGTCGGATACAGCAGCATCGTGCGGAAGGCATCACCCTCCGGCACCCCGCGCAGCGTCAGCGCCGTGCCCACGCCGATCACATCCTTCCGCGAAAACACGCCCGAACTCGCCGGTGTCGAGTTATTCGTGAAGTTCGCGTCCGTGATGTTCGCGTAGAGATCGGTCACCATCTGCAAACCCAGGCCGTAAGCCTGCGCCGGGCCGAATTCCTCGAACAACCGCCGCGACGTACTCGCCAGGATGTTCGAGTTGAACGTGATCGGAATCCCCTTGTGCTTCGAGATCGTCACCGGCACATCAAAGGTCTGCGCCGTCGCTCCCGTGCCCCAGCCGGCCGTCGGGTCGTAATCCGCCGCCGTTGGGATGCCGATCGTCCGCGTCATGATCGTCTGGTTGAACTGCGCCGGCTGATCGCTGAAGTCGCTCGTGAAGCGCGTCAGCGCCGGGAATTGCAGCTTCAGCAACTCCAGCGTGCGCTGCGTCACCAGCGTGCCGCTCAACGTGCCCAGGTTGTTGCCCGGGTCGCTGTAATCGGCCGCCTTCAGCGGCGAATCGAACATCCGCTGCGCATTCGCACCGCGGAACTCGCTCGCATAAACCGCCGCGAATTCACGGGCGATCTCCGCCTTTTGCTGCAGCGAAAGCCCCGCCTCATGCTGCTTCGCGCACAGCGCGCCCATCCGGCGGAAGACATCGCGCGGATCGGAACCGCCGAGGGTGATCGCGCTCGTCGCCGCGCCGGTGCTGGCGCTGCTTCGCGCCGTGATCGGCCCGCTCAGCGCGTGCCCCTGCAGCGCATCGATGATCGGCAGAAACGCCGCGTCATCCGTGCCGCGCGCCACCAGCGCGTCGTGCGTCGCCTGGTCTTTGGCCGCCAGGGCGCCGCGTTCCACCGCCCGCCGCACTGCGGCCAGCGCATCGGCCCGATTCCGAGCCCGGAGGTCTTGCTGCAGCTCGGCGACTTTAGCCTGGAGCGCAGCGGCGTCATTTTCAGTAGTAGTGTCCATTTCTTGGATTTGGATTTGGTTATGGTTTTGTTGTTGCTGACCGGCTGCGCCGGCAGAGTGTGTTTGTCCTTTCGCCCACAGGGGCGTGATCGCGTGAAAAGCGGGATTGTTCACCAGCCCGCCCATATTTGGGCTGGCCCCTGCGCGCGCCACGATCCGCGCCGGATCGCCGCGCTTGTTGTCCACGTGGAAGACGGGCGAGAACTGCCGCCACGCCTTCCCCTCCACCTTCGCGCGCCCCTCCTCCGTCCATTCACCGCGCGCATAGATGCCCGGCGCCTGCCCTGAGCCTGCCGAATGGGCCGGCTCCTCCTTCCACAGAAACGCCTCTGGCCAAAACGACGCCTCGCCGTCCTCGTGATTGAAATCGAAATACGGCCGCTTCCCCTGCGCATGCAACGCCGCCCGCTGCTCCTCAAGTTGCGCCGCCCCGTCGCGATCAACCAGCACCTTGATCGGCTGCCCGATCCCGCCGGCCATCGGCGAAATCGTCTGCACGCCCGCCGGCATATACATCAGCTCACCCGTCGCCGTCGGCGCCAGCGCCACACGTGCGCGGCAGAGCAGAGATTCTGTGGATAGTTCGAGTGTTGGATTCATGAGTGTTGTTCCAAAAGCGCCGTCAGAGCCTGCGCAAAGCCCGCATCATCCCCCGAAAACTCCCGTTGCAGTTCCAGGATGCGTCCCTTCAACACGCGCGTGGCATCCTCCTCTTCATCCTTTCCCCCAATGACCTCCTCCCCCTCCCCCGGCTCCGGAATATCGTACTTCGCCCGCAGATAATTCACCCCGATGCGCAGCCCCGCGCTCGCCAGCGTCTCGTCCCGTTGCGCCTCTTGCACACCGGCCTTTTCATCCCGCAACATAAATGGCTCCGGCGCCAGATCCGCATCGCCGTAATTCAGGATCAGAATCGACCGCACGAGCTGCTTCAGCACCCCGCACACATACTGCCCCGCCGCTTCGACCCGCGTCGCCTTCACCTCGCTCTCCACAACGCCGAACGCCTTCCCACCACCGCGGCTCGCGCTCTGGCTCCCGCTCATCGTCTGCCCGAGGATCAACAGCCGCGCATAACGATCCGCACGATCCATCAACTCGCCCTGCGGCGAATGGTCGCTGCCATGCCTGCTCGCCTCCACCAGATTCATCGTCGTCCCCGCCGGAAACGC
>JARLGK010000151.1 GCA_031296075.1 Candidatus Acidiferrales bacterium
ACCAAGCTCCTGAGCTTCGCATTCTACGGATCGTCGTTCGTTTTCGGCGAGCTGGGGATGCAAAATTCCCCGCGCGGATTTATTTTCGCGTTTCAGGCGCTCCCCATCATCATTTTCATCGCCGCGTTTTTCGCCATCCTCTATCACTTCGGCGTGATGCAGGTGATCGTCCGCGCGGCGGCCTGGGGCATGACGCGCCTGATGGGCGCGAGCGGCGCGGAATCGCTCAACGTCGCCGCCAGCATCTTCATGGGCCAGACCGAAGCGCCGCTCACCATCCGACCGTTTCTCCCGGAGGTCACGCGCTCCGAGCTGATGACCATCATGACCAGCGGCATGGCGCACGTTTCCGGCAGCCTGATGGGCGCGTACATCGTCTACGGAGTTCAGGCCAAGCACCTGCTCGCCGCCGTGATCATGACCGCTCCGGGCACGATCCTGATTTCCAAGATGCTCGTGCCCGAAACGGAAACTCCACTCACCGCCGGGCGCGTGGAAATGGCGGAACTCGAGCGCGAGCCGAATTTGCTCGGCGCGATCGCGCGCGGCACCAGCGACGGCTTGCACCTCGCGCTCAACGTCGCCGCGATGCTCATTTCCTTCATCGCGCTGGTGTATCTGCTGGACGCGTGCTTCGGCGGCACGCACAACTTTCTCGCGGCGCACGGAGCGGCGTGGTTTCCGTCGAGCCTCGAGCAAATCTTCGGCTGGATTTTCGCGCCGATCGCGTGGCTCGCCGGAGTTCCCTGGCACGACGCCGGCACCGTGGGCAATCTGATGGGCCTGCGCATGGTGACGAACGAGCTGGTGGCCTTCCAGCGGCTCGGGCCGATGCAGGCGACGCTCGATCCGCGGTCGTTCACGATCGCCACATTCGCGCTTTGCGGATTCGCGAATTTCAGCTCGATCGGCATTCAGATCGGCGGCATCGGCGCGCTCGCGCCCAACAAGCGCTCCGAACTCGCGCGCCTCGGCATCCGCGCCATGCTCGCGGGGACGGCGGCCAATCTGATGTCCGCTGCGATCGTGGGGATCATGCTGCGATGAGTGCCTTCGTAGCGCCGGCGTCTCGCCGGCTCTTCGCCCGTGCCTTTGGGTTTCAGTGGCACGGACACTCCTCTCTGTGCTCCGACGATCTCCGCTCCGTCACGTTCGGCCGCGTGATCGGACGGACACTCGCGTTGATTCTCGCGCTGTCATCCCGAACCCCTTCAGGGGTGAGGGATCTCTCTTCGACGTTAACAACCTGCACCCAATGACCGCCACGCGCAAACCCGCCGCCTCCGACTTCCCCCGCGCCTCCCGCGCCGCAGAATTCATCCAATCGCGCACAAGACTCCGCCCGCGCATCGGACTCGTCCTCGGCTCCGGCCTCGGCGCCTTCGCCGACGAACTCTCCTCCGCCACGCGAATTCCCTACCACAAAATTCCCGGCTTCCCGCGCTCGACGGTCGAAGGACACGCCGGCCAGCTCGTCATCGGCAAGCTTGGCGAAATAGCGGTCGCCGTGATGCAGGGGCGCGTGCACCTATATGAAGGATACGCGCCGCGGGAAGTCGTGTTTCCGATGCGCGTCCTCGGGCGGCTGGGAATTCGCGCGGTGATCCTGACAAACGCCGCGGGCGCGATCAACGTGGCCTATAGCCAGGGCGCGCTGGTGGTGATCCGCGACCACATCAATCTCCAGGGCGCGAATCCGCTGGCCGGGCCGAACGACGAGCGCTTCGGCGTGCGCTTCCCGGACATGTCGCAGGCGTACTGGAAGCCGTACCGCGAAATCGCGCTCGGCGAAGCGAAGCGGCTCGGCCTCGGCGCGCACGAAGGCGTGTACGCCGCGCTTTCCGGGCCGAGTTTTGAAACGCCGGCGGAAATTCGCTACCTCAAGACGATTGGCGCGGACCTCGTCGGCATGTCCACTGTCCCCGAAGTGATCGTCGCGCGCCAGATGGGCATTCGCGTCCTCGGAATTTCCTGCGTCACGAACATGGCCGCCGGAATCCTCGATCAGCCCCTCACCCACGCCGAAGTAATGGAGACAGGCGACCGCGTCAAAGGCCAGTTCATGGCCCTCCTCCGCGCCGTGATTCCTCACGTTGCCGCGAACACCGGCTCCTAAACGCCGCATACTCGCAGCCTGTATTACTGAAAGCATCATACTATCCAGAGTGCTATCATCTGCCTCGCTTGCAGCCTTTTGCCCTTTATTCGTGTTTGTCATGACAGGTTCCAATGAACCCGGGATGTCGAGTGCGGGAGCTCTCGCGGCAGGTGGTAGGGGGAGGGCGTCGATGCGTACTTTGGGAATAGCTCTCATCCTCGTGCTGATATTCAGCGCCCATTCGTGGGCACAGTCGGATGAGAACGTCCAGAATTGCAACAGTCCCGACGCGAAGCCGGACCTGACAATACAATCATGTTCATACCTGATCCAATCAGGGAAGCTTTCTGGAGCAGATCTTTCCAGTGCTCTCAATAACCGAGGCAGCGCTTACGAGGTTGAGGGAAACCACGAGCTTGCGATTCAGGATTTCAATCAATCGATAGGCCTGAATCCGGCCTCCGCCAAGTCCCTTTATCGCCGCGGCAGCGCCTACTACGCCAAAGGTGACTACGATCACGCGATCCAGGACTACGATGAGACAATCCGTCTGAATCCAACATGGGATTGGGCATTTGACGGTCGGGGGAACGCATACTACGGCAAAGGCGATTACGATCATGCGCTTCAAGACTACGATCAGGCCCTTCACCTGAGTCCAACTTTCCCAGCAGCGTTCAACGGCCGCGGGAACGCATACTATGGCAAGCGCGACTATGACCACGCAATTCAAGACTACGATCAAGCCATTCGGCTGCTTCCAAGTTACGCACTGGCATTTGCTGGCAGGGGGAACGCCTACTATGGCAAGGGCGATTACGATCACGCGATTCAGGACTTCGATCAAGCGATCGCCCTAAATCCAAATGACGCCACAGCGATCAGCGGCCGGGGCGGCGCTTACGTCGGCAAGGGTGATTACGATCACGCGATTCAGGATTATGATCAGGTCATTCGCCTGGTTCCAACTTATCCCGGAGCATTCAGCGGCCGTGGGAACGCGTATCTCGGCAAAGGAGACCTCGATCACGCGATTCAGGACTTCGATCAAGCCATTCGTCTGAGTCCAACTGACGCGGCGGCCTTCTACGCTCGAGGCAACGTCTACGCTCGCAAAAGTGATTACGATCATGCAATTCAGGACTACGACCGAGCGGTCCAGCTGAATCCAACCGACACCGCAAACTTTCGCAATCGAGGCATCGCTTATTACGGCAAAGGTGACTACGATCACGCAATTCAAGATCTGGATCAGGTCATTCAGCTGAATCCAACCGACGTAGTCCTTTACCTCCGCGGCAGCGCGTACTTCAGCAAGCGCGACTACGATCACGCGCTTCAAGACTTCGATCAATCGATTCGTCTGAATCCAAAGTACGCTGTCGCGTTCAACGCTCGAGGAGGCGCTTACTTCAGAAGAGGTGACTACGACCACGCGATTGAGAATTACGATCAGGCCATTCGCCTGAATCCCAATTACGATGAGGCCTTCTCCAACCGGGCCCTGGCCTTCGGCGAAAGGGGCGACTACGATCGCGAAATCCAGGACTACGATCAGTTTATCCGCCGAATTCCAACTGACGCCGCAGCTTTCAACAACCGGGGCTTCGCTTACGGCGGCAAGGGCGACTACGATCGCGCGATCCAGGACTACGATCAGGCCATTCGTTTGAAACCAACTGATGAAAAAGCTCTCAACAATCGGGGGATCTCCCGATTCTGTTTGGCCCGATATGAGGACGCGGAGAAGGATTTCGTGGAGGCTTCGCGGCTTCAACCCAAGGACCTGTACAGTATTCTCTGGCTATACCTGACGCGGGCGCGAGCCTCCGACAAAACACGCACCGATTTCACAATAAGCGTTGCGACGGCAGATCTGAAACCGTGGCCGGGAAAAGTCGTCGAGTTGTACCTTGGAATCGCCGAGCCCGAGGCGGTTTTGTCGGCGGCGAAGGATCTCTATTCAGGAAAAGAGAAGAACCAAGTCTGCGAGGCTTACTTTTTCCTAGCCGAGCACGCACTGATTGCCGGCGATCGGGCAGAAGCCATTCGTCTTTTTCAACAGGCTTTGGACACCGCGGCAATGCAATCGGTCGGCTATAGCACGTCGAAAGAAGAACTTCGCCGCCTAAACACCCAAGCGGCGCCCTAACGCCCGGTTAACAATTCGGAACGGACGGCCTACCTTATTTCCGCAGGCGGTGGCTCAGGTTCAGGCGTTTGGATTTTCGGGTCCTCATCCTCGGTGTGCGAGCGTAGGGCTTTTCCGGCCCTCCTTACACACTTCCCTTTCCGGAGCCAGCCTGTCCGACCTGGACCCCTTCTAGCCCCTCGGCAAAAGTCCACAGGCGCCGCTTGACAATTTCAAATCTCCAGCGTGCTAGCGTGAGTCGAGGGCGAACTCTTGGCGCCCAAGGCCCTTCGGCGGTCCGCCGCTCGCCACGGCGAGCAGGCGGCGGGCTGGTCGGATTGTCAGAGGAAAGGAAAAATGCGCGAGAACGCGGCGTCGCAGCAAAGCACGAGACGAGAGCGAGCACCCCACCCTCGCCAAACGAGCGCGGCGCACCGGGAAAATCGCCGCACCTCGCGTGCGCTCCAAGTGCGACATCATTCGCACCGCGCGCGCCAACATCGGGCGGCGCCAATCGCCCGTGCAGCTGCGGCGGCGTTGAAATATTCAACTTTGCACCGCCAGATAGCCGTTCTACTCGACACTGCGTGCCGAGTAGATTTCGCGTTAACTCATTCAAAACAAACGATCGGCGCACCGCCTACTCGACACAAGAATGAGGGGGTCTCCGCACACGTAACCGAGGGTCTTCAGCCCGCAAAATGGCGGCTTGCGCAGCGTCAAACCAGGCACAGGAAGCTGACGCCGTGGGGAATCGCGCCGTCGAAATTCTCGGCGATCGTCTGGCCCATGTCGGCAAGAGTCGAGCGGCTACCCAGACTCGCGCCCGCCACGGAGAACTTCGGCGGGCGGGCCAAAAGCTGGCCAGAAAAAGTGAGGGCGCAACACGCGGTTAGACATGTTGCGCCCTCTAAATCGAGCCGTAAAGTTTCAGGCTTTTCGTCCCCAGGCACGTCCGCCACAATGAAGGGCGGACTACGCTGGAGGCCCCGCTTTTCAATCCGGCGACTCAACAGCCTTGCGGCGTGCCGCGTCTTCCAAACTGATGCGTACAGCCCTGCGAGCCTCTCGATTCGGCCCGGCGCCACAAAAGCCGTTAAGCTTCCGCGACTTCCAAACCGAACCTCAAAGCCTCTGAAATCCGGCATCCGAAGCATGATTGCAACAGAGGTGAAGCCGCCGCAACTTCTGGATCGAAGCGCCAGTCTCCGAGCCTCGCGAGCCAGCCTCGCGTCGCAATCGCCGTGAGGCTTTTGCGACCTCTAGGCTGAATCGCGAAGTCTTTGGACTTCCCGGTCCATCCGGGAGCGCGTTGGCGGTTAAGCTTTCGCGGCTTCCGAGGCGAACCGTAAAGTCTCTAAGCTTCCCGGTTCAATCTGCGCGGAAGATAAGTCCGATGCGGAATTGTGTCAATCACACGGACGAAAAAAAACGTGTGGAAACGTGTGGATGCTGTGGAAAACAGCGGGTGGCCAGCCGCAGCGAAAGGCAAAGGCTTTCACCGCAGAGACGCAGAGAGACATTCAAGATTTGACACAGAGGACACCGAGGATGCACAGAGTACACAGAGGAAGATTGAGGCTCCCCACCCGGCCGTGCCGCGCCCTCCAAAGTGCTGGCGGGCAGGCTCAAGACCGCGGCGCTACATTCAAGTCTCCGTCACGAGAGCTGCGCGAGGAAACTGGCGCCGTGCAAAATCGCGCCGCCGAAATTTTCGGCGACGGTCTGGCCCATGTCGGCGAGAGTCGAGCGGATGCCGAGATTCACTCCTCCGCCCGCTGCGCGCGGCGTGTACGCGAGTATCGGAACGTACTCGCGCGAATGGTCCGTGGTCGGATTCACGGGATCGGGATCGCAGCCGTGGTCGGCGGTGATCAGCAGAAGATCGGACGCGCGCAGGGCCGCGAGAAACGGGCCGAGCAGCGCGTCGAACTCCTCAAGCGAGCGCGCGAAGCCTTCGACGTCCTTGCGATGGCCGAAGAGCATATCGAAATCGACGAGGTTCGCGAAGATCAGGCCGCTTGGCAGGCGCGCGAGCGCTTCGGTGAGCTTGGCCATGCCGTCGGCGTTGTTCTTCGTGGTGATGTAATCGCCGACGCCGCGGCCGTTGTAGATGTCATGGATTTTGCCGACGCCGAAGACCGGAATTTTGCGGTCCGCGAGGACGTCGAGAAGCATGGGGCGCGGCGGCTCGACGGCGTAGTCGTGGCGGCGCTCGGTGCGGCGGAAATTTCCGGCCGGGCCGGTGAAGGGGCGCGCGATCACGCGGCCGACGCAGTTCGGCCCGTCGAGCAACGCTCGCGCGATTTCGCACATGCGATAGAGCTCGGCGATGGGAATCACGTCTTCGTGCGCGGCGATCTGAAACACGCTGTCGCCCGACGTGTACACGATCGGGAAGCCCGTGCGCACATGCTCGTCGCCGAGCTCCTTGATGATCTCGGTGCCGGAGGCGGGCTTGTTGCCGAGGGTGCGGCGTCCGATGCGGCGCTCGAATTCGGCGATCAGGTCGCGCGGAAAACCGTGCGGGTAAACCGGGAAAGCCTGGTCGAGCCAGATGCCGGCCATCTCCCAGTGGCCGGTGGTCGTATCTTTTCCCGGCGAGACGGTGACGCCTTTGCCGAACGCGCCGATCGGGCGCGCAGGCGGCGCGAGGTGGTCGAGCGG
>JARLGK010000152.1 GCA_031296075.1 Candidatus Acidiferrales bacterium
AATCGCGCGTGCCGCCATCGGCTTCTTCCGGGACCGGCGCCTGATCCTCGCGACGGCTGGTGCGGCGGCGCAAATGGTCGAGCGCCACATTGGTCACGATCCGGTAGAGCCAGGTGTAAAAGCTGCACTCGAAGCGAAAGCGGTGCAAATTCCGATAGACGCGGAGAAAACTTTCCTGATAAATGTCGCGGGCGTCCTCGGGGCCACGAACCATATTGAGCGCCAAACGCAGGACGTCGCGATCGTAGCGGCGGACGAGATCCTCGAACGCCAGGCGGTCGCCCGCCTGTGCCTTACGAACGAGTGCCTGCTCGTCCGCGAGCCTCAATGCCGCTGCCTGCCGCGCATCTGATTCGAGTGCGACGGCCATTTCCATCGCGCCCACCGTGTCCGTTATCGGGCTGGATTCGGCCCCGGACTGGAGCCGTTTCCCCGCTTCCAGGCTAATAGACGGGCAAACGGGCCCTTCGTTAGCACCGGAAGAGGCCATTTTGGCACCATTCAGGGAACCGGCCAAGGAGGTTTCATCCTCCCGATCTGGGGGCGCTTCGTCGGGCACGGGCGTCATGGCTTGTTCCTCGATACTCTGGCGCGTGCCCGCCGCTTGTACAAAATAAATACGGGCGGCGATATCCGTTTGTTGCGGTCAAATTGGCATGCGATTAAATACCGGGAAATGCTCGGGAATTATCGGCTTAGCGCCGGTGCAAGCGCGTGCCGAGGCGGATCAATCCGTAGACGGCGGCGCATACGACGAAATCCACGAGCAAACCCCAGTCGAGTGCGGCGGTCGAATGGCGGAGTTCAGCCGGAAGGTAGGGCGTGAGCGAGAAGAAATAGATCGCGTTCCCGAACAGGATGGCGATCAGGTATTCAACCCAACGCCGGGGAGTCGCCCCTAAAAATTGACGAGCAGTAGCCATGGGTCACGCGCCCCAAGTGAGGGCGAACAACGACAACATAAGCCAAGAGCCGCGACTTGTAAATCCGCGCCACGGCCCATGCCCCAGCCCGTGATAGAGTGCAGCGCGGGAGGACGGGCATGAAGCGCATCGTGCGAATATCGGTCCTGGGCGGCTTCGGAGCCCTATTGATTGCGGCAACGCCGTCGCACGCGCAGCAGACCGGTCAGCAAGTGGCCGTCGCGCTCGCGACAAGCCAGGGCGACTACGTGGCGCGCGCCTTTCATTTCAAGTCAGGCGAGACGCTGCACGAGTTGCGTTTGCACTATACGACCCTCGGCACGCCTGTCCGCGACGCGAAGGGCCGCACGACGAACGCCGTCTTGATCCTGCACGGCACGGGCGGCAGCGGGCGCGGCTTCCTGACGCCGAACTTTGCCGGCGTCCTGTTTGGCCCAGGGCAATTGCTCGACTCCAGCCGCTACTTCATCATTCTTCCCGACGCGATTGGCCACGGAAAATCGAGCAAGCCGAGCGACGGCCTGCACGCGCACTTCCCGCAGTACGACTACGACGACATGGTGGCGGCGCAGCACGAGCTGGTCGAGAAAGGGCTGGGCGTCGATCATCTGCGCCTGATCCTGGGCACATCGATGGGCTGCATGCACGCGTTCGTGTGGGGCGAGACGTATCCCGACTATGTGGACGCACTGATGCCGCTGGCGTGCCAGGCAGTGGCCGTGGCGGGCCGGAATCGCGTCTGGCGGAAAATGGTGATCGACGGAATTCGCAACGATCCCGACTGGAAGAACGGCGACTACACCACCGAACCGCGCGCGGGAATAGAAATCGCGGGTGACCTGCTGATGATCTCGGGCAGCGCACCTTGGCAGTGGCAGAAGAACTATCCCACACGCGATGCGGCGGACAAGTATCTCGAAGATTTCCATGCGGAGTTCGCCAAGACCCGCGACGCCAACGATGTCCTGTACGCCGTCAGCGCTTCGAAGAACTATGATCCGTCGCCTGGCCTCGAGAAGATCAAGGCGTCGGTGATGTGGGTGAATTCGGCGGATGATTTCATTAATCCGCCCGAGCTGACCATGGCGCAAACCGAAGTGAAGCGGTTGAAGAAGGGACGTTTTATTCTGGTGCCCGCGTCGGAACAAACTTACGGCCACGGGACGCACACGCACGCAGCGGTGTGGCAGGAGGATCTGAACGAGCTGCTCGAGGAATCCGCCCGATGAGGATACGAACGCGCTGGCCGGGCGTAGCCAGCGCGGCGATCGCCTTGGCGTTGCTGGTCACTGCCGGAGCCGCGACGCAGGCGCAGAACAAAGTAGCCGCGCCGAGCCAGGGCGAAGCGCTTTATCGCGCGCGTTGCGCGAATTGCCATGAAGGACAGGTCGCTCGCGCGCCCGCCCGCGCGGCGGTTGCGCAGATGTCGCAGGCAAATATTCGCATCGCGCTCACAAGCGGCAACATGAAGCAGCAGGCCGCGACGTTGACACCCGCTGAAATTGCCGCAGTGACGAGCTATCTTTCCACCATCGTGCCGGAGGGAGTGCAAGGGCCGATCAATACCAACCTTTGTCCTCCGGGCGTCCCGTTCGCGCCGAGTCCAGACCAGCCGCGCTGGAATGGCTGGGGAGTCGATGTGGCGCAGCGCCGATTTCAGCCGGCAGCGATGGCAGGCCTGCGCGCAGCCGATGTGCCGAAGCTGAAATTGAAATGGGCGTTCGGTTACGAAGATGCGAATCAAGCCTACGCGCAACCCACTGTGATGGGCGGGCGCCTGTTCGTCGGCAGCGTCGCTCGCGAAGTGTATTCGCTCGACACGCGCACCGGCTGCATCTACTGGAGAATTGACACGGACTCGCCGGTGCGCACCGCGATCACCATCGGCGACAATGCCGGTGCGAGCAGCCATTCGACCGCCTACTTCGGCGACCAGCACGGCAACGTCTACGCCGTCGACGCCGCGAACGGCAAGCGGCTTTGGAAGACGAGCCTCGATCCGCATCCGGACGTGCATGTGACCGGCGCGCCGACCCTTACCGATGGAAAACTCTACGTCGGCGTTTCGTCGCTTGAAGAAGTGAGCGGCGCCGATCCGAAGGACGAGTGCTGCAAATTTCGCGGGAGTGTTTCGTCACTCGACGCCACAACGGGAAAAGTGATTTGGAAGAGCTACACAATCGCCTCGGAGCCAAAGCCGGTGCGCAAGAACGCGCAGGGCGTCCAGCTCTGGGGACCTTCCGGCGCGGGCATATGGTCGTCGCCCACGGTGGACTTGAAGAAACGTATGGTCTACGTGACCACGGGCGACAACTACTCCGATCCCGTGACCGAGACATCCGATGCGTTCATGGCGTTTGATCTGGACACCGGGAAACTGGCGTGGTCGAGCCAGGCGGTAAAAGGAGATGCTTATAACATCGACTGCGACATACCCGGAAACAAGCAGGTGAATTGCCCGCAAGCAAAGGGGCCGGATTTCGATTTCGGATCTTCGGCGATTCTGGTGGAACTGCCGGGCGGGCGCCGCGCGTTGATCGCCGGCGCGAAGTCGGGAATCGTTTACGCCGTTGATCCGGACGCGCAAGGCAAGCCGCTGTGGCAAAAGCGCGTGGGACGCGGCGGAAGTCTCGGCGGGGTGCAGTGGGGATCGGCGGCGGACGCGAAGAACATTTACGTCGCCGTGTCGGACGTGCAGCGGCGCGCGGCGCCGCCGGGATCGGCCGCGGGGCAGGACTCCGTTTTCGGCGTGCCCTACGAGCTTGATCCCAAAATCGGCGGCGGTCTTTTCGCGCTGAAAGTCGAAAGCGGCGAAACCGCGTGGCAGACGCCGCATCCGGGATGCGAGAAGCCAGGATGCAGCCCCGCGCAATCGGCGGCGGTGAGCGCGATTCCAGGAGTTGTATTTTCAGGCGGCGTCGACGGCCACTTGCGCGCGTATTCGACCACGGACGGGCGGATCATCTGGGACGTGGACACCGAGCGCGAATACAAGACCGTCAACGGCGTGAAAGCCAGCGGCGGCTCGCTCGACGAATCCGGGCCGGTGATTGTCGGCGGGATGCTGTACGTGAATTCGGGATACTTCTTTCAGGGCAGCGCCCCCGGCAACGTCCTGCTGGCATTTACCGTGGACGGCAAGTAGGCGCGCTCTCCTCGCCGCGATACGATCATCTCTAGCGTGACGATCGCACTGAACAATCCGGTGAAGTTCCTGCGCGGCGTGGGCCCGCAGCGCGCGGCCGCTCTCGAAGAGCGCGGCCTTTCGACCGTCGGCGACCTGCTCGGCTATCTTCCCTTTCGCTACGAAGACCGCATCCGATTTACGCCCATCGGGGAGATCGTTCCCGGGCAGGTGTACACCGTGCTCGGTGAAGTGGGGGCCGGCGGCGGAAACACCATTCGATTCCGCGGGGGGCGCGGTCCCGTCTTTCACGTCACCATCCGCGACGGTTCGGGCCAGCTGCACGCGAAATTTTTCCACGGCGCGTATCTGGAAGGGCGGCTCAAAGAGGGGCAGCGGCTGGTGATGCACGGCAAAGCCGAGATGGACGCGCTTCGGCCCGGCCGCTACGAAATGGTGAATCCGCAGATCGAAATCTTGAGCGCAAGCGACGAGGGCGCCGGGGATTCGACGGAGGTGGGCCGCATCGTCCCGATCTACGAAGCGATCGGCGGCATCAGCTCGCGGATGCTGCGACGGATCATCTACGGCGTGCTGAGCGACTTCGACGGCAACGTGCCGGACCCGCTGCCCGAGGAAATCCGCCAGCGCTACCGCTTCCCCGCGAGGCGCGAGGCGCTGCTCTACACGCATTTCCCGCCGAAGGAGGAGAGCGTCGAGCTGCTCAACACGTTTCGCAGCCCGGCGCAGACGCGGCTGATCTTCGAGGAGTTCTTCTACTACCAGCTCGCGCTGGCACTGCGCCGGTTGCGGGAACATCGCCAGCAAGGAATTGCTATGCGCGTCCGCGAGGAAAAGGTCCGCGAGGCGCTGAAACGCATCCTGCCGTTCAAGCCGACGGCAGCGCAGAAGCGCGTGCTCGCGGAAATCGCAGCGGACCTCGAGCGGCCCTATCCGATGCACCGGCTGCTCGAAGGCGACGTGGGAAGCGGCAAGACGATCGTGGCGCTGGAAGCGGCGACCATCGTGATCGAGAACGGCTATCAGGTGGCGCTGATGGCGCCCACGGAGATTCTGGCCGCGCAGCATTTTCTTTCCGCGCGGCGGATATTCAAAGCCGCCGGGTACGGCGTGGACTTGATCGTAAGCGGCCGGAAGCGCGCGGAGAGGGAGGCGGTGCTCGCCCGTGTCGAGAGCGGCGAAACGAAACTGCTGGTGGGAACGCACGCGCTGATCGAGGATCCGGTGAAGTTCGCCAAGCTGGGCCTTGCGATCGTAGACGAGCAACACCGCTTCGGCGTGCTGCAGCGCAAACGGCTGATCGAGAAGGGCGCGTCGCCGCACGTGCTGGTAATGACCGCCACGCCCATTCCACGGACACTCGCGCTGACGCTCTACGGCGACCTCGATCTCTCCGTGATTGACGAGCTGCCGCCGGGACGCACGCCGATCGAGACGCGCTCGGCAAGCGAAGCGCAACTCGGCGGCGTGTGGGAATTCCTGCGCCGCGAAATCGGGAACGGGCGGCAAGCATTCGTGGTGTATCCGGTGATCGAGGAATCGAAGCAAGAGCTGAAGGCAGCGACAGCCGAATACGAGCGGCTGGCGAAGACGGTGTTCCCGAAACAGCGCGTGGGACTGCTGCATGGGCGCCTGAAGAACGAAGAGAAGGAAGCGGTGATGGAGCGATTTCGCCGCGGTGAGTTGGATATTCTGGTGGCCACGACGGTGATCGAGGTGGGAGTGGACGTGCCGAACGCCACCGTGATGGTGATCGAGCATGCCGACAGATTCGGGCTCGCGCAGCTTCACCAACTCCGTGGGCGGATCGGGCGGGGCAAGGAAAAGTCGCAGTGCATCCTGATCGCGCCCAAAACCATAGCCGGAGAGGCACGAGAACGCATCGAAACAATGGTCGCCACATCGAACGGATTTGAAATCGCGGAGCGCGACCTGAAACTGCGCGGCCCGGGCGAGTTTTTCGGTACGCGGCAGCACGGCGACGCGGCGTTTGCGTTCGCGCAACCGCTGCGCGACCACGAGCTGCTGGAATTCGCGCGGCGCGATGCGTTTGCGCTGGCCGAAAATCAGGAGCGAGCGGACGAGGTGGTCGCGAAGTTGGAATCGCTCAGCCCGGAGTGGCGGAAACGCTATCAACTGGCGTCTGTTGGATGACAAGGGCCGACGCCAAGGCGGACAAAGAAGGCAGGATGAAGCCGTGCGCGTGATTGCGGGAAGATTTCGCAGCAGGAAGTTTAAAGGACCGGGGAAACTGCGCCTGCGGCCCACCAGCGACCGGCTGCGCGAGACGCTCTTTAACATCCTCGGGGCGGCGGTGGAGGATTCGCTCTTCGTTGATCTCTATGCAGGCACGGGCGCGATCGGGATCGAGGCCATCAGCCGCGGGGCGCGCGAAACGATTTTCGTCGAGGCACATGCCGCGAGCGCGCGGCTGGTGCGCGCCAATCTCGATGCGCTTGGAGTGCACGAGGGCGTCGAAGTAATCGAAGCCGAAGCGGTGCGAGGGCTGGAACGAATTGCGGCGCGGCACCGCGTCGCGGACTTCATCTTTCTCGACCCTCCGTACGAAGACGAGGAGGAGCACCTGAACGTCCTCGAATACCTCGATGCTTCGCATCTGGTCGCGCCGGGTGGTCTGGTGATCGTCGAGCATCGAAATAAGACGGAACTACCAGACCGCCTAGAACGGCTAGAACGCGCTCGCCTGATCGAGCAGGGCGATGCGGCGCTGAGTTTTTATCGTCTGGCAGCCGCCGCGTAACCCAGGCGCATCACACTGGTTCGAGTATAATGCGCGGACCCATGCAGCCCCTTTTGCGAGCGGAAACGTATCCCGTCGAGGACCATCTCGAAGAACTCCCTCCGCACGCGCGCCTTCCCCGCCTGGACCTGGGAATCGACTGGGAATCATCCGGACAGGTTTTTCGCACGAGCCTCGCAGGTGTTCTGACGGGGCCGCCGACGCCGAAGGATTGGGAACTCAAGAGAGTTAAAGTCCTGCGCGTCGATTGGATCGAAGGGAGATTGCCAGGCCGCGCGTTCTTGGCGGCATCACTTTGGCATGTTGTCGCCATCTGGCTGCTGATTCTGCCAATCTGGGGATTTCTGCCCGACGTGAAGCCTACGCTCGCGCCCGTGCAGATCGAACTGACCTTGTACGACCCATCGGATTTGCCGCGGATCAAGTTGCCCGCGAATACACCGAAGCCGATCAAAAGATCGGACGACCCAGCGAAGCAGCCCGAGCGCGGCGCGGACGCGTTTCATCCGCGGCAGACAATTGTTTCGATACCCGTGAAGGTGACGCATCCGCGCCAGACGCTGATTCGGCCGAACGCGCCGCCTGCGCCGCCCAAAATCCTGACGCCGCTGCCTAATATCGTGCAGTGGTCGGAGACCGAGCTTAAGCGGCCGCGCCTGCAACTGGCTCCAACGGCTTCGGCGCCGCGCCTGAAACACCGCGCCGTGGCGGATGCGACCGCGCCGGAGGTTCGCAACGTCGAGAAGAATGCGGCGCCGATCGACATCGCTCCTTCGCCGGCAACCATCGCGAAGCCGAAGTTGGCGCTGGACGCGATGTCCAAATCGGTGGCGCAGCGCCACGCGACACAGGCGGACGCCGGCCCCGCGCCCGAGGTCGGCGCCGCCGCGGAGGGCGGCGATGCCGGCTTGCGGCAATTGATTGCGCTCTCG
>JARLGK010000017.1 GCA_031296075.1 Candidatus Acidiferrales bacterium
ATCCCTTCCCCTCGAAGCACCCGAGAAAAAAGTGTCAGGGATGTCCCCGGTCTGAAGTGTCAGGAATCTTCCCGGCTGGACAGGCATCTGGATCGGCAAAAGCGCACAGGCAAGAGTGCCTGTGCCACTGGGAGCCGCCCCGGTGCGGGGCGCTGGAACTGCCACATGCCAGTAGGCGGCAGACGGGTGCTCGAAGCCCCAGTCAATCGAGATCCAGCGCGGCCACCAAGGTTTCCATTGATCCCCCAGGCTCCCCTCACCGGGGACTTGGGGGCCCCATATTTGCTCAGCGCGGAGTACATGGCGCGTGTAATCGAAGCGGTCGAAATATTGGCCGGCGAAGACGTCCCAATCGCCGTCGAGAAACGCCCGCCGAAGGTGCGACGGCAGCGCGCGCAACGTTTTCAGGTAATGCTCGTCGCCGGCGTAAATCGGATTGTCGGTGACGCGCGCGGGAATGAAATGGTAGTCAGCCGGATCGTACTCGGCGGGATTTTCCATGCCGGGCGCGGGCTGGCGGTCGATCCACAGCGACTTCACCCAGGCGTGGCCGCTGTTGCCGGGATTGGTCGCCGCGGCCATGCACGGAAACGCGCCGGGCACGGGACAGCGGTTGCGGCTGGTGAGGAATTGCCCATGGCGCAGGGTGAAAAGCGTCAGCTCGTCGATGCCGATGAAAAGAAATTCCGCGCCCTGATACTGATACACGTCGTGCTCGCTCTGGCAGTAGCCGAAGCGCGTCGTTGACCCGTTCTTCCAGGTGACCAGGTGCTTCGATTCCTGGAAGTTGCTGTAGAGCTCGCGCGGAACGTCGCGGCGGAAATAGTGCAGCAGCGTCTGCTCGAGCTCGGGGAACGTGCGGCGGAGAAGCAGCGTGTTCGCGTTGGGATGGTCGTGCGCCTGGAGGATGGCCTCCATCAGAAGAGCTTTCGATTTTCCCGGGCCCGCGGCGCCGCCGAAGAGGCGGTACTTCGCAGGAGGCTCGTGAAATTCCTGCTGCTTGGGGAACGGCGCGTAACCGAGAGGGATCTTGTCAACGCGGTTCGTGCGTGCGTTCTCGGATTGAACGTCTTGCGCGAAGCGCTCGACGCCGGATGTGATGGAGACCATGGGAGAAGGCCGAAATACGAAAATCGAAACTCGAAATGCGCCGCCCGAGTTTCGATTTCCAGTTTCGAGTGACGCGTTTTTTCTAGGACATCGCGCGGATTTTGCTGCCGACGTAGAACGCGGCAGCGCCGCCGAGATACGCCGCACCGATTGCGACGTGGTGCATGCTGAAAACCGCGCCGAGAGTAATCGCGGCGATTCCGCCGAGCTGCACGAGATAGCCGATTGTTTTCTTGCTGATGCTGGTGGTTGCGGTCGTGCCGGTAGTCGGTGCGGTCATGATGGCTCCTTGGGGGTGCGAAAAATGGAAAATGCGAAGGACATCTGAAAGACGGAAATTCCAGCGCGGTTTTGTAGGGGCATGATCCGCCGACGGCGGACCCGGCAATCGAACTTGGCGAGGTGTCGCCATTCCGCGCAAGAGCACCGACCGGGACGTCTTGCTGGTGGTTGCCCAGTGCCGGTGCCGCACCGGGCGTAGCGGTGCTACGCCCCTACGAAGAAACTGCACGGCTCGTGGGGCTATGCGCCTGATTCCGGCGGCGGAGGTGGGGCCGGGATTTCGATGGGCGGGCGCACGGGGCGTCGCACTTCGTGCACGAGTTGGACGATGACGGGGACGTCGTTGGCGGCTGCGCTTTCCGGGGCGCGTTTCGTCTGGAAATGACGCGCCCATTCCTTCAGGCCCTCGAGCCTGAGTTTGGGATCGGACTCGGGATCCTCGAGCGTATCCATTAGGGTTCCCAGCGATTTCGCGTACTCGGATTCGCCCATGCCTTCGCGGCGAAGGGCCTCATCAATCGGCAGGCGTTCGAGCGAGGGTTGACGGCGCCGGTGCCGGAGTTTCGACTTCTTGTCCGAAGAATTCGGCGAGAGAGCTTCCGTCGACCCGGAGTTCGCGGACCGGGCGGCGATATGCTTTGACTTCGCCGATCGCTTCCGAGCCGGCTTCGGCGCTGGTTTGCGCGAGAGTTTTGCGGATGCGCCCGCGGAGGAATTCGTGGCGCGGTTTCCTGCGGACTTTTGCGTGGGCATGGCAGTTCTCTTTCGTATTGAGCAGTCCCATCACGGCGCCGTCGAGGGCGTGGCGGTGATCGGCGCAAAAACGGTCTCCGCGGAGGGCGCTACGCGGGCAGCGGTCCCATACGGCGACGGACCCGCGGGATTGCACGAGTGCGATGCAGAGGGGCATGAGGAACGTCGAAAATGGAAATTTGAAGACGTCGCTGCGGCGGCCCGGCAACTCAGGAAAAGAGCCGGCGAGACGCCGGCGCTACGAAACCTTCTACGGGATGGTGATCCAGGTTGTGCAGAGGCTTCGCTTGGAGTGCGTGCCGTCGGGGCTCATGGCCGAGACGGAAATGAGATGCTTGCCGGATTCGAAGTCGATGGGAGGGCCGGTCTTGGTGATGCCGTGAACGGCGCCGACCGGGTTCGGAGGAAGCGGAATCGGAAATAGAATCGGAGGGTGCTTCGTTCCCGCGGAAATAACGAACGCGATGAACTGCTGCACACAGCCCTTGGTGACAGTTGTCGAGCAGGCGGGAGTTTGCCTGAAGTCGTAGTCGAATGTGACGGTGACGCAGTGGAAGCCGTGGGAGGTCGAAGGCACCGGCGAAGGCACGGGGCACGGCAACGATGTCACAGGTTGCGCTGACGTCGCGGCCGACGGCGGCGAATTCTGCGCGCCGCTCGGTGTTGCAGCCGCCAAGAACAGCAGAGCCATTATTACCGCTACGCCGCAAGCGTGTCGTTTCGGCAGACGCATTCCTCGAGTACGCGTCCACCATAATACCGCAGATTGCTAGCCCAGGATTTGCACGATGATGCCGGAGCCGCCGGTGATCGAGGAGACTTTCGCGCGGACGAAATTGCCGCGCACGCGGGTGACCGTGCGCGCTTCGCCGGCAGTGGCGGAGGACGTGTCAATCGTCGTGTACTGCGCTTCGGCGTCGGACATGGCGGTCTGCAGGACGATGCTCACGGCCGATGGCGACGTGCCGTAGATGGTCTGCCAGCGGATGGTGCGGCCGTTTTCCGGGAAGCCGGCGTAGCTCGGCAGCGCGAATTGCTGGCTGGCTTGGCCGGCGGCGGGCGCTTCGCTGTTAAATGCCAGCGCGACGTCACCCGGAAAAATCGAGTAGGGCGGAACCTGTGCATTGTAGTTCGGCATGGTGTCTCCAGAGGCGAATGATTGGTGATCGGTGAGTCGTGATTAGTGGGGCGAGCGACGAGCGGCGTCGGATGGCGGGACTAGCAAAACTGCTAAGGTCAAAAGCTAATTATCACCGCAGAGAGCGCAGAGAAAGCGCTACGAAGTAGCTCCTGCGTTGAAAAGGAAATTCCTAACGAGCACCGCGCGGGCACACAACGAGGATAACAATAAACTTTGTACGCGCGTGTGGCGCGCGTGTTAAGTGTTTATTCGTGTAAGAAAAAATAGTCCATGGCGCGCCGCGGTGCAGGCGGCCAAAACGCGTGCCAATTGCCTCGCGACGCGCCAGATCAGGACAATGCTCAGCCGGGTTACTTTTGGTCGAAAAACTTCAGGGCCATGGCTCCGTGCGTGGCCGCGCCGCCGGCGCGCAACGCCGCAGCCAGGAATGCGGACTCAACTAGTTCTTCGCGCGTTGCACCGGCTGCCTTTGCTGCCCTCGAGTGCGCTTCGATGCAGTACGGGCACTGAGTCGTGCAAGCAACGGCGACGGCGATAAGTTCCCGAAACTTCCTGGGAATCGCGCCGCCTTCGCGCGCGACGATGTTGTTGAGGCCCAGCCAGGCGTCGAAGTCCGCAGGGGCCAGCTTGCGCATCTCTTTGAGCAGGCCAAGATCGCCCGCGTCGTGGTAGTGCTCGCTCATTCTGGATTTCTCCTGTGTAGATTTGGACGTTCTTCCGGGCAGCCGGCGGAGCCTCTGCTGTTTGCATTGACGCAGGAAGACGCCTGAGAACGGAAGCCCAATATCAAAGGTTAACAGAAGCGGTCGATTTGCAGTACCACCGGACTTTCGTTTTCACCAGCCAAATTGACACCCACGCCCGTGCACAACCGCGCAGCGTGCTGCGTCATTCGGATTGCGCTAGACCCGATTACTGCTGGGGCGCGGATTGGGCTGGCGCGGGACTCGTCTTGTCCGGTCGCGTCCCATCCGCAGGCGCCGAGGACGCGGCAGGTGTAGGCTCCGAGGGAGCCGACGCCGCGGGGGCTGGGCGTAGCGTGAAATTTGCGCCGCGCTGGGCATTTTCGTCCACGGTGCGCTGCAGATCGAGGTGGTTCATGTCCAGCGAGTTTTCGCCGCCATAGTTCGTGATGTAGTGCAGCTTTCCCGCATCGAGCCAGTAGCTCATCACTTCGTAGCTCGAGCCGTCCTTCAGGTAGATCAGCGTGGCAGGCGGCGGAGCGGCGGTGACGGCTGCGCCGGCGGTGGAGTCGGCACCGGAGTCGGAGTTGAGATGATCCGCCGCGATGGAATCATTCGCCGGCGAATCTTCCCACTTGGATGCATTGAATTCGGTGGATGCGCCGCTATCGAAATCCGATGGCGCGGTGCTGCCTAGCGAGTACGAACCGCCGTAGCCGGCGCCGTAGCCCGAGCCGTAGTAGCCGCCGTATCCCAAGCCGTAGCCATAACCGAAGCCGTTGCAGCCGAACGCGGAATCAAAACTCCATCCCCAGAACGGATCACAGCCGAATCCCGGGCCGAAAAACGCGAATGCGGGAACGAAAATGATCGGGCTTGATACTGGAGGAAAGTGAATTCTGTGCGGAGGTCGGGGACGCAATGTCGCCGCTGCCGGAGGTCGCGCGAAGAGCGCACGGTTTGAAACCGAAGGCGAGGAAGTCGCTACCCCTCGCGAAGGCGATTCCTGCCAGATCTCGCGGCCCTGTCCGGAAAAGCTAAGCGCTCCGGAATGCGGCGCATCGGATTGCCAAGGGTGCGCGGCGGCAGGGGCGAAACCGATGACAGAATTCCGCGGAGTGGGCGTGGAGCCTCGGTTTACGAATGCTTCGCCGGGGCCCTGCGTTACGCGCGCGCCAAAAATTGTTTGGTGGACGGTTACGCCGCTCGATGGAGCCGCGGAAACCTCCGAAGACGCTCCCGGGTGCACGGATGAGGTGACAGCTGGCGCTAACGTTGTTACCGGCGCGGATCGCGCGGGCGGTACCGAAGTCGAATGCGACGGAGAGGGCGCTGAGCCATGCGAACCGCGCGAGCCGCCGGAGGAGTGGCTTCCGCCACCAAAACTACCGCCTCCACCGCCGCCCATATGCCCGCCGCCACCTCCGTGGCCGCCGCGCTGCGCGAATGCAGCGGAAGGCGCAAACAGCAATAGCGCCGCCGCGAAAATTCCCACGAAAAGTTGTGCCAAGGCTGAGCGGTATGGAGTCGAGCGCGTCATATTCGCACCTCGTGATGCCAATCGAGGCAACGGTTACGTTTCAGCGATCCTACAAGATTAGACGCTGCCCTGCACCGCTCGGTTGCAAAGGAGGCGGAAAGTGGAATAGTGAAGATGGACGATGGCTACCGCGCGGGCGCAGCGGAAGGCGCATTCACATTTCCATTTTCTGATTTCCAGGTTCCAGGCTCGGCTATACTGGCGCGCGATGATACCGTTCATCCATCTCGGGCCGATCCTGGTGCCCACGTTCGGGCTGATGATCGCGGCGGCGATGGTGGCGGCATACTACGTGCTGCGCGCGGACATGGCGCGGCGCGGCCTGGCGGCCAAGAACACAACGACGGCGGAAATGTTCGTCGCCGTGCCGGCGCTCGTGGGAATCATGGGCGCGAAGCTGTATCACGTGCTCGAGACGCCGCGCGAGCTTTTCGCCGATCCGATCGGCCAGATTTTCAGCCGCTACGGACTGGCGTGGTTCGGAGGGCTGATTGCGGGATTCGCGGCGTTCGTGTGGCTGGCGCGCCGGCACAATTTTCCGCTGCTCGAAGTGTTCGACGCCGGCTCGGCGGCCGCGGCGCTGGGATACGGGATCGGGCGGATCGGATGCCTGCTATCGGGCGACGGCGATTACGGCGTACCCACTTCTCTGCCCTGGGGCATGAGCTTCCCGAATGGGCTGGTGCCTACGACCGATCGCGTCCATCCCACACCGATTTACGAATTGATCGCTGCGTGCGCGATTGCGTGGTTGCTGTGGCGGCTGGGCAGACTTCAAATACTCGCTGTCGGGATCGGCAAGACGACGTCTGAAGCGGAACGCATTGGCGTGAAGGTCGCTGAAGCCGGTCGATTCTTCGTCTCGCTCCAAATGCCGTCTCGATATTGGAGCACACTCCTGGGCTGGTTGCGGCCCGGAAGCGTCTTCGCGATATATCTGATCCTCACGGGCCTGGCGCGATTTCTGGTCGAGTTCATTCGCATCAATCCCCGATCGTTCCTCGGGTTGACGAACGCGCAGGCGGCGAGCGTCCTGTCCGTGATTGCGGGGGCTGCGCTGTGGTGGCGAGTGGCGAAGGGCGCGCCACGCGCGTGACGTTCGGCCGTAGGGGCGTAGGCCGTCGCGGCCTACGCCCGGTGAGGCATCGCGACCGTGCAACCACGAGCACAGCGTCGCGGGCGATGGTTTCAAGCCGGATGGGGAATACTTGCCAAGCACTCTAGCCGGGGGGTGGGGGGCGGGGGGGGGGCCGCGCCCCCCCCCACCCCCCCCCCCGCCCCGGGGGGTTTTGGCAGGTATAGATCCA
>JARLGK010000153.1 GCA_031296075.1 Candidatus Acidiferrales bacterium
ACGTTGGTGAACGACCGGTTCATCGCTTTCGACATGATCACGGACAGAATGAGGCCGGAGGACCCGTCGAGAGCGCCCGCAACAATCAATAGTTTGCTGTTGAGCACGAATCCCATCGCCGCGGCAGAAAGCCCGGCATAGGAGTTCAACAGCGAGATCACCGTCGGCATGTCCGCTCCGCCGATCGGGACGATCAGCATTATGCCGAACAGCAGCGAAATCCCGACCATGACCGGGAAAAGTACCGCGTGCATCGGATTCAGCACCAGCGTTACCGCGATCGCGACTGCGACTGTCAGCATGGCAAGGTTTACGAAATTTTGGCCTTTGTATGTGACGGGGCGCTGGGGAATAAACGAAAGCTCCTGTAGTTTCCCGGCGGCCATCAGGCTGCCGGTAAACGTAAGCCCCCCCAGGATCACTTCCAGCGATAGCACCGACATCGTAAATTTCGGGACACTCGATCGATGCAAGTAATACTCCGCCGTGCCCACCAGCGTGACACAGCACGCACCAAACGCATGGCTGAGCGCGGTCCGCTGCGGCACCGCGGTCATCTGCACCATCCCAAGCGGCACGCCGATGATTGTTCCCAGCACCAGCGCCACGGCAACCCACTGATAGTCGACGATTCCGCGCTCGAATAGAGTTCCGCCGATCGCCAGCGCCATCCCTATTTCGCCCGCCAGAACTCCTCGGCGAGCCGTGGTCGGCGCGCTCAGCCACATCAGCGAAAAAACAAAGAGCGCAGTCGCGATCAGGTAAACGATCTCAATGAGGAAATTCGCGGGAAGTGTCATATCTAGGATTTTTGTGGCCGGCTGGACTTGAACATCTTCAGCATGCGATCGGTGATCAAGAATCCGCCGACGATATTGCTCGTAGCCGCCACGATGGCGATCATTCCGAGCCAGAACGCCAGTTTGCTCTCGTGCCTCCCGGCCAGCAGGATCGCTCCCACAACGGCAATGGCGTCCAGCGCGTTGGTAAGGGACATCAGCGGCGTGTGCAGCAGCGGCGACACGCGCTTGATTACTTGAAACCCTACAAAACCCGCCAGCATGAATACGAAGAGACTGTTGATTAAGACGTCCCCCGACATGGTCTCTTCTCCTTTTGCTCCGCTACGTTACTGTTTAGGCCCCGCCCTGCGCGACCAGCGCCGGCAGCGAAAAGAACTCCCTCACTCGCGCGTTCACCACTTCTCCACCCCGCGTCAGCATCGTCTCTCGCGTAATCTCGTCCGCAGGATTCAGATTCAGCTTGCCGTCCTTGACAAGGTGCGCCAGAAACGCCGTCACGTTGCGCGCGTAGAGCGAACTTGCGTGGTACGGCACGGTGCTCGCCAGATTGATCTTGCCGATGATCGTGACGCCGTTCACGCTGATCGTTTCTTCCGCCCGCGTCAGCTCGCAGTTCCCGCCGCGCTCCGCCGCCAGATCCACGATCACCGACCCCGGCACCATTGCGCGCACCATCTCCGCGGTCACCAGCGTCGGCGCCTTCTTCCCGGGCACCACCGCGGTGGTAATCACCACGTCGTTTTCCGCCACCACGCGCCCGATCAGCTCGCGCTGCTTCGCATAGAACGCCTCGTCCTGCGCGGTCGCATATCCGCGCGCATCCTCAGCATTCTTCGCCTCAATCGGCAATTCGACGAAACGCGCGCCCAGGCTTTGCACCTGCTCCTTCACCGCCGGCCGCAGATCGTAGGCCGACACCACTGCCCCAAGCCGCCGCGCCGTGGCGATCGCCTGGAGTCCCGCCACGCCGACGCCCAGAATCAGCACCCGCGCGGGCGTGATCGTGCCCGCCGCAGTCGTGAGCATGGGATAAAACCGCGGAAGCACATCCGCCGCGATCAGCACCGCCTTATATCCGCACGCCGTCGCCATGGATGAAAGCGCGTCCATGCTCTGCGCGCGCGTCGTCCGCGGCATCAGCTCGACCGAAAAAGACATCACTCCCGCGCCGGCAATTTCCTGAAGAATTTCGCGAGATCCAAGCGGACGCAGAAACCCGATCAGAACCTGGTCCCGCCGCATCAGCGGCAAATCCGCCTTGCCCGTCTTGTCATTCGAGCCATAGCACAGCACCTGAGCGATGATATCCGCCGTGCCGAACACAGCCTTTCGATCGGGAGCGATCTTCGCGCCCTTTTCCGCGTACTGCGCGTCCGGGTAGCCGGCCTCGACGCCCGCGCCCGCCTCGACGACGACTTCCAAACCAACCTTCTTCAGGTTCGGAATCACCGCGGGGACTAGAGCGACTCGCCGCTCGCCCGGAAAACTCTCTTTGGGTACACCTACAATCACGAAAACCTCTCTCTTCTTGTTCCCTTCTTCGACAATCTGCGCGCCGCTCGCCCGAAAGGACTGCCCGAAGTGGCCCGTGGAACCGCCGCATCCCAAATCGCGACGCGCTCGTTTCCAAGGCCTCCTATTCTATTCATTGTTGACCACAAGTCTAGCGGAACGTTTTCGCCTTGGGACGTGCGGAGGGTATCACCAATCGAGCGAGGATCGAGAGGGAGAAACGAGCGAGGGCAATCGTTCGGCTTCGCGCTCGTTCGCGGCTACTGCGTTTGCGCTGCGCCACCCGGCGCGTCAACGCTGTCGCCGATCGCGTCCCCATTCACAACCAGTTCGACTCGGCGATTCTGCTGGCGTCCTTCCGGCGTGTCGTTTGTTGCCACCGGCTTCGTCTTGCCGAATCCGAACGCGGTCACCGCATTGGCGGGCACCATCTGATCAACCAGATACTCTCGCACCGACTCCGCGCGCTGTTCGGAAAGACGCTGATTGAAATCGTCGCCGCCCACGCTGTCCGTGTGCCCTTCCACCTGCACCTTCAGCGCCGGATAGGCGAGCAGGATGCCCGAAATCTTCGCGAGCTTTTCGCGCGCTCCGGGTTTCAGCGTGTAACTGCCCGTATCAAACAGCACGTCGGACATGTTCACGATCAATCCGCGGACGGAATCGCGCGTCTGCAGGATGCTGCTCAATTGCTGCAAAAGCTGCTTGCGCAGCTCGGCCTTTTCGGACTCCGCCTGAGCCGCAGCCTGCCTCGCGCGTTCGGCATCGGCTTCCGCGGCGGCTTTTTGCTGCGCGGCCATTTGCTGTGCCTGCGCGGCCTGTTGCGCCGCCTGCGCTGCGGTCGCCTCCGCCTCGCCCTTTTGTTGGGCGGCGAGCGCCGCAGCTTTTTCCGCCTCTTGCTGCTGCGCGAGAGCGGCGGCACGGGCTGCTTCTGCTTCGGCCTTATCGCGTGCCGCCTTTGCCTGCTCGAGCTGCGCTTCGAGTTTCGCTTTCTCGGCGTCCGCAGCTTGCTGTTTGGCCAGAGCTTCGCGCGCTTCCGCCGCCTTGCGCTCCGCTTCCTGCCGCTCTTCGTCGAGCCGCTTGATGGTGATGGATCGCGCGTCTTGCGCGGTCTGCACCGCTTCGCGCGCGGTCATGTCCACGCTCTTGCGCGGCGACTTGTGCTTCTGCGAATCCTCCGCCTGCTGGAGAAGCTGCTGCGCCTTCTGAAAGCTCGCCGCCGCGTATTTGTCGGAGCCCGCCGCCTGCGCGATCTGCACGGCATTGCGCGCCTCGTAGAGACTCAGCGGAATGCGCGGATCCATGCGCGTCGGCTCATTGCCCGTCGTGATCGTCGAATAGTCGCCGCGTTGCAGCAGGTCGAACTTCGCGTCCACCTCTTCCACGCTTCCTTCCGTGTCCGGCCGGACCGAATTCTCCATCACCACCACATCGCTCGGCTGCGTCACGGCGAAATACGGCTCCGCCGTCACGATCATCGCAAACGCCTGAAACGCCGCCGCGCCGTCAACTTTCGCCTTCGCGCCTTCGAGCTCAAGTTCGCCCAGATTCGACGCGCGGCCCTCCGGCGTCACCGCCCACAACACGTAGGTCAGAAATTGCGGGCCGTACTGTGATGCGGGCGAGAGTTTGTCGAATTTCGCGGACACGCTGGTGACGCCCTTTTTGCCTTCGACCTTCGCTTCGCCTTTCGCGAACGGCATCAGCACGGTGCCCTTGAAATCGATGGGAGTCGAACCTTTGGCATGGCTGTAGTTGATCGCTTTCGTCGTTCGCGCCACCACCGTCACGCGATACAGCGGGCTCGACTGGCTTCCCTGATCTTGTGAAGTCGTCTGCCCGGGAGACGTCGTTTTCCCCGGCGCGTTCGCCTGTGCCTGCGTTGTCGACGGCTGCTGCGCCCGGGCCGCCCACCAACCCGGCGCCAGCGCCACGCCGAGCAGCGCCCCCAGCAAGACTACGAGACGAAAATTGTTTCCACGGCTCTTCATACAGGCTCCCCAAGTTCGACGAACATCTTCGATTGTGTATTCCAAGCGTAGCAGGAGGCGCAGAACGCGACGCGCGTGGGTGCGCGCCCTGTGCCCAATTTGGCAGCCACCATGCGCGCGGAGTCGTTCGCCTATATCGTTTGACAACCGGATACCGCGGGACTATGTTCTGCGCAAACCCAAGCCCGAGATCGGGCTACGCGACTCTGATTTATTGAGAGGTGGTCCGTGACGAACACACCAGCCCTAGGCTATTTTGAACGCCGCACAAGATTTGTGCGTGCGAGCTTCGCGCTCTTAACCGCAGCCGCGCTTCTCGCCCTTCCAGCTCGACTGCTCGTGGCGCAAGGTACGACACCCCGCGTGACGGCCGTGGACCCAGCTTCCGGCAAGGCGAACGATATGGTAACCGTGACCGGGGAAGGTCTGGAGAAAAGCCACGTGTCCGCCGTATTTCTCTCCGACGACAAAGACGATCACAAAGTCTCGGTCGTCTCGCAGGCTGCGGACAAGATCGTAATCAAGGTTCCGGAACTGAAGCCCGGCGACTACAACGTTTCGATTCAATCAGGCAATGCGATTTTCATCCAGCCCGTCCGCTTCACCGTGCAGTGATGTACGGCCGGCGTCCGGAAGCGCAGTCGAGGAACCTCTCTTCAGTTCTCTCTGCGATCTCTGCGTCTCTGCGGTGAGTCTTCGAATTTCGGTTTGCGCGTATCTACCGCCCCGGCCCCAGAACCAACTTCTGCACGCGCCAATTCAATAGCTCCGCCACATACAGCTCATTCTCCGACGGGCACGCCATCTCGTGAATCCAACCAAACTGCTTCAGCTGCTTGCCCGATTCTCCCAGCACGCCGAGAACTTTTCCATCCAGGCTCAGCTTGTAGATTCGCCCGGGAAAAGCATCCGAGCTGTACAGCACTTGACGCGGCCCCGGCGTAATGCAAATCGCCCACGGCGCGCCGGGCGCCATTGTTCCCGTCGTCGCCTTCGGCTTGGCGCCGATTGCCGGGCGAGCGTCCGGCGGCACGGGCACGTCAATGGTGATCTGCCTCAGAAACTTTCCGTCGCTGTCGAACACCTGTATCCGCCGGTTCCCGCGGTCCGCCACATAGACGTTTCCCTGCGCATCGGTCGCGATGCTGTGCGGCGTGTTGAATTGTCCCGGCGCATCGCCGGGCTCGCCCCACGATTTAATCCAGTTGCCGTCCTTATCCACCTTGGCGACACGCGAATTGACGTAGCCGTCGCTGATGTATGTATTCCCCGCCGCGTCCCACGCCACATCGGTCACCTGCCGGAACATCCCGTCCACCGGCGGCAACGGCGGGCGCACGTGCTTCAGCGGCCCGGTGCCCTCATCCGAGGCTTCCTGCTTGCGCCCGAAGACCATCGCCACGCGGCCCGCTGGAGTGAACTTGATCACCATGTCCGAACCCTTGTCCGTGATCCATATATTGTCTTGCGGATCGATCTTGACCGTATGCGCGTACGACCACGCGTAAAGGTTATGCCCGATTTCGCGCACGAAGCGCCCGTCCGCGCCGAATTCGAGAAGTTGCGCGGCGCTCGCGCCATACGCCGCTCCCGTGGTATTGCCGCGCGAAAAGACGAACACGTGCCCTTTGGAATTAACGGCCACGCCGGCGACTTCGCCCAAATACAAATCCGGCGGCAGCTTCAGAAAATCGGCCACCGAGCGATACGGGATCTCCGGCACCGTCGCCGTCGCTGGGGTTGGCGTTGGCGCCTGTTGCGCAATCGCGCTTCCCGTTAGCGCAAGAAACAAAACCAACACGCTTTGTGCTCTCATCGTCGCCCCCATTCGCCCGGAGTATACTCCCGGTGCCGCGCGATTCATCTCGATCGTCCGCTCCAAGTGGTTCTGTAGGGGCGCAGCATGCTGCGCCCGGCACCGATTCTTGGTACGTGTGCGCGATTGACATCCGGTTTTGTAGGGGCACGGTACACCGTGCCCGGCGTACATGCTTGGCTCAGCCGCGCCATTTGCCCCCACCGTCCACCGCCGCGGACCAATCCCCCAACCTTTCGTTTCCGATCTCACAGAAGGATACTCTACGATCAAGCGAGTGCCGGTGATGCAGCCGGTTGGAGAATGCCGTGACCGATCTCAACCCCCAAGCCAAGCAGATGGCCGACGAATCTATGGTCCGAAACCTGGACGCACAGGCGCGTGCAATCTGGCCGCAGGAAATAAGACTGTTTCATCGTTACGCGCTCCCGGCTGAGCCTCGCATACTCGACGCCGGCTGCGGCACTGGCGAAGTGTCGTCGCGGCTGGCCGAACTCTTTCCACGAGCGCAAGTGGTCGGAGTAGATATTTTTGATCATCATCTGGACCTCGCGCGGTCGCGCTACGCAAGCCTCGCGCCCCGGCTGACGTTCGAGCACCAATCTGTATTTGAGCTACGAGCCGCTGACCGCAGTTTCGACCTCACCGTGTGCCGTCACGTACTGCACTCGATTCCCTATCCCGAGCGCGTTATCGCGGAACTTGTGCGAGTCACCCGCCCCGGGGGCTACCTGCACTTTATTCCTGAGGACTACGGGATGCTGCATTTCCAGCCGGCCAAGCTCGATCCGGCGGATTTCTGGCATACGGTTGCTCCGGCGTTCTCAGCCGGAACGAAAACCGACCTCTTCATCGGCCGCAACATTTTTGGAATTCTCGCCGCGATGAAGATGGAGGAGATTGCCGTGGATTACGTCATCCTTGACACGCTGCGCGTCCCGCGGGAAACTTTCGCGGCCATCCTTGAAGCGTGGCGCGACGGGTATTCCGAGTCAATCGGTCAACTGGCGTCGATCACGCGCGAGTCGGCCGTTGCATACTTCGATCAGATGGCCGCCAACATCCGCAACCCAAACGGTTACGCGGTGTGGATGGTCCCCGTGGTCAGCGCGCGAATACCTTCGGCTGATTCCCAATGACCCGACTGCATTTGTTATAGCAACCTTGCTCTGACGATCGCGTTTCTACCCTATAGGGGTGGTCGTAAATGAATGCTCCGATGGCACGAAGCGCACAAGCTGATGAGGTTCTCTTCCGTATCGTCGCCGAGCCGGCTACGTGACTGAATGTGATGAACTTGGAGGTTATTCATGCAGCCGCAAGATTGGCAGCGCCAACCGTCTCGCTCTAGGATTTTGCGATGGAGTTCCGCGTAGAGTGGGGCATTGAGTCTCAACGGCGGGCGTCGCAAAGTATTAAACGTCACGAGGTTCCGCTTACTTTGCTCAGGAACTCCTGCTGCTTTAGCTGTGGAAGCAAACCAAAGAGCCGGTCGAGTGAAAGTATCAAGGCGTTTGAGTCCCCGTTTTCGATGTTCGCACCCGCCAGAAAATCTGCACAAATCATCTCCAGCATGTAGCCTCGCGATCTATCGCTTCCCAGCATTAGACCTGCAGTTTCAAGGGCCTGCTCGATAACAGGAAGCTGGCTCTTGTACACCTTGAAATAGATCATTTCCCACGGCTCTGACTCTTTGCCGGTGAGGTGTCGCTCGACTTCGCGCTTGAACTCCTCCCTGGGCAGTTCCTTGGCCTTGTGCACCCAGGGTGCACAATCGAACTGTTCCCCATCTCGGCGGGCCACCTTCACCATCTCTGCCGCCTTACGCCAGCCTATTTCCCTAAGCCGTTGCTTCGGTATCTTTGTCAAACTCTCATGAATGGCCATCAGGTAGTAGGCCTTCCGACGCGACTGAGGGAATCGCTTTTCAAGGAAGTCATCAAACGATTTCAGGTTTTCCAGCCTCCAGTATTGGCCAGTACGAGCCTCACACAGATACTGCCCGAGCTCGACGAACCGCACATCTCGCTCTTGCTCCTTCGTCTTCTCCCAGGCGAGGATCTCGTCGATCTTGTCTAGGACAAGTAGGGCGCGCCGTCGATCGAGATTCGGCCCCATCGGTAGTCTGTTAGTCCACAAGCTCGTCAAGCCAATCAATGTCGCTCGCTCCCGGTCTGCGAATCAGGTTAACGTCGATCAACTGCTGGTCGTTTAGGCAGAGCCCTAAATGCGGACAGCCGACACAGCCGTTCTGAGGGAATCGAATCCCGCTGTGAGATGGAAACTGACCAGTTTCGACTTGGCCTACCGTCGTCTCGACCAGCCGACCGAACTCGCGGCGCTGCTCCTCTGAGATCGATGCCTTCAGGTATTGAATCTCAGGCTGCTGCTTTCTCACGAACCCAACCAGTGCGACATCGGGAATGCCGCTGATCCAGGAATAGCAAATGAGCTGAGGATCCAGTGTCAGTAACCCTTCCGGCTCTTCGGCATAACGACTCGTAGTGGTTTTCCAATCGATCAGACACTCCTGACCGTCAAGCGCGCCGAGAGCGTCAATATAACCAACGAACTCGTTGTTTCCATCGAGGATTCGGAGGAGTTTGACTTGTAGGTTCTCTTGGGGACGAAGAACCTGAACACGATCATCCTGTGCAAATTTCTGGAGCAGATGAACTCCCTGGTGGACCAAGCGATCCCAGGAATCTCCCTTCCTGTATTCGAAAGGAGCGTCGCGAAACGCACCCCATTCCTTGAATAGGACTGCGGTGGAGTCCTCTCGACGAAAGTAGGCTCCGAGCGCGGTTTCAAAACAGCGGCCGAACACCATCGCCGCGCGTGTGTCCTTTTCCCGCCAGCCATCCAGATACCGATAGCGGTAGCTACGCGGGCAACGGAGATATTGGCTAATCTGTGTGTAGCTGTAAGTCATCGGAATTGCCCTTCTCCCCACGAATTCCCTTGTCGTGATCCTGCGACAGACTCTCCCACTCAGTGGAGGGAGCAAATCCATCGAGATTCAGAAAGCTCCGGCCAGCCAGTGTTTTGCGCGAAGTTCGGATTACCCCTTTGAGTCCAACCAGAGCTTTTTCGTCCACTTCGTCTCGGCCGAGCAGGTCTGTGTCGTATCCGAAATCGCGAAGGAACCAATTGAGCCTCCAAAGAGCCTTCGGCGTGCAATACAGCCGCCCTGAAATGCGGCGGGAGCGAAATTCCTCTGGTTCGATAACTGCAAAGCGGATCAAGAAACACGGCTTTTGCGGATGCCACCTATAATTCGCGTGGTCTACGCAAACCAGGAACATTCCTTCGAGAAAATCGTCAGCGTTTGTGGACTCGGTGTTGAGGCCTGGAATGTGTCGCTTCATGATTTCACCGCCTCGGTGCTGCCATAGCTGTTGAGTTTGCAAATCAGGCCATCTCGATCTTTGGTCGCCTGGTCAGCCAAGGTCGTGATGAATGACTCGACCAAGTCCCGGCCAGCATCGCGCAGGACCTCAGTTCCACAGAAGTCAGCGGCATA
>JARLGK010000154.1 GCA_031296075.1 Candidatus Acidiferrales bacterium
AACGACCTGTTGCACGTGGACGCGTTTCCAAGTCGGCCCACGCGCGGCGGACGCATCCTGCGAGTGTTCACAAACCTGAATCCGACGAAGGCCCGTGTATGGAACACGACGGACAGCTTCGAGGTGCTGGCGCGCCGGTATGCCAGGGACGCGGGACTGGAACGGATCGCGGAGGATTCCTGGGTTAGCCGGACGGTGCAGGACCTGGGCGAGAAGCTAGGCTTTCGCGCGGCGGGCGCATCCTGCGAGTGTTCACGAACCTGAATCCGACGAGGCCGCGCGTGTGGAACACGACGGACAGCTTCGAGGTCCTCGCCCGCCGGTATGCCAGGGACGCGGGACTGGAACGGATCGCGGAGGATTCCTGGGTCAGCCGGACGGTGCAGGACTGGGGCGAGAAACTCGGCTTCCGGGGAATGGGCCGGACGCCGTACGACATGTTCATGCTCGGCTTTCACGATTATTTGAAGGAGAACACGGAGTTCCAGAAGAATTGCCCGAAGACCCGGATGGAATTTCCGCCGCTCTCGACCTGGCTGGTGTTCACCGATGGCGTCGCGCACGCGGCGATGTCCGGGCAGTACGCGCTCGAACAGACGTTTCTGGTTCCGCCGCAGGCGCTGGTCGCGCCGGACCACGCCCCGTATCGCATCCTCGAAAATATCGCCGGACGCCCGCTGGTTTCGTGAAGCCGAGCGCGGCTCGGCGGTTCGTGCCGAGCAGTTCGACACCATTCCCGAATAATTTGAGGGGGCCGAATCTTCTGGATTGCGGGGCTATTTACCGGCGGAAAATTCGGCAGTTTCTTCGCCATAGGCGACGCCCGGACCACCGCGAGGAGCGCCGGGACGCCGGCGAGTCTCGATGCCGAGGCGCTTGATCTTCTGGTTGAGGGTCGAAAGCGGAATCTGAAAGCGCTCGGCGGCTTCGGTCTGGTTCCAGTTGGTGCGCTCGAGCATGTCCACGATGATGCGCCGCTCCACTTCCTCGAGGATTTCAAAGAGCGAAGGAGGAGGTACCGAGCCGCGCGAGCCGATTTCTCCCGGCAACGGCGGCAGGAATTCGGCGAGCTGCAAGCGAACGCCCTTGACGATTTCGCGCGTGCGAACGCTTTCGGGCAGCAGATCGGCGTCCATGGATTCGTGCGTGGAAAGCACCACGGCCCGCTCGACGGCGTTCTCGAGCTCGCGGATGTTTCCCGGCCAGTCGTAATCCATCAGCAGCTTCATCGCTCCGGTGGTGAAAACGCGCGGCGGCTTGCCATTGTCCTTGCAGAACTGCTCGAGGAAGCGCGCGACCAGCAGCGGAATGTCTTCCTTGCGATCGCGCAGCGGCGGAAGATGAATCGAGATCACATTGAGCCGGTGAAATAAATCCTCGCGGAACCGGCCTTCGCGGACGAGCTTGCGAAGATCCTCGTTGGAGGCGGCCAGGATGCGGACGTCCACCTTGATGGTTTCGGTGCCGCCGAGGCGCATGAATTCGCGCTCCTGAATCACGCGCAGAAGTTTCGCCTGCGTTTCCGGGCCGATCGTCGAGATCTCGTCGAAGAAAATCGTGCCCTGGTCGGCGACTTCGAACAGGCCCTTCTTGGACGCGATCGCGCTGGTGAACGCGCCCTTCACGTGGCCGAAAAGCTGCGATTCGAGAAGGTCAACCGGAATCGAGCCCGTGTTGATGGGGATGAAAGCCTTGTCCGTGCGCGTGGAAGCAGCGTGAATGGCTTTGGCGATCACTTCCTTGCCGGTGCCGCTTTCGCCGGAGATGAGCACGGTCGAGCGCGACGGCGCGACCTGGGTGACCAGATCGAGCACGGTGAGCATCTTTTCGCTCTTGCCGACGATGTTGGGAAAATTGTAGCGCTGCTTGAGCGCGCGCTTGAGGTGAACGTTTTCCTCGCGCAGGCGGCGTCCTTCGATGGCCACGGAAATCTGCGCGATCAACTCGTCGTTGGACCACGGCTTGGTGATGTAGTCCTGCGCGCCGCCCTTGAACGCCTGGCGGGCCATATCAATGGAGCCGTAGGCGGTGATCAAAATGACAGCGAGATTCGGGTCGCGCAAGCGAATTTCGCGCAACATGTCGAGGCCGTTGCGGTCCGGCAGGCTCACGTCGAGCAGCATGAGGTCGAACGGCTGGTCTTCGAGCTTCTGAAGGCCTGCCTGTCCGGTTTCCGCCAGGGTTACTCGGAAATTTTCCGAGGTGAGCAGGGCCTGAAGACCCTCGCGGATTTCCAGCTCGTCATCGACAACAAGAATCGATCCTCTAGGCATGAACCGCTTTCCTGGCCACCGGGAACTCCAGCCGGAACGACGTACCTTTGCCGGGTGTCGAGCGCACGTCCACTTTGCCCGCGTGTTCTTTGATGATCCCATAGCTCACGGAGAGGCCCAGGCCAGTTCCGCGGCCGGTGGCCTTGGTGGTGAAAAAAGGATCGAAGATGCGATGCAGGTGCTCGGGCGGAATTCCGGCGCCCGTGTCGGTGACTTCGATTTCGACCGAGCCGTTGCGCGCGCCGGTGCGGACCTCGAGCATTCCCCCGCCGGGCATGGCGTCGCGTGCATTCATGAAGAGATTCAGGAACACCTGCTGGAGGCGGGTGGTCGAGCCGAGAATAACGGGCAGCTTTTCCGCGTAATTCTTGACGACGTTTACCTGGGCGGTTTTGAACGGATGCTGCACCAGCGTCAGCGTTTCCTCGAGCACGAAGTTCAGATCCACTTCGACGGGCGCAGTGCCGCCGGTGCGCGAAAAATTCAGCAGGTTGTTGACGATCTCACTCGCGCGGAACGTCTGCTTCACGATGCGCTCGATGGTTTTTTGCCGGGGATCATCCTCGGGAATCTGCTTCGCGAGCATTTGGATGTAATTCGAAATCACGGCGAGAGGCGTGTTCACCTCGTGCGCCACGCCCGCGGCCAGCAAGCCAAGCGAAGTCAGTTTTTCGGTCTGGACCATCTGATCTTCCAGGCGGACGCGCTGGGTGATGTCGTCGAGCAGAACCAGGCGGCCCAGCCGCGCGCCATTCTTCGCGAGAAGAGGAGCGATCGAGGCGTTGACCACCAGGTGACGGTTGCTGCGCGTGTTCAAGTGGAACCGGTAGATGCCGGAAACATGGTCGCTGGCCGCTTGCGCGCTGACTTCCGCGGCGAGATCGTGCGGTAGCACTTCGTCGAGCTTGCGGCGCAGCGCTTCGCTCCGCGGAATTTCGAGCAAGTCTTCCAGTTGTGGATTCCACGATTCGATGCGGTCTTCGAGATCCACGGTGACCACGCCGATGCGCAGCGATTCGACGATGTTCTCGCTGAAATCCTTCAGGCGTTCGATTTGCAGAGCCTTCTGTTCGAGCGATTGATAAAGCCGGGCATTCTCGATGGCGATGGCGACGTAGCCAGCGATGGTGGAGAGCAGTTCGAGGTCGTCGCTCGAGAGGTAATCGCCATCGACGGTCTTGCCGAGGCCGATCACGGCGGCCATGCGGTCGTGGAAGCGGCAGGCGATGAAATAGTTCAGGTCGAGCTCTTCGATTGTGCGGCGAACGGATTCGGTCTCGTCCGTTGCGGCGCGCGCCGATTCGAAAAACAGGCAGCCGCGCTCGAGCGCCGGCCGCGCGGGATCGAGAAAGCTCAAATCAAGCGGGCCTTCGGGCCGAAGACCCATCGAGCGCGAAAGCACGAACTGGCCGGGATGCGCAGGATCCTCGAGGAAAACGGCGAGACGATCCACCAGCAGTGTCTGCGAGATGCGATCGAGCACCGAGCCGAGCAGAGGCTCGAGGCGGACTTCATTCGCGAGAGCGCGCCCGAATTCAATCAGCGTGCGGCGATAGTCCAGCCGGTCGCGGTAGAAGAAGTGATCGAGACGCACCTGCACCCAATCGCGAAGCGGCTGGATCAGAAATGCCGCGACCACGATGGCGATCACAGCGCCGGCGGGCCCGGTCGTCATCTGCGTATGGAACAGCTCGCCGATCAGCGCGATGGCCGAAAAATAGATGGCGACGACGGCGCCGGTCGCGAACGTGTAGGCCAAGCCGCGCTTGAAAATGATGTCCACGTCCATCAACCGGTAGCGGATGATCGCGTAGCCGAAGCACAGCGGGATCAACGCCAGCGAAAAAACGGAGAGCTTCATCCACGATTGCGGCACGGTGCTCGCGAAACGCGGCAGAACATACAGCAGCAGGAATGGGAGAATGCCGGCGAACGCTCCGCCAGTGATCCACTTCAATTGCTGCCGCAGCACTCCACTGGGAGCACGGAAATAGCTGGCCAGGAAAATGCCCGCGGCGACCAGGAAATAGACACCCAGATAGAGCAGCTCAATCGTGTCGAGAAATTCGCGGCTGCTGATCGCGGGCAAGAAATCGAGAGTCGCCGTGGCCACGGAGAGGTGCAGCGCAAGCAGGGCGACGGGGACGCTGTAGACAGCGGCAAGCTTCGGCCAGAGTGAGCCGCGGCGCTCCGGAAACACCAGTGCGAAGTGGACGAGGAGAGCCGGCTGCAACAGCAGCGCGACCACGTTGCCCCAGTAAATCGTCCAGTCGAAGGAATTCAGCTTGCCGGTGTAATGAAAGCTGTAGAGAACGAACGAGACGAGGCAAAAAACGTAAAAATGAATGGCCCGCGGTGCGTTCCAGCGGCGCGCGAAAATGAAAAGTCCGATGAAGAGATACAGCAAGGCGGTGATCCGCAGGTAGTTCTCGATCGAAGAGGAGGTATCCTGCGGCGCGGTAACCAGCGGCACCTGGAACGACTCGCCGTCGCGACGGATTCCATAGCGGACTTCGGTCCACGGGCCGGCGCGCCAGAGCAGTTTGGTGACGTCCGTGGCGCGGTGGATCTTGGTTCCATGGAGGGATTCGACGTAATCGCCCTGCTTGATTCCGGCTCGATCGCCAGGTGTACCGGGGGCAACGTGCCAGGCCATGACGCCGCTCGCCGAATCCATCCAAGTGATGCCGTCATCGGGGACGACAAAACGCGAGCGCTGCTGGAAATTCAGAACGGCGAAGACCATCGCCGTTAGCGTGAGAAGCGCCAGGGAAACCGCACCCAGCCGAAATCGAAGACCGTCGTTCATCCAACTCCACCCGTGGCCCTACTTGAGATTCTACGCTAGCACGCCAGCTTCCAGGGAATCATTAATTGCAACTCAACTAACTAGATTATTTTCAATCTATTGCATGGAGCAAGAGAGCAGGATTCGCAGCCAATCCCATTTGTGGAAGATGCATTCCCAATTCCTGTAGCGAGCTACCGTCTTAGAACTGGAGGCTCAGGCCGCCTCGGAAATAGCGGTAGGAAGGGACGAGGATCACTGAGCCATCACCCCCCGAGATTGGGACGTATCCCTGGGCCAAGAGGTTGCCCACGTTGGCCTGGACCTCCATATGACACGGGAAAACGCTGGGGAGGGGCTGGCGGATCTCCATGCTGAGGAATGGATCAACGTGGTAAAGGGACTCGCCATAGGCGTCCTGGCGGGAGACCGTGGGCCCGCTGAGCCATTTGTAGCTGGTGGTGAATTTCGTGCCGAAGCGCGGGAGCGTGGCGGAGAAAGCCGCGGCCAGACTCTGGCGATAGCGGGTCGCGAGCTCTTCGCGAAGGTCGGTTGACGTGATGCCGTTGGGCGCAAGCGCTCCCGCGTAAGCATAAACGACCGTGGTGCTCAGATTGTTCGAGAACTTCTGGCGGTAGACCAGTCGAGCGCCGCCGGAACTCGAGGAGCCGCCATCGTAGGCGAATGCGTCCGAAAAATAATCTTGCAGGTAATCGGGGCTGCCGGAGCCGCCGCGGCCGATGACCGCCGTGTGGCTGGCGAGATCGTGGAAAACCGACGCGATCAGATCCGCGTGGGGGCCCAGCGCGCGGTCAATAGAGATTTCCTCATGCAGGCCATTTTCCAGCACGGGCCGGCCATTGCGAATCAGCATGGTCGGGAACGCGTCGAGCGTATCGAGCGTCGATTGCAGTGCGCCCGCGGAAACAGCATCATCCAGCCACGGATGGGTCGCCACGGTGGCGGAAGCCTGCCAATTTCGCGCGATTTGAACGGCGACTTCGGCGCGCGGGCGAAGCGCGGAAGTGGTGCCGTTGAATCCGGCCACGACGAAGTCCGCGCCGTAACGGACGCTGACGATCTTTCCCAGCGCGAGTTGATCTTCGTGGGAGAGGCGCAAGCCGCGAAACGTCGGTCCCCCGGGGCCCAGCCGCGATTCGCGCACGAGAATGGTGGTGACCGGACCGACGCCGGCGAGGCCGGAAGGCAGCCATTCTCCCGCAAAGCCACCGGCCGCCGAGCCGTCTTCGTGACTGAACTGGCCGGCCATAACGAAGCGGCTCTTGCCGCCGAACCCGACGTCGTAGACGAATGCCGTGGCGGGCGAATCAGCGAGGTCCCCAATCGAGCCGGGATGATCCGCGCCGGAAGTCAGCTCGAGGCGTCCATGGAGCTGTTGAGCTTGGGCAGAATCGCTGGAATCCTGCATCGCTGCGATGTCGGCAGCGGGGTCGAGGGAAATGGAGTCGTCCTGCCACCGCAGAACCGGACGCGTGGCAGCCGAAGTCCGCAGCACCCAGGTCCAGTCGTCCATGGAGACGGGCTCGTCGGACTGACGGCGCAATTTTTCGAACGACGAAAACACCGTTCCCAGAACGATCTCGAGCAGGGTCGCATGTTGATCGTTGACTTCCACGTGCTGTTCGATCGCCGGCAGGAACCCTGCCAGGGTTACGCGGATCGAGTAAAGTCCTGCGGGAAGCATGGACGTTGAGAAACGGCCGCGATCGTTGGTGAGCAGCTGGACCGGCGATGCGCTGAGGAGCTGTTCGGAGGAAACCAGAACCGTCGCGCCCATTTGCGGAGTTCCGGCCGGATCCACGACCACGCCGGAAATCTTGCTGGCATTAGGCGCGGCGGCGCCGGGCAGCGCACACAGACACACAAAGCAACTGAGGCCCAGCACGCGAATCGCTCGGAGACTCAACTGCTTCACCTCCCCTGAGGTGCCCCCGCCGGAACCGGCTTGACCGTGAAGTCGGTGGTCGGCGTAATCGTTTGCTTGGTGAGGTTGTCGGTGACCGCGATGGCCAGTTGATACTTGCCCGGCGGAAGGGACGTCAGCGTAATCCTGCTTTCGAGGGTCATTTCCTCGCCGTGCTGGGGTTGCTTGTCCGCGGGAATACTGAACTTGAGCGTGGGCTCGGTCTCTTTGTCCCTGGTTACGCGGTATTCCACGGAGGTGTCGGGTTTGTGGGTCTTATCGTCCACCTTCAGGTTGTAGACCTGGAGAAAGATTCCGATGCTGTCGTCCACGGCAAAGGTCTGATCGAGCCTGGGCCGAACCTTGACGTCGCCGAGAACGAACTGTCCCAGTCCGATGTCCTTGGAGGAAACCTTCTGAAGGTCGTCCGCCAGGATCAGCGAGCTGGAGCTGAGCTGGTCGTCCTGGAAGCGCGGGACGGCCAGCCGGGTGTTCTCGACGCCGACGTTGCCGCTGTTGACGTCCTTGATCACGATATCGAGGCGGTAGAGACCGGGGCTCAACGGCACGGCCTTTTGATAGATTCTGGAAGTGCCGAGCGATTTTTGCAGCAAGGCGACGGGAAAATCGGCGCGCAGGGTGTCCTCAAACGTCTGCACGACGCGGCCGCTCAGCGTAGTGATCCGCGCGAACATATTCATCGAGGCCGAATCCACGCCGTCCTTTTCCTGGAAGCTCAACTGACGCACGGGAATTTGGACGGTGATGGGCACCAGCACGGTATCCGAGGTGATGCGCAAAAAGTCGAAGCGGTACTGGAATTTCACCTGATCGCGCACGAGCCGGGACGTCGAGAGTGCTTCCAGGTCCTTGAATTTGACCGGAGGCGGCCGCATGATGCTGGCCATCAACTCGATGCGGCTAAACTCGTCCTGGCCCTGTCCATAGCTTCGGCCGCCTGGGCCGGCCGCCACGTTCGTTCCGTCGGTACCTGAGAAACGGCTGGACTTGTCGGCCATGCCCATGGACTCCGCCATCGTCAAGCCGGCGCCCGGAACGCGCAACAGGGCGTCCTTTTCACTGGGGTCCATGGTCAGGTGATACTCGCCCGTGGAAGTGGGGTCGACAAACTCCAGCTCGACATTTTCGCCCAAACCTTCGCCTTCCAGGTGACGATAGCGCCAGGTTTCCCAGGGATAGGTGGTAGTCGAGCCGCCGCCCTGATCCATCGGCCGGTCCCAGTTTCCGCCGGTTGGGTGTGCGTCAACCTCGTCCGCCGGTCCCCACATGATGTAGATCTTGCCGCGGTCGGTCTTCCAACCGGGAATGCCGGAAGGGAAGTGTTCGTTGGCGTAGGCAATGCGGCGGTAGTGCTCTTCCTTAAATGTGTTTTCGGGCGAATCGGGATCGGGATTGCGCCGCTGCCAGAACGCTTCGATAAATTGCTCCCGTTCCTCGTTGGTGGCCAGATTCAGGAAGGAGTGGCGCTCTTCGGGCGAGATGATGTAGATCACATCTTCGTCCAGCCACTTCTTGTATGGGGATTCCAGCTCCTTCTTGAGCTGGTTGTCGCTCCGCTGCTTGGTTTTGGAGGCCTTGCGAGATTGGGACTTCTGATCTTGCTGCTGGTCTTGTTCTTGCGCGGCTCTAGCGTAGCCAACCGATGCTAGTGTCAGCGCCCCCGCCAGAAGAGACAAAAGGAACGTCCTAACGGACCGATCCATAGTGGCACCTTTTCCGATTAGAAATGTTAACCTGTCCCAAAGTACAGGTCAACCTAACTTTCCGCCAGTTTGGCTGGCCTTTAGCGGTTGGAATGCCGGGCCGTCCAAGGGGTTGCCTTCGCAATCCTGGCGGCGAACGAAGGCTGCGCATCCGGAACTATTTCCTTTTCCCGTCGGACAAAATCGAACTAGAATAGTGGGCGAGCGTCGTCCTGGTGGACTTGAGCGTGGGGTGGTGTGCGCTGGGAGCCGGAGATTTCGAGTGAGGATGGTCCAGGCCATCCCGTCCCGTTCTTAGACTTATTTCTCCACTGCCGCTGAGCCGAGAAACTTTCCGTCCCGTCCAAGCGTATGTATCAAGTGGCGGGCGAGTTTGTCAACCACGACCGTCAAATCCAAGGGTCAATCAATGAAGATCTGGCAAAAAGCAGCGATCGCGGTGGCCGTGGTTTTGGTTATAGGGGGCATCGTCTGGTACAGCATTTACAAGGCGAACCAGAACGTGGTTACGGTGCAAACGGGGCGCGTCGCCCGGCAGGACCTGATCTCGCTGGTCACTGCCTCGGGTGAAGTCCGGCCCAAGAACTATACGAACGTCCTGGGCGAAGGCATTGGGAAAATCACGGACATCGTGGTTAAAGAAGGCGACCACGTGAAGAAGGGGGACATCCTCCTTCACCTGGAGAACATCCAGCCTGGAGCCGACGTGCAGGCCCAGGTGGCGAGCATCGAGGCGGCGGAGTCCGGAATGAAAGCCGCGGGTTCCAATTTCGATGTGGCGGTGGCCACTGCGGCGCAGCGCCAGGCCGATTTCACAAAGGCGCAACTCGATTGGCAGCGTTCACAGCTACTCTATAAGGAACAGCTGATCTCGAAGCAGGATTACGATACGGCGAAAGCAACCTACGACAGCGCGTCCGCGGCCGCCACGTCGGCGAACGCCCAAGTGGATCAAGCGCGCGCATCCCGGGAGCAGGCGCGCTCGAATCTCGAGCAAGGCCGCGCGGTCCTGAGGCATACCCAGGACATCCTGCGCAAAACCACCTACACGGCGCCCATTGACGGCATCGTGAGTTACATCGCGGTGCGCGTGGGGGAGAACGTGGTGCCCGGCATTCAGGGAACCGCGGGCAGCTCCATATTGACGATATCCGACATGAGCATCGTTACCGCTGAAGTGAAAGTGGATGAGACCGACATCACCAGCGTGCGGACCGGCGAGCCGGTGGACGTCACCATCGATGCTATTCCGGACAAGGTCTTCAAGGGTCACGTCACGGAGGTCGGCGAGCTTGCAATCCTCCGCACTTCCGGCCAAGCGTCGATGACCGAGACGACGGCCAATACGCAAGAAGCACGGGACTTCAAGGTTGTCGTCACGCTCGACAATCCCCCGGAATCCTTGCGCCCGGGCCTTTCCGC
>JARLGK010000155.1 GCA_031296075.1 Candidatus Acidiferrales bacterium
AAAATGGCCGATGCGAACCTTGGCCATCACCGGAATGGATACCGTGTCCATGATTTCGCGGATCACGCGCGGAGCGGACATGCGCGCCACGCCACCGTCCTTGCGGATGTCCGAGGGAACGCGTTCCAGCGCCATCACCGAGCAAGCGCCCGCATCCTCTGCAATCTTTGCCTGCTCGGCGTTGGTCACGTCCATGATCACGCCGCCCTTCAGCATTTCCGCCAGCCCGACTTTCACTCGCCACAAATTGTTGTTCATCAGGTCCATGATCTTTCCCCTTTCAATTTCAAGTCGCGCGCGTTGGCTCTGCCGCTGCCTGACGGAATCGCGCCGGATCAATCTCCACGAATTTTCCGCGCCCCCGGGCCAGCACCGCGCCCGAAGAATTGCGAATCTCGCCTTGCCGCATCCGCAGCCGCCCGTTTCTTTCGGTTTCCCAGCCCTCGACGGTCAAGTCCTCGCCCACCGGAACCGGTTTCAGATATTCCACCGTCAACTCTCCCGTCACCGCGACGTCCTTCTCGAAGCGGCTCACCTTCGCCATCACTTCGTCGAGCAGTGTGGCCACAATTCCGCCATGAACAATGCCCGGGCCGCCCTGATACTCGGCCCCGAGGCGAAACACGCCGCGAATCCGGCACGCGGCATCGTCCTGCTCGAATGCCAGCTGCATGCCGCGCGCATTCGCGCCGCCGCAGCCAAAACAGTGGTTCTCGAGATTGGGTTTCAGCAGCATCAACCTATTTCACCTGCTCCGTCGGCAGGACGAGAGATCCCTCGGCACCTCTGCCGTGGCGGACTCGGGATGACGATCCTGGTCGGATGGTCAAATCATCGCCACGCGCGCGCGGAACTCGTCTCGAGCGCCGCGCTGCCGCTTGCGAAGCTCGGCCTCCAGCAGCTCGGCCAGCTTTTCGATTCCCTGCGCGATTCGTTTCTCGTCCACGGCGGCGAAACCCAGACGCAAGGTATTCGGCCGGTGCTGTTGCGAATAGAAATATCGCCCGGGCAAGAACAAGATTCCGCGCTCGCGGGCGTGAATCAGCAGCTCGCCTGCATCGAACCCCGGCGGCAACGTAACCCAGAGCGTCATGCCGCCCTCGGGATGCGTCCACGACGTCCCGTCCGGCATATGTTTTTCGAGCGCGTCCTCCATCGCCGCCAGGCGGCTCCGATACATCTTCCGCATCTTCGCGAGATGCTTTGCGAAATACCCGCGGCGCATGAACTCCGCCATCGCCGCTTGCGAAAGCTGGTCCGTGTGCAGGTCGGTGGATTGCTTGACCAGGCGCAGGCGCTCGACCGCGCTCTCGGCTCCGATGCACCAGCCGACGCGGAGGCCTGGGAATGCTGTCTTCGAAAAGCTGTCGATGTGAATCACATTCCCCGCGGTGTCCAGCATTTTGAGCGAAGGCACCGCATTGCCGCGAACGCGCAAGCGCGCGTAGATTCCGTCCTCGACCACCGGCACTTGGTAGTGCGCGGCGAGTTCAAGAAGGCGCCGCCGCTCGGCCAAAGGCAAAACCGTTCCCGTCGGATTGTGGAAATCCGGCGTGATGAGAAGGAATTTCACGCGGTTCTGCAGGAGAACCGTTTCGAGCGCGTCCACATCGAGACCGACATGACCTGTGCGGGCCGGATCTGTCTCCACGCCGACGGCCAGCGTGCGGACACGCGCCCCGGCCAGAATCGCAATGGCGCCGGGATAGCCTGGATTTTCGAGCGCCACCGAATCGCCGGGACGGAGGAAGGCTTTGCAAACCAGGTCAATTGCCTGCTGGCAGCCGTCCGTGATCAGGAGCTGCTCTCCCCGGACGTTCAATCCCTCGCTGCGAAATAAAGCGAGTAGCTCGCGTTTGAGCGGTTCGTAGCCGTCGGTCGAGCCGAGCTGCAAGATTCGGCATCCGTCGCGGCGGAGCACGTCGTTGGTGCAGCGGCGGAACTCCTCCAGCGGAAAATATTCCGCATCGGGCCGCGCCACTGTGAATGCGATCGCACCCGGAGGCACCTCCGGCATCATGCGGCTCAAGCTCTCTTCGCCGCGATCATCCGCAAACAAGGCTTCCCAGCGCATGCCTCCACCGTTCCCGTTCGAACGCGGCGGTGGCGAGAACTGCTTCGCCGGCGTGCCGCAAATGTATGTGCCGCGGCCCACATGACCGTTAATCAGCCCTTCGGATTCAAGCTCGGCATACGCGTTCGCCACAGTCGTCCGGTGTACGCCAAGTTGCCCAGCCAGTTCGCGGCTCGCCGGAATGCGCTCGCCGGAGCGTAGCTCGCCGGAGTGCACCAGCGCGCGAAGTTGATCGCGCAACTGCACGTACAGGGGAATGTGGCTTTCAGGCTGCAAATGTAGTGGAAGCATTGGCCCCATCCTACGGGCCAATATAGATTACTTCGGCGAGCAGTAAAGAGCCAATATGTCTTTTCGCACGCTTTTTCGTGGAAGGTCTATTCGCTGAAGAGCTTCGACTGCGCGTCGACGATCGCGCGAATGTCTCGCGTGGCCCGCGGCGACCGCCGCGCCACGCCTACCACGCCCAGCACCTTCATCTCCGTCAGGGCTGTGCGCGGTATGAACATGTGGAGTACGTTGCCGTGGAGATCCGGCGGCGTGAGCCGCACACCGGTATCCAGCAGATCGAGCAGGTTATTCGAGACGATACCTTCCATGGCATCCTCGTCCCGAAACCGCAGGCGCACCCACAGCCCGTCGAGTTTTGGGCGGCTCAGGAATGTCTTTCGCTCCGGCTCGAACGGATCCTTGAACTCGCGCACGAAATAAACGGATTTCACGTCGTTGAGGCGGATCGACTTCTGCTCCCCATCCATCGTGAGCAGCTCGATCTCATCCGCGGTCCCAAGCGTGGCGGGATTCAGGTAGCCGCGGACAGCGGTCCGGCTTAGCAAGAGAACCACGACCTTCTTGTGCGTCGAGCTGGGAGCGCGGTTTTTCACAGCTTGCAGGCCCCTTTTTTGGGGCGAGGAATGTTGCTAACTCCTCGCAGACTATGTTATCTTTATGAAGGTTTTTGTCAAGTTGTTGTTGCTTAAAGGGTTAGCTCCGGAGCGCCGGCGATAGAATGCACACCACAGCTCCTTGAATGGGCCTCCATTGCAGGCTTGGCCACGGATATCAGCTGGATTTGCAGACACTTACGTGATCAACGGGTGGCTCTCCCCTTCGGGACAACGTCGGCCGCTGGCTCCTTCGTCCCGGCTTTTCGTATGCGCAATCTAGTACGCAGTCGAATAGGCGTCGGGTTGCTCGGCGGGCCCTGCATTCCCGCGAGCCAGGGCGATCCGGGCCATCCTTTCGCGCTGCTGAGATGAACGGAAGGGCAAGAACGTGGAAGCGGATATTCGGACATTCCTGAATTGCCTGCGGGTCGAGAAGGGCCTTTCAGACAACACCATCCAGGCCTACCGCCGCGATATGGTGAAATTTGCGGCCTTTGCAACGTCGCGCAACCTTGCGACGAAGGATGTGCGCAGGGGCGACGTCGTCGATTTTCTTGGCTCCCTCTATCGCAAGGGCTTGGACAGCCGTTCGGTGGCGCGCCATCTCGTGACCGTCCGGCATTTTTTTCGCTTTTCGCTCATGGAAGGCCACGTGGACGACGACCCGGCGGCCACGATCGAATCGCCGCGATTCCGCCAAAGCCTTCCCGAGTTTCTGAGCGTCGAAGAAGTGGACCGGCTTCTCGCGCAGCCCGACACGTCCGCGATGGTCGGGATGCGCGACCGCGCCATGATCGAGTTGATGTACTCCTGCGGGCTGCGCGTCTCGGAACTCTGCGGCCTGCGCGTGGCCGACCTTCAGGTCGAGGCAGGATGCCTGCGATGCATCGGCAAGGGAAACAAGGAGCGGCTGGTTCCGGTGGGCCGGCAGGCGCTGGAAGCCGTTCAGCGATATCTCCGCGGCAGCCGGCCGAAGCTGCTTTGCGAGGGCTCGTCGCCCTATCTATTCTTGAATCTGAAGGGCCGGAAAGTGGACCGGATCGCGTATTGGAAGACGCTCGGGCAGTATGGCCGCAAAGCGGGGCTACGGAAGGCTCTGACGCCTCACATGTTGCGCCATAGTTTCGCCACGCATCTGCTCGATCGCGGAGCCGATCTGCGCTCCGTGCAGATGATGCTCGGCCACTCGGATATCTCGACCACGCAGATCTACACGCATGTCGTCGAGGAAAGATTGAAGCAGGTTTATAAGGCGCACCACCCGCGCGCCTGAAATTCCGGCGGGGCCAGCGAGAAGGAGCACCACCTCATGCCCGATTACATGTACTTGCTCGAAAGCAGGCTCTCGCCCGAGCAGCGCGCCGCTCTTGAACGCGTGCAGGAACTTTCGCGCTCGCAGCAGATCAACGTGTATCTCTCCGGCAGCGCGATTCGCGACCTCATTTCCGGCCAGCCGATCCGCGACCTCGATTTCACGGTGGAAGCAAATCCCGTCCGCATGGTGCGCGAGCTGGAAAAGGGCGGCGCGCGCGTCGTCTGGGAAAACGAAAAGCTCCGCCACTATGAAATAATTTTCGCGGGGGACGCGGATGGCTCCATTTCGTCGGCCCGCGACGACGTATACGACCGGCCCGGAGCGAAACCGGAGATTCGCTTCGCGGGAATCATGGAAGATCTTCGGCGGCGCGATTTCTCGTTCAACGCCATCGCCATCTCGCTCAACGCACAGTCGCGAGGCCTGCTGCTCGACCCGACCAACGGACTCGCCGATCTCGAACGGCAGGAAGTCCGCGCGCTTTCCATTCACGCGTTCACGAACCAGCCGGTCCGGTTGATGAGTATCCTGCGCTACTGCGCCCGCATGGGATCGAAAATGGAGACGCGCACCGAGGAATGGTTCGAACTGGCGATGGAGCGCCGCCTCTTCGAAAACATCGAGGGCGCCGACGCCGGCCACGAAGTTCGCGCGCTCGCGCGCGAAGAAAATCCGACCGCGACTCTCAAGCAATGGGAATCGCGCGGCCTGCTGGCCTCAATCCATCCAAGGCTGCAGAAGCGCAAGCCCGACTACGACAGCTTGAACAAGCTTACCCGCGTTCGGAGCAATTTTCTCTCCGCTGGAATCCGTCCGCGCATGCAGGTCGCGGTCACCGGCTACGTGCTCGGCCGGCTGAAATCGCGCGAGGCCGCGGCGGCGCTGCGGAATATGGAGTTTCGATCCGCGGAAGTGGAGGCGATCGCGCACCTCGTTCCCGAAGCGCAGAAAGTCGTGAAGATTCTCAAGAGCCGCAAAACGAATTCGGCTCGCGACGCTTATTTCTATCTCGCTTCCGTGCCGCCCGAAATGCTCGTCTTCATCGAGGTCGAACTGCCGAATCCCCGCGCCGTCTCGAAGATTCGCAACTACATCCAGAAATGGCGGCCGATACGCCAGGCGCTGCCGCTGGGCGAACTCGACGCGCTGGGCGTTCCGCGCGGCCCGAAGTTCGACAAGATCATCGAGCAACTTTTTGAAATGCAGCTTCGCGGCAGGGCGCGCTCGCCGGAAGACCGCACCAAAGCACTTCGCAATCTCGCGGGAATTAAGGAAGAGCCGAAGAAAAAGGAAGAGAAGGAAAAGAAGAAACCCACCAAGGGCAAGGAAACGGCTCCTGCTGCGAAAGCACCCGAGGCAAAGGACGCGAGGATTACGAAAGACGCAAAGCCGGGCGACAAGCGCGCACAGCAAGCCGCGCCAAGCGCAGCGCCTCCGCCAGCGAAGACTCCTCCGAGCGGAACGAAGCCGCCGCAGTCAGCGGCCGCCGCCATCGGCGCGCGAGCCCAGGCCAAGCACGACGACGCGGCCAAGGCGCATCGCGCGGCGCACAAGCTGGCGCGGCCTGCGCATTCGAAACCGAAAGCGCCCCCCGCGAAAAAGGCCCGCGGCCGGTGAGACGCCGATGACTCGAGCAGAGATGACGTCCCGGGCCGATGACTCGTACGGCGGGGACTTCGCTCGATAGGCTTGCCACAGCGGCTTTCATGATCGTGAATCGCCAGCGCAATGTTCGCATTTCCGTCAAGGACCTGGGAGAATTCGTCTCCCGCGCGCGCCGCGCTCTTCGCCTGCCCGTCGAATCGGTCACTGTCTGCCTGGTCACCAATTCCGAAATCGCGCGGTGGAATCGAACGTATCGCGGCAAACGCGGACCAACCGACGTGTTGTCGTTTCTGGCGGATGCGGAGCAAGAGAGCCGGGGGACACAGAGGAAGCAAAGGGGATCGCCCGCCAACCGTAACCGGTTCGTGTCCTCTACTTCCTCTGTCTCTTCTGCTTCCTATCTCGGGGACATCGCGATCGCTCCGGCTGTCGCCCGGCGGAACGCGCGCCGCTTCGGACGGACGTTCGGCGAAGAGATGCGCATACTGATCCTTCATGGCATGCTTCACCTGATGGGCTACGATCACGAAACCGACAGCGGCCAAATGGACCGCCGCGAGCGGCGTCTGCGGCGCGCGCTGGGGCTGGCTTAGATGGCCGAAATTCTTCTCTATACCGTTTGCATGCTGGCTTTGACGGCGGGGCTCGTGGTCGCGTCGTATTTCGACCGCGTGTATCGCGAACTGGGCCACGCCTCCCGGGGAAAGATTCACGATCACCTCGACGCTTTCGAAACGGAGATCGAGCCGCGCTTCAAGATGGAGCGTCCGCGCGCGGCGCTGGCGTTCAGCCTGCTCGCGCGATTGTGGATCGTGGTGGTGGCAACGTTCACGGTCCTCGGCGCCGTATACTTTGAGCCGGACCGGTGGCAAACCGCCCTCGAAATTGTGATTTTGCTTGGCGCCGAGGTCGTGGTCGCCATGCAATTGCTTCCCCTGTTGCTGCTCGCGGGAACGAGCGGGCAGTGGGCCGCCCCGCTGGTTCCGGCAATGCGATTGTCACTGTGGCTCATCTGGCCGATTCTCGCGGTGCTCGATCTGACGGTTTCCGTTCTACGAATCTCCGAGGACGAGCCGAGCGCGCCGGTGGCCGAGCAGCAGGCGATCGAAGCGCTGGTGGACGCGGCCACTGAGGAAGGAATTATCGAGCAGGACGAGGCCCGGCTAATCGAGCAGGTGATCGAATTCGGCGACAAGCGAGTGCGCGACGTGATGACGCCGCGGCCCGACGTGGTCGCCATCTCATCGAAAGCGACGCTCGAAGAACTCCGCAAGCGCGTGGTCGAGACCAAACTGTCTCGGCTGCCGGTGTACGAAAAAACGATGGACGACATCGCGGGCATCGTGGTGGCGCGCGACATGCTGGAAGTTCCCGACCGCGACGCGGGGAGGCGCACCGTGCGCGAGCTGATGCGGCCGGCGTTGTTTATCCCGGAGATGAAATTCGGCTCCGAACTGCTGAAGGAAATGCAGCGCAAGAACCAGCAGATGGCCATCGTGATCGACGAATACGGATTGCTCGCCGGAGTGGTGACGATCGAAGATCTGGTGGAAGAGATCGTGGGCGAAATCGGCGAGGAAGACCGCCGCCCCGCGCCGGACGTGATTCGCGAAAGCGGCGGCACGATGGTTCTGCGCGGAAGCGTGCCCGTGGAGAAGATCGCCGAGCTTTTCGGCGCGCCGCTGGAAACTGCCGCGCAACATTCGAACGTGACGACGATTGCAGGGCTGCTGAACAGCGTCGCCGGGCACGTGCCCCGCACCGGCGAGGTCATCGAATTCGACAGGCTGCGCTTCGAGGTCCTGGAAGCGAACCAGCGCAAAGTTTTGCGGGTCCGCGCGCGGCGCGCCGCCGCCGCTCCCATTTCCACTGCCCGCGCGGTGTAGCAAAACCGTTCTGCGCCATGAATTCCGACGTTTGATTTGTGTGACACTTTGTGAGGGTCCCCATCCTTTGTTTTCAATGAGTTAGGCCCAGAATTACTTTGCACGGTGTGACACTTAATTCCGCGCAAGTTCAACCCAAAGTCCGATCCCGCGCGCGCCAACGCACTCGGTGGAACAAATGCGGACGACGACGAAACGGGCAACGATTCGCGACAGGTGCCGCCTGGCACCGTTCGAGCGTTCATCATCGATCGCATCGTTTCGGTTCATCCTTTCCGGGGCGAAATCGGCTCCGCCCAAAAAGTAGCACGACGGGAATTCGGATTTGTCAGGCAGCGCCTGTGGACTTTTTGTGGAGCGATGGGAGATCCCGCGTCGCGTCGCCTGTCGGGATGAGAATGCTTCTTGAATCGTTTGGCTCAGCCGAGAAATATCGCCGGGCACGATAAATCGTGCCCCTACGAAACCGGGGTAGCCGGCGGGCGAGCGAGGCGGATGGGCGGCGCAGTGCCAAGCATGATTGCCGGGCGTAGTCCGCCGTGGCGGACTACGCCCCTACAAAACTCAAGACCGCGGGCACACGAAACGCATGGTTTGGATCGCGCCAAGAATTTGCGCCGGGCACGATATATCGTGCCCCTACGAAAACACCCAGCGCATCCTCGGCTTCAGGCGCCGCGCAAGCGAGCGACTTCTTCGCGGAGTTCGCGGAGCTCGCGCTGCAACTCAGGCAGGCGGTTGAAGACGGCGACAGATTTTCGCCACGCGAGATTGTCCATGGCGGGATAGCCGGAATAGATCGCGCCGGGCGGAACGTCGGCAGGGACGCCGGACTGGGATGAAATTGTGGCGCCATCGCCGATGGTCAGATGGCCGGCGGTGCCGACTTGGCCCGCGAGAATGCAGCGGTTGCCTACGTTGGTAGAGCCGGCCAGGCCCGCTTGGCCGCAGAGCAGCGTGTCTTCGCCGACTTTGCACGAGTGGCCGACCTGGACGAGATTGTCGATCTTAGTGCCGCGGCCAATTTGCGTTTCGCCGACGGTGGCGCGGTCGATTGCGGCGTGGGTTTGGATTTCGACGTCGTCGCCGATGACGGCAATGCCCGCCTGACGCATCTTGTGCCAGTGGCCGCTGGCTTCGCGCGCAAAGCCGAAACCGTCGCTGCCGACGACCACGCCGTTTTGCAGCAGCACGCGATGGCCGAGGCGGCAGCCTTCGCGGACACAGGCGTGCGCGTGGGCGAAGAAATTGTCGCCGATGCGCGCGCCGCGATAGATCGAGACGAAACTGTGCAGGACCGCATGGCTCCCGATTTCGACATCCTCGTCCACGAAACAGAACGGGCCGATGTGCGCGCCGACTCCGATCTTGGCCGAGCCGGCGATTACCGCCGTGGGATGCACGCTCGGCGCGTAGTGCGGAGCGGGATGAAACAGTTCAATGGCACGGGCGAAATCGAGATACGGATTTGCCGAACGGAGCGCCGCCATGCGCGGGCGGGCCTCCCCAGGAGCGAGAAGGATCGCGGAGGCGCGGGTCGTTTCGAGCGCGGAGCGGTATTTGCGGTTGACGAGGAACGTCAGCTCGCCCGCGTGCGCTTCCTCGATCCCGGCAACGCCGGTGATTTCGAGGTCTTCATCGCCCTCGACAGTACAGTTGAGCTTTTCGGCGATCTCTCCGAGTTTCATGACGGTCTCCTCGCGACGAATCGAAGGCGAATTGCAGCCACAGATGAACACAGATAGGCAGGTGAAAAGTTAACAGTTGAAAGTTGAAAGTTCAAACGGAAGAGAGGCGTGCGTCGCGCGCGCTCGTCGGGTGTGTGGTTGGCAATTTCGAATCCGGACTCAACACAGAGTTCACGGAGGGGGCACAGAGATCACGGAGAACAACAATAGGCATCCACCGCACCCTTCCCGCGTCAGGGCAAGGAGACGCAGAGTCCGCAGAGAAGTACGGAGAATATGAGGATCGAATCGAGCAGTTACTTCGACTTCGGTTCCTTGGCGCCTTCCTTTAGCAATTTGGCGAGCGCGGCGGGGTCGAGGTCGTCCAAGCGCTTGAAGCGCACGCAGCACTTGCCGATATTGGCGTTGGGGAGAGACTTCTTGTAATGTTCGACAACATCCGCCGTGCCTTCGGGTGCGGAGATATACAACGAAATGTAGCTCGCGTTGCTGGCCAGGCCGATGCGAAACCAATCGGCTTCGCGTCCGCCGGCGTACTTCAACCGGCAGTGACCGTAGGCGAGCATGCCGGACTGGATGAACGGCTCGAATTTCGTGGCTTTGCGGATGAGCTTGTCGAGCGCGGCGACGTCGGATTTACGCGGCTCCTTGAGCTTGGCGATGTACTGCGCTGGAGTTGAAACCTTGAGATGGCCTTTCATGGCGCCAAAGACTAGCACCTAGAAATGGCGCAGTAAAGATCGGGCCCCGAGGCACGAAGCAGATCTCGCCTTTCGCCAAACTTCTCGATTGCCGCACAACCTCTAGCGTTTGTGGGTCTGTGCGTAATCGATGGCGAATTGCTTGAGCGCGGGATTCGTCATGCCGAGCGCAGTCGCTTCCTTCGAGGCGCGGTCGACGTCCCAATGGTCAACGACCATGCGCTTGATAAACCACATCGTGGCCGCGCGGCCGCCGCCCGCACAGTGAATGAACGCCGGCTCGCTGCCCTTCGCGGTGATGGCATCCAGAAACTTGTCCGCCACCGCGGGATCGGGCGCGGCGCCATTGAACGGGATGCTGTAGTAGCGGATGTCGGCAGCTTTCGCAGCAGCGGCCTCTGCTTCGAGGTCCGCGCCGGGCTCAGTGGCTTGGCGTAGATTGATTATCGAGACGAAACCGAACTTCTTGATTTCGGGCACGACGTCGGCTTTGATCGCACCGGCGCAGGCGACGGTGGTCTCGAGGCGATGGAAGTTGGTGATGCCGTCAACTGTTGGTGCGCTGACCTCTTGCGCACGGGCCGGCGACACCGACGTCCAAGCAGCTGCAATCAAACCCGCCGCAATCAGGAAATGTGAAATCATGGTAGACCTCCTCAGATGGAACTCGATCATTCTACTCCTGCAAAGGGCGCACTGGAGTCGAGGTTACGACTTGCCGAGGAGCTGGCGGGCGATGACGAGGCGCTGGATTTCGCTGGTGCCTTCGCCGATGGTGCAGAGCTTTACATCGCGGTAGAACTTTTCCGCGGGGTAATCCTTGGTGAAGCCGTAGCCGCCGTGAATCTGGACGGCTTCGTTGGCAACGCGCACGGCGACTTCTCCGGCATAGAGCTTGGCCATGCTGGATTCGCGGGTGATGCGGGCGTCGCGATCGCCGGAGGCGATGGCGCGGTCGGCGAGCCATGCGGCGCGATAGGTGAGCAGGCGCGCCGCTTCGATCTGCGTGGCCATGTCGGCGAGCTTGAACTGGATGGCCTGAAATTCGGCGATCGGCTTGCCGAACTGTTTTCTCTGCTTGGCGTAGCGGACGGAACATTCGTAAGCGCCTTGCGCCATGCCGAGGCCGAGCGACGCGATCGAAATGCGTCCGCCGTCTAGAATTTGCAGGCTGTTGACGAAGCCTTCGCCTTCCGCGCCGAGGAGATTTTCGGCGGGCACGCGGCAATCGGTGAAGACGACCTCGCTGGTGTCGCTGGCGCGCAGGCCGAGCTTGTTTTCTTTCTTGCCGGGGCGAAAGCCGGGAGTTCCCTTCTCGATGATGAACGCAGAGATGCCGTGGTGTTTCTTCGAGGTGTCGGTGACGGCCATGGCGACGCAAACGTCGGCGTGGTGGCCGTTGGTGGTGAAGGTCTTCGCGCCATTGATCACCCATCCGTCGTTTCTCCCAGGCTCGTCCGCCAAGGTGAAGGGCGGACGACCTGGGAGCCCTTCCTGCTTGGCGGCGACGGTGCGCGTACCGCCGGCGTCGGAGCCCGCCTCCGGCTCAGTGAGCGACCAGCAGCCAAGCTTCTTGCCCTGCGCCAGCGGGACGACGTATTTCGTTTTCTGCGCCTCGGTGCCGAATTTGTAGATGTGGTTGGTGCAGAGAGAATTGTGCGCGGCGACGATGATGCCGATCGAGCCGTCCACGCGGGACAGCTCCTCGATGATGATGGCGTACTCGAGATAGCCCATGCCCGCGCCGCCGTACTGCTCGGGGAAAATCACGCCGAGAAAACCCATTTCGGCGAGCTTGGGAATGATTTCCGAGGGAAATGTCGATGCTTCGTCCCACTCCATCACGTGCGGCGCGATTTCGCCTTCGGCAAATTCGCGGACGGTGCGGCGAAGCTGCTGCTGGTCGGTGAGCGAGAACTCCACGATACGTTTATATCATGGCGGCGCGAGGGCGAACGGCCATGAGCCACAGATGAACACAGATAAACACGGATGCCGGAAAAGAAATGGGATCAGGAATGAGTGTGAGGGATGAGGGCCGTGCCTCTACAACGCGAGGGAGGCGACGCCGGAGCGGCGGCCGACGGAGCGCAGGACGAGGTCGGCGAGGGCGCGGATCAGGAGCGGAGAGTCGTTGAGCGCGGGCATCATGTGGAACTCCTTGATGCCAAGCGACTCGGCTTGCTCGCGCGCTTCGATATTGATTTCGTGCAGCGTCTCGATGTGTTCGGTGAGAAAGGAAATCGGAACCACGAGCATGCGGTGCTGGCCCTCGCGCGCCATGCGCTCGATAGTGCCGGTGAGCGAAGGCGTAAGCCATTTCTGCGGGCCGACGCGGCTTTGAAAGCACAGAACGTGCGGATTGGGCCACGCGCCCAGCTCGCGCACCAACTGAACCGTCGCGGCGATGTGCTGCGGGTACGGGTCGCCCTTTTCGACCAGCGCCATCGGAAGGCCGTGCGCGCTGAACACGAGATGGACTTCCTCGGGGCGCGGGAGCTGCTGGAGGACGCTGTTGACGCGCTCGACAATTGCGGCGACGTAGTCCGGATGATCGAAGAAATGGTCGATGAGCTGAACCGGCACTTTCGGCTTATAGAGGCGGTTCCACTCCTTCAAGCTACTGCCGGTGGTGGCAAAGGAATAGTGCGGATACAGCGGCAGGAGCACGAGTTCGTCGAACGGAGCGCTGTCGAGCGCGGCGATGGCATGAGCAGTGTCCGGACGCCAGTAGCGCATGGCCACCACGGTGCGCGCGGGAATGTGCGGGCGCAGCGCCACTTCGAGAGCGCGCGCCTGCTGCTCGGTGAGGCGGCCGATCGGCGAGCCTCCGCCGATTGCGGCGTAGCGCTGGCCGGCGACTTTCGAGCGCGTGGTCGAGATCAGCTTCGCCAACGGCTTGCGCGCGAGAAACGATCCGGGAAAATTAATGATGTCGGGATCGCAGAAAAGATTGTAGAGAAACGGCTCGACGGCGGCCTGCGAGTCCGGGCCTCCGAGCTGAAACAAGACGACGGCGATCTCTTTTGCGGCGGGCATGGTCTCGATAGCCAGATATTAAGATGCCACAAGAGAAGCACGCGACTCCACTAAAACCATCGCGCCCCGAGAGGCCCGAGTTCCACGCCCGAGAGTTTCGAGGGCGAATCAGCCCGGCGAAGCGTTATTGACGCCTCTGGGGAAACTGTCTACATTCGTAAGGTGCCCGTCAAGAAGGTACAAGTCGGCCAGGTTTGGAAGAAGAACGACACGGGCGATTCCTTTCTCGTCACAAAAATCTACAACGAAGCGCTAACCTCGTTTGCCGTCCTGCGCAAAACCGGGTCCGAGAGCGAGCCGCCCATGAGAGTGAAGGTCGCGCACACGAGCGGGACGGCCGATCTGCCGGGTTTTAGCTACACTCAGCAATCCGACGACTTCTAGCGTTTTCTCCTCCGCATAGGTTTGCGTATCCGATTGAGCGAAGCTGGATTAGAATGGGTTTCACATGGCTGCCTCGTCCGGGTCAAACTTCGTTCACCTTCATCTCCACACGGATTACTCTCTACTCGACGGCGCGTGCGAAATCGGCGAACTGACGGCGGAAGCCGCGCGACGCGGAATGCCCGCCGTCGCAGTGACGGACCACGGCAACCTGTTTGCCGCGGCGAATTTCTATCATCAGGCGACCACGCACGGCGTCAAGCCGATCATCGGATGCGAGGTCTACGTCGCGCCAGATAATCACAAGAATCGCGGGACCGAAGCCGAGCGCTCGAATCATCTCGTCCTGCTGTGCGAGAACGACGAGGGCTACCGCAACCTGATCCAGCTCGTCTCGACGGGATATCTCGACGGCTTCTATTACAAGCCGCGCGTGGATCACGAGCTACTGGCGCGGCACAGCAAGGGATTGATCGCGCTTTCCGCGTGCCTGCGCGGCGAGGTGGCCGAGGCGCTGGTGAACGAGAAGTACGACCAGGCGCGCAAGAACGTGTACCGGCTGCGGGACATTTTCGGCAAGGGCAATTTCTTCCTCGAAGTGCAGGATCAGGGCATGGAAATCGAGACGCGGATCAACCGCGATCTCGTCAATCTTTCGCGCGAGACGGGCATCCCGCTGGTCGCCACGAACGATACCCACTACCTCACGCAATCGGACTCCCACGCACAAGAAGTACTGATGTGCATCCAGACCGGGAAGACGATGAGCGACGGCCAGCGGATGAAGTTCGCGACGGACCAATTTTATTTCAAGACGGCGGAGGAAATGGCACACGTGTTCCGCGAGCTGCCCGACGCGGTCTCGCGGACGGTCACGATTGCCGAGCGCTGCAACGTGAAGATCCAGCGCGTCAGCAATCCCTTCCCCGAATTCCCGGTTCCCGAAGGGCACACCACCGATTCGTATTTCGAAAAGGTCGCCCGCGAAGGCTTTTCATCGCGGGCCATACAGCTTGAACGGCTGTCGCGTGAAAATCGGCTGCGGCATTCGCTCTCCGATTACGAAAGCCGCCTGAACGCCGAAATCCAGATGATCCAGAAGATGCGCTTCGCGGGCTACTTCCTGATCGTTTGGGATTTCATCCGCTACGCCCGCGCGCAGGAAGTTCCCGTGGGACCGGGGCGCGGCTCGGCGGCGGGCAGCCTGGTCAGCTACGCACTGCAAATCACGGACGTGGACCCGTTGCAGTACGACCTGCTGTTCGAGCGC
>JARLGK010000156.1 GCA_031296075.1 Candidatus Acidiferrales bacterium
AGAGCGATGCGAAAACGCCGGGGGAGAAACAGCATCAGAACGAGGACAAGCTCGATCGCGAGCGTATAGAACACGGCCGAGGCATGGAACCAGTGCGGAAGGTGCTGCACATACCAGCCGATCCAGGTGGGCAGAGGACCGTTCTGATAGTAGTCGTCCATTGCCGTGAAATTGCGCCAGGAGGGGTCGCCGCCGGCCATCTTCCCGACGCCCGATCCAAAATAGATGCAGAACCATTCCCAGCGCAGCAGATAAAGGCTGGCGCGCGACGGTGGATTCGCGCGGGCGAGACCCGGCCAGATTCCGGGCGGCGCGAAAAACAGGCCAATGAATCCAGCCTCGAGAATCATGCCGTCCGATTGATAGCTGGAGAAATCCTGCGACGCGCTGACGAAGGACAGAAAACAGATGAACGAAACGGCGAGAGCCGCGCGCGGCCAGACGTTGGCCACCAGCAGGAGCGACGCGATCGCTCCCACCCAGCACACCAGCATCAGTACGTGGTCACTCGAACCAAACCAGAAAAGAGTGGGCGCGAACCAGAACCGCCAGAAATGAAACGCCGAGGAAACAGCTTGCAGGAAATCTCCGGCCGGGAGAATGCCGTTGGGGCCGATGAGGCCCTTGATTTGAAACAGGAGCGAATAGAACGCGGAAAAGTAGAAGACTCCGAGGGCGCGCAGAAAGATCCAGCGCGGCCAGAAATGCCCGGGGTGCTTTTCATTCGCAGTTTCAGGCGCGAACAGCCATTTGATTGCTCTCTCGATGCGGTCTTCCATCGCTCGCGATTATACAGAGGGAATGCGAGGCGCACGGACTGATTCGGGATGAGGCGGACGTGCGGTCTGAATGGCACAATCCTGCCAAGCATCTGCGCCGGGCACGGCATGCCGTGCCCCTACAACACCAGCGATTGATGGGCAGCGCATTGCCAAGCATCGGAGCCGGGCGTAGCGGTGCTACGCCCCTACGAAACCGCCGCCGAATTTGACGCCACGAAGGATGAAGCTGCGGAGCGAAATTACTCGGAGGATTCGGCGGCAGAGTGCGGAGGACGAAGCCGGCTGAGGAAGGCGGGCGCGGGGGGAACGGAGTCGAGATTCAGGCGGCCCTCGGCGAATTCGATGAGGAATTCCTGCGCGTTGAAGCGATGGCCATTGCGGAGGCCGGCGAAGCGGCGCGTTTCGTGGAGGCGGACGTATTCGCCGTCGGGCAGCAGCATGCGGGTCTTCAAGTTGTCGGCGAGATAGGGCCCGATCACTTCATTGAAGAGCTGGTTACAGAGCACGGGGTCCTTCAAACGGAAGATCACCTCGACGCGCTCGTAGATATTGCGCCGCATCCAATCGGCGCTGCCGAGAAAGACTTCCGTGTCGCCGCCGTTTCCGAAAATGAAGATGCGGCTGTGCTCGAGAAACCGGCCAATGACGCTGCGCACGCGAATATTGCTGCTGAGGCCGCGAACTCCGGGCCGCAGGGTGCACGCGCCGCGGACAATCAGTTCGATCTTCACGCCGGCTCGCGACGCGCGATAGAGCGCCTGAATGATTTTCTCGTCGAGGAGCGAATTGAATTTCGCGAAAATGAAACCGGGACGCCCGGCCTTGGCGTGAGCGGTTTCGCGGTCAATCAGGCTGAGGAAGTTTTTGCCGAGGTTCAGCGGCGCCACGAAAAGCGGCGCGTATCCGGCCCTCTCGGAATGGGCCGTCAGATAGTTGAAAACGTGGTGGACGGCGGAGGTGAGGCGCGTGTCGGTGGTAAGCAGGCTCAGATCGGTGTAGAAGCGGGCGGTCGAAGGATTGTAATTGCCCGTGCCGAGATGGGCGTAGCGGCGAATCTGTCCGTCGGCTTCGCGGCGCGCGACGAGCGCGAGTTTGCAATGGGTTTTCAGGCCGACGACGCCGTGGAAAACCTGCACGCCGGCATCCTGAAGATTGCGCGCCCAACGGATGTTAGAGGCTTCGTCGAAGCGCGCCTTCAACTCGACCACCACGGCGACTTCTTTCTTGGCGGCGGCCTCGATCAGGGCGCGCACGATGGGCGAATTTTCGCTGGTGCGATAGAGCGTCTGCTTGATCGAAAGCACGTTGGGATCCTGCGCCGCGCTTTCGATGAAGCGCACGACCGTTGCGTAGGAATCGTAGGGATGGTGGAGGAGAATATTGCGTTTTCGCACCTCTTCGAACAGGGATGAATAACCGGGCTTGAGATTCAACTCGCGCGGCGCGAAGGCGCGGTATTTCAAATCGGGCCGCGGAGTCTGCTCGTACAGGTGAAAGAGCCGCGAGAGGTTGATCGGGCCGTTCACGCGATAGACCTGGCCGGGCGAGAGACGGAAATTCGCCTCCAGGCGGTCAACGATTTCCTGGTTGGCGCCCGCCTCAATTTCCAGGCGCACCGCCGAACCCTTCCTGCGGCGATGAAGCTGCATGTCCACCGATTCCAGGATGCTGCGGGATTCTTCTTCCTCGAGATAGAGGTTGCTGTTGCGCGTGACGCGAAAGGCGGCGGCGGAAAGAATTTCGTAGCCGTGGTAAAGCCGCTCGGCGAATGCGTGAACGACGTCATGCAGAAACACGTACTCGACGCTGTCCTTGGACGACGGGAGGCGCACCAATCGGGGCAGAGCGCGCGGCACGGTGACAACTCCCAGACAAACCTGCGAGCCGCGCCGTTTGCGCTGGAGCAGAAAGGCGAGGCAGAGCGCCTTGTTCAACACATGGGGAAACGGGTGCGCGGGATCCACGGTCACGGGCGTGAGAAGCGGCTCAACCGTCTTCGCATAGAAGTTTTCAATGTACTCGCGGGCTTCGGGGCGCAGATCGCTGCGCCGGAGAACGCGAACCGATTCGGCGTCGAGCGCGGGAACGAGATCGTCGCGCCAGCACTCGTATTGCTCGTCCACGAAATCGTGAATTTTGGAGGTGAGCTCGACGAGTACCTGCTCCGGAATGCGACCGTCAGCACTCGGCTCGCGATTGCCGTGCTCCACTTGCTGCATCAAGCCAGCGAGGCGCACCTCGACGAATTCGTCCAGGTTGCTCGCGGTGATGCCCAGGAATTTTACGCGCTCGAGCAGCGGATTGCCCGGATCGCGCGCCTCTTCGAGGACTCGCTGGTTGAATTGCATCCAGGAAAGGTGGCGATTGAAGAATCGCTGGCAGTCGGGAATGCTGGTGCGAGCCATGCAGGCCTTTGAGGCACGCAATGGTAACTTCCAAGTGTTACTGCCGCGTTACAAATGGAGCCGGAGGCCTGCTGCCTTAGCTCACGCGACTACTGAGGGTAGGCGCTGGACAAAGAGCGAAGGTACGCGATGATGGCTTGCGCATCGGCGTGATTCATGTGGTAGATGTGCATCGGCTGGCGAATAGGAACACCGTTTGGACCCAATCCCTTCTCCAGGACGGCCGCGCCCTGCTCGTCGCTATATCCGCCAAAGCCCGCCAAAGCCGGCGCGTTCATGGCCCAATTCGGATTCGCGTGAACGGGCATAATCCAGATCTGGGCGCCCTGCAGCCGCCGGGACTCGTCGAGATTGCCGCCGGCGTCGCGCGGCGTGTGGCATTCTTCGCACATAGCAACGTCTTCCACCAGATAGCGGCCGCGATCGACGGCGCTTTGCGCGGGAGCCTGCGCCGCACTCTTTTGAGGCGCGGCGGGCGGCTTCTCACGTGAAGACAGCAACGAAGCAGAGAAGGCCGCGATCATCACGACGGCCGCGCAAACGATTACTGTTTTCCTTCGGTTCATAGAATTTCAGTCCTGAGTTTTGACTAGGATCGGCTCATTCCCGAAGGGAAAGCCGTTCACCACTGGAACGAGAAAGTATCGCAAAAAGCGCGTTTCGATGTCTATTGCGTTTTTCGGAGTGTTTCAATTTTGGACGGCAGATTTTCGGCGCCGGGCGGCGACGCGCCAGCGCCGAGCGGGGAAAGTCGGGCGAGCGCCCATCGAGCGTGGGTGGAGATGAGCGAATCTTCGGAAGCAGCGAGGCGATCAAGCAATCGAACAATGCGTGGATGGGAGGCGCGATCCGACGTGACGCCGGAATTTCCCAGGGCCACGCAGGCGTTGCGGACCAAACCGCGCCATTTTGCGCGCTTGACCGCGCTCCCGCGGAAAGCGGCGCTGAATTCCTGTTGCGACAGCGAAGCGAGCCACTCGATCTCCGGAGCAACGAGCGAACCTCCATTTTCGAGCGTCGTCCTCGGTTGAAACGCGGCCATGGAAGTCACCGGCGCTTTGCGATTCCAGGGACACACGTCCTGGCAGATATCGCAGCCAATGAGGGCGCTGCCCATGGCCGGGCGAAGCTCTTCCGGAATGGCACTGCGGAGCTCGATTGTGAGGTAAGAGATGCAACGGCGCGCGTCGAGAACGTACGGCTCCGGGAACGCCTGCGTGGGACAGGCATCGAGGCAGCGCGTACATGTGCCGCAAAGATCGGGCGGAGGCGGTTCGCCCGGCGCGAGAGTCGGCTCGAGAGCAAGCGTCGTGACGATGACACCCAGAAAAAGCCATGAACCGAGTTGCGAATTGATCAGGCAAGTGTTCTTCGCGAGCCAGCCGAGGCCTGCGTATTTCGCGGCCACGCGCTCGATGATGGGGCCCGTGTCGGTGTAGGCGCGCGCCGCGAATGGCTCGGAGAATTGGGCGCGCATTTCGGAGATGAGCGCCTGCAACTTCTGCTGGAGCACGTCGTGGTAGTCGTCGCCCCAGGCGTAGCGAGAAATCCAGCCGCGAGGCGATTCCGGATCGCCCTTTGCGGGCACAGCGGCGGACTGGGGCGAATTGTAATTGAGCGCGACGACGATCAGGCTACGGGCGCCTTCGAGAACGCGGCGCGGATCGGAGCGGCGCGGATCGTGGAGATAGCTCATCTCGCCCGCATAGCCGCGCGCGAGCCACTCTGGGAGCCGGTCGAGTTCCGGGAATGATTCGACCGAGGTTTCGGCGGGCCCGCGCGCCGAATCAGAGTTTTCTCGCGCAACGGGCGCGACGCCGCAGAGATCGAAACCGGCGGCGCGGGCCCGTTCGACGATCCATCGAGTTTGCTCGGCGGGCGTCATGCGTCCATGATGCATCAGGAAGCGCGTGCAGGAGAAGACTTCGTGGCTGAAGCGAGCGCCGGCGCGCAGCGCGTGTTTTGCTTGTCACCACAGCGCGGGATTGCATACAATCGCGGACGGTTTCAACGATAACGGAGAGATTAATGAGCCAGCGGATTGCCGCGAAGATCACCGGAGTAGCCGGGTACGTGCCGCCGCGCGTCGTCACCAATGCGGACATGGAAAAAATGGTGGACACGACCGACGAATGGATCCGCTCTCGAACCGGCATTCGCGAACGGCACTTTGCGGATCCTGGAGTCGCGTCTTCCCATTTGGGGACCGAAGCCGCCAAGAAACTGCTGGCGATGAAGGGAGTTCGTCCGGAAGAAATCGACCTGATCGTGGTCGCCACAGTCACGCCGGACATGCTTTTTCCGGCGACGGCCTGCCTGATCCAGGACCGCTTGGGCGCGACGAAGGCTTGGGGCTTCGATCTATCCGCGGCATGCTCGGGCTTTGCCTACGCGCTGACGGTGGGAGCGCAGTTTGTGGGCGCGGGATCGCACAAGAAAGTGCTGGTGATCGGCGCCGACGTGATGACATCGATTCTCGATTTCAAGGACCGCGCCACCTGCGTGCTGTTCGGGGACGGCGCGGGCGCGGTGCTGGTGGAACCGGCCGCTTCGGAGGCGGAAGGAATCATCGATTTCTTGCATGAGGTGGACGGCTCGGGCGGCTGCAACCTCTACATGCCCGCTGGCGGATCGCTGCATCCCCCTTCGCACGAAACGGTGGATAAGCGGATGCATTACGTTCACCAGGAAGGCCAGCAAGTGTTCAAGTACGCGGTAAGGCGGATGAGCGAACTCGCCTGCGAGATTTTGGAGCGCAACGGGCTAACGAGCCGCGATCTGGCGCTCGTCGTGCCGCATCAGGCGAACCTGCGCATCATCCGCGCTATGCAGGAGCGGCTGGGATTGGACGATTCGAAAGTGCTGGTGAATATCGATCACTACGGAAATACGACGGCGGCGACGATCCCGATGGGATTGGTGGACGCCGTGGAGCAGAAGCGCCTGCGCAAAGGCGACCTCGTCCTGCTGATTGCCGTCGGCGCGGGGTATACCACCGGCGCAGTGCTGATGCGCTGGGCGTACTAAAGGTCCGCGGCGGCAATCGAAGGAATCCATCGCCGCCCGGCGCGCCAGACGTAGTTCACTAGACTTAGTTCACCAAACCTAGTTCACTCCGAAGTCGTCCGCCTGTTGCCCCAGAATAATCAGAACGGGATTGGTGTCGGCAGCTGTGGTGGTGATCATCACGGCCTTGGTCGGCGAAACGATGAAGAACCCGCCATTGAACGCCGGAGGCGGAGGGGCCTGGGTCAAGCTCAACGTGCCGCTGCCGTCCACCGTACCGCTGGCGGTGAGCGCGTAGGTTCCGGAGACGGCCAGGCCGGCGGTGTTGGCGCCGGTGGTGCTCAGGTCCTGCGTGCCCGCGACGGTGCCGCTGGTCACCGTGGTATTGACAAGAGTGATCGAGCCGGAAAAGTTCTGAAGCGCGATTGTGGCCGGCGCCGAAGTGCCCTGAACCAGCGTGCCGGCAACCGTGCTCGCGGAAAAGAGCGGGTTCTTGGTATCGCCCGTGGATTGCGGCTCAAAAATTCCGAGCACGGGAGCGCTGACGTTTTCGAGAATGCAGAGAGCTTCGTTGGTATTGATGACGTAGAAAACGGGGTCAACGGGCAGAGTAAGGTTCGTAACGACCCGCCCGAACGAATCGCCCGTGCCGAAATTTGCTGACAACGCGCCGGCGCCGAGAGCGCTCCCCACGGTCCCGGCCACATTTTCGACCAACGACAGCGTGAAGCCGCCTCCTCCGTTGGCTTGCAGTTGGGCAACCGCCGCGAACGGCACGTAGGCGCTCCCGCCGCTGGGTATGACGGGGCCTGAAAGCCCTCCGACACTCGCCGCGGTGAACGACTGAATCGCATTCGAGAACGGATATCCCGTCTGATGGATCAGTTTCCCGGCGCTGACGAAAGGCGCGGCTTGGCTCACCGCGTCAGTTTCCACGATGAAAGCTTCCGTCAACAGCCCGCTTGTCGATGTGATCGGATAGACGCTGAAGGTCATGTTTCCGATCGTCTGCGTCACGTTCATCACGCAGCGCGCAGCCTGCGCAGACGTCTGAAAGGTGCCCGAGAACGATCCCGGCGTTATTGTCGCGATTCCCGGAACGCTGGCATCCACTTGGCCGTTGTCAATGTTGCCCGGCGTCGATGAGCTGGCCGGTACCTCGGCGGTGAAGCGGCCGGCGACGGCGAACGGCCCGGGCGTCGTTCCGGTAAAACTCCCTTCCGCGCCAGTTAATCCGATGACGAAGTCCGCGCCCAGAGGTCCGGCTCCGGACATCGTTTGCGAGCCGCAGGTCGCGGTGTCTTGCTGCGCAAGCTCGCCCGATCCACGAACTCCGGTGGCGTCGAACTCGACAATACGGCCATGAAGGCCTTTTGAGTCGACTGCGAAATCGTAGGTGGGCGATCCGGCCAGGCTGCTGAAAATCAACTGGCCGCGATTGCCGTTAATCGTGTACGTGCCAGTGAAAGTCTGGTTCTTATACGTACTTGGAGCATCCGAATTGAAATCCTCGACACCGCCGGTAATTTTGCTGACTCCGTCCGCGGTGAAACTGCCCGCGACGACAACCGCGCCGCTGACGTTGAATCCACTGAACTCGAACGCGTAATTGCCGCTTAACAGGTTCGTGACGGTGATGCTCAGTTGACCTGCCGTAGTGGTCAAAGTCATCGGTGGCGTTTCGCTGTCTTTAACCGTGACCGTGAAAGCGTTGAAAACCCCGGTGGCAGTCGGGATGCCCGTTATGGTTCCGTCAAGATTCAGCGCCAATCCGTTTGGAAATGAACCCGCTGCAGGAGTCCACTGATACGGCGGAACGCCACCTGTGGCCTGCAATTGTGTCCCCGCAGCATAGAGAGTTCCCAGAACGCCGTTGGGCAACGTGGTTGTCTTGAGCTTCAGCGGAGGCGGCGGATTTACGGTGATGGTGATCGACGCCGTCTCGGGCGGAGAAATCGTGGTGCTCAAGGTAGTGGCCGTGACGGTGACCGTGAACTTGGCGGCGACCGTATTCGGGGCCGTATAAGTGGCGACCGTGACGCTGGTCACGGCGAAAATCCCCGGGGGCGCACTGGAGGTCCAAGTGACGCCGGCGCCCGTTGTATCTTTCGGGACGGTCGCGGTGATGGTAACCACCTGCCCCGCCGTGATCTTGAGCGAGGTTGCCTGGAGGACGACGTCGTTGAAATTCGAGGGAATGCCCGAGCAGCTTGCGCAGCTTCTGCTCTGTAGAAAGACCAAGAAAACCAGACACAAGATGGGAGGGAATCCCTTGCGCTTCGCCATTGCCACTCCTTGAATGGACGTACCCCGGTGCTCTTATGATTTGCCCACATCATTTAGAACACAGAACCGGCTTCCGCGGATTGGAAATGACTGGAAGCAATAGCGAATCAGGCAACCGGATGGGGCCAATCCGAGCCCAAAACCGTGCTTTGGGAGCGATTGTAGAGGTGGGCCGGTTCGAGCGGCACCGGACGCACGTAAATTGACAGCACACACGGCCGCGCCGGTCTTCTTCCCGTGAATGCTTTCAGGGATAATGTAGGCAGGCTGCACGGCACCAAATATGGCGGGAAAGGATCTCCATTGCGCGCTGTCATAACGGGCGGAGCGGGATTTCTCGGATCACACCTCTGCGATTACTTTATCGAGAAGGGCTGGGACGTTCTTTGCCTGGATAACCTCGTGACGGGCGCCGATTCGAATATTTCGCATCTGCTCAAGCATCCGCGGTTCAGCTTCGCCCAGCAGGACGTTTCCAAATACATCGAGGTCGCCGGCCCGGTGGATGCCGTGCTGCATTTTGCGTCGCCCGCAAGCCCGCCCGACTATTTGAAGTTCCCGATTCAAACCCTGAAGGTAGGGGCTCTGGGCACCCATAACGCGCTGGGACTGGCGATGGCCAAGAAAGCCAGATTCCTGCAGGCCTCCACGTCCGAATGCTACGGCGATCCGGAAGTAAGCCCGCAGCCGGAAAGCTATTGGGGCCATGTGAATCCGATCGGGCCGCGCGGAGTCTACGACGAGGCGAAAAGATTCGCGGAAGCCATCACCATGGCCTATCACCGCTACCATCAGGTGGACACGCGGATCGTGCGGATTTTCAACACCTATGGCCCGCGCATGCGGTTGAACGACGGGCGTGCGCTGCCGAATTTTCTTTACCAGGCGCTCGTCGGCGAACCCATTACGGTTTACGGCGACGGCAAACAGACGCGAAGCTTCTGCTACGTGGCAGATTTGATTGACGGAATCTACCGGCTGCTGGAATCGAACGAGCATGAGCCCGTCAATATCGGCAACCCCGTGGAAATCACGATTCTCGAATTCGCGGAGCGCGTGCGTGCGCTGGTTGGCACGAACGCCCCGATTGTGTTCCGCCCGCTGCCGCAGGACGATCCCAAGCAGCGCTGCCCCGACATCACAAAAGCGCGGCGCATTCTGAATTGGGAGCCAAAGGTAAATCTGGAGAAGGGTCTGCGGATTACCTACGACTTCTTCAAGAAACAGGTTGCGTCAATTCAACCTACCGCTTGATGCTACTGCGCGTTTCTGGACGCGCGAAGATTAATCCGGCCGGCCGAACGAACGGTACTCGAAGCCCCGGTCCTTCATTTCCTTGGGCGACAGCAAATTCCGCCCGTCCACAATCAACGGCCGGGTCATAACGTCTCGGATCTTGTCCCAATCGAGCTTGCGAAATTCATCCCATTCGGTGGCGATGAGCAGGGCCTCAGCATCTTTCGCTGCTTCATAGGGGGATTTCGCATATTCGATTTGAGGCAGAATTGCGCGGGCTTTTTCCATCGCCTCGGGATCGTAGGCGCGGATGCGAGCGCCTTCGGCGAGCAGATAGTTGACCAAGTCGATGGCGGGCGCGAAGCGAACGTCGTCGGTATTCGGTTTGAAGGCCAGCCCGAGGACGGCCAACTGCTTCCCGCGGACGACCCATAGAGCGCTGCGCAGTTTCAGGTAGAACTTGTCGATGCGGTGTTTGTTGATCTTCTCCACTTCCCGAAGCATCGTGAAATCCACGCCCGAACGTTCCGCGAGATGAACGAACGCCTGCAGATCCTTCGGCAGGCAGAATCCGCCGAAACCCAACCCGGCAGACAGGAAGCTGGGCCCGATGCGCGGGTCCATTCCCATCGCGCGTACGACTTCTCCGATATCGGCGCCGAGCTTTTCGGCCAGGTCCGAGACCATGTTGGCATAGGAGATTTTCAACGCCAGGAAGGAGTTCGATGCATGTTTGATCAGCTCGGCGCTATTGATCGTGGTGACCAACCACGCCGGCGCCGGGCCCGCAGGGCATGCAGGTGAATGAACAGGGCACTTGAATTTCTGCTCCAGCACAGGCTGATAGATTTCCTTGAGCTGCCGCTCCGCTATTTCGTCATCCACGCCCACGACGATGCGGTCGGGATGGAGGAAGTCGCCGACAGCGGTGCCTTCACGCAAAAACTCGGGATTTGAAGCGACGCGGAACGTCACGTTGGATTTGCGGGCATACACGGAAAGGGCGCGCTTAAGCTCCTGTCCCGTTTGCGCTGGCACGGTGCTTTTCTCGACTACGAGTTTGGGAGACTTCGCTTCGGTGGCGATCAGGCGGGCCACGTGATCGATGGCGCTCAAGTCGGCGTCGCCGTTTGGCAGCGGCGGCGTGCCCACGCAGATAAAAAACGCCTCTCCGAAACTGACCGCGTCGACCGGGTTGACACAAAACTTTAGCCGGCCCTCTTTGCGCGCTCTCGGAATGACCTTCTCAAGCCCGGGCTCATAGATTGGCATCCCGCCGGACTCGAGCATCTGAATCTTGCTCGCGTCGTTGTCCGTGCACATGACTTCGTGGCCTATTTCCGCAAGACAAGCCCCCGTCACCAGGCCCACGTAACCTGTGCCGATCACAGAAATCTTCAACAGAATCTCCCAGTTGCAGAGTGTAAAGAAGCAACGTCAGTACGAACTTTGATTTTGAGGTAGCCGATTCCACGCGGCAAGACAATTGTCAAATCGTGTTTTCATGGCCGCACCCGAGAAATGGAATGGGAGGCGCAAATCGTATTTCGACAGGAGGTGAGGTCGCAGGTACAGGATACTCTTACCTCACATTTGCCACGCGATTCGCTCGTAGCAGGCGTCTTCTCCCCTATTCTAAAGCTGTAGAACCATGGCCCCACCGACCAATCCGAACGCCGGGATTCCGCCCGCTGACACGACGCGACGCCGCGTCGAGCACCAGGAAACCCTGCTGCTAACCGACGTTCCGGAAGCCACTGCCATGATTCCGGAGCAGCCTGCTCCGGTGGATGCCAACGCCACCCTCACCCCCGCCATGCTCGCAGCCCTGTCGCAACGCTACGAGATTCTCGCCGAGGCGGGACACGGGAGCATGGGCAACGTCTATAAGGCAAGGGACCGCGAGACAGGCGAAGTCGTCGCGCTGAAGCTCTTGAAGCCGGAGATCGCGTCGGATCAAAGCATGATGGAGCGCTTCAAGAACGAGCTCCTGTTTGCGCGCAAGATCACCCATAAGAACGTATGCCGGGTTCATGAGTTCAACCGCATCGACGGAATCGCCTATACCTCGATGGAGTTTGTGGAAGGCGATAGCCTGCGGTCGGTGCTGAACCGTTTCGGAGGTCTCTCGCCGCGCAAGGCGATCGATCTGGTGGGCCAGATCTGCTCGGGCCTGAAGGAAGCGCACGCCCAAGGGATCGTTCACCGCGATTTGAAGCCCGAGAACGTGATGATTGACGCGCAGGGCAACGTGAAGATCATGGACTTTGGGATTGCGCGCTCCATGGAAGCGGTGACGCGACTTACCGGCTCGATGGTGGGCACGCCGGCATATATGGCTCCTGAGCAAGTGGGCGGAAAGGCGGTTGACTACCGGACGGATATCTACTCGCTCGGCCTGATCATGTATGAAGTCTTCACCGGCGCGCCAGCATTCCAAGCGGACAATGCCGTCGCGGTCGCTCTAAAGCAGATGCGGGAAGCGCCCGTTCCGCCACACGAGATCGAGCCGGCGGTCCCTGTTTCGATCGAACGCGCAATCTTGAAGTGTCTCGAAAAGGAACCGCCGAAGCGCTTTCAATCCGTGGGCGATCTCGAAGCCGCGCTGCGTGCGCCGGGCGCGCCGCCGATGGCGCAGGCTGCCGTGCCTGCCTTACCGCACTACTCGAGCCACGCCGCGATACCGTCTCAACTCTTGCATCCGTCCGCGGACGCACCGAAGCGCACGTCACCGGTCGCATGGATCCTGCTGGGAGCCTTGCTGATTATCGGCGGCTTCGCGGGATGGCATTCGTTGCAAGTCATGCAGGCGGCCGAACAGCTTCCGCCGCCGGCTTCGCTGCCGGCGCCGGTGCCTCCCGACTTTGCGCTCGATACCGCAGCTGCGCAACCTGCTGACGTGCAGGCCGCAGCTGCGGCGCCCGTCGAAGAAAAATCCGCTGCGAACACACCAGTGGAAGCGAAGCCGGAAACGACTGCTCCGGTGAAGCGCGCGTCCTCAAAGGCCGCGGAGGCGCGCGAAACGGCGCCAGCGAAATCTCAAATGCCTGTGCGCGATGCTGCGCGCCAGGAAGTGCAGAGGCGCGCAGACAAGGCTTTCGGCGAGACCGAGCCAGTCGCCGAACCTCCCGTGAACGACCATACCCCTAGCTATTTGTGGATCGGGCGATTCGAACAGGAAGAACGCGCCCAGATTACGGCGAAGAAAATCGAGGACCTCGGGCTGCCGGTCGTGGTGATACCGCGCCACAACGCGACCGGCGAGTTCTTTGTGGTTTTCACGGGCCCATTCGGCCCCGAGCGCGTCGGGAGCGCCATGGAATGGCTCAAGACGCAGGGTTTTGCCGGCGTTCGTCTGGTGAAGAATCCCCTTGGAAATGGGCGGCAGGGTTCGAACTAGGATCGTGAGGCTAGAGGCACGAATGGCGACGGAAATCGAATTCGGCGCGCAGAGCGACACGGGATGCGTCCGCGAAAACAACGAGGACAGCTACCGCGTCGCGCCGGAGATGAGTCTCTTCGTCCTCTCTGACGGGATGGGAGGACTCGAGTCTGGCGAAGTCGCCAGCCGGATAACCGTGGACACGGTGCTCGAGCACTGCCGCGAGGCGGAGGCTAATCCGTCGTTGCCCTTCGCCGGCGAGAACATCCAGGGAATCTGCGGCGCGTCCAATCGCCTGGCGAGCGCCATTCGACTGGCGAATGAAGTCGTTTACCGCGCCGCGCAGCAGGGCGCCGGGCAGCGAGGCATGGGCGCCACGGTCGTCGCGGTTAGATTCGCCGACGAACGCATGAGCGTGGCGCACGTCGGGGACAGCCGGATCTATCGCCTGCGCGGTGGAGAGCTCGAGCAGCTCACGCAGGACCATTCTTTTGTCGCCGAGCAGGTGCGCCGCGGAAAGATGACCGCGGAGGAAGCCGGCAGCAGCACGATGCAGAACGTGCTCGTCCGCGCGCTCGGCATAGATGCCGCAGTGGAAGTAGACGTAAGCGAAGAGCTGGTGATTGAGGGCGACACAATCCTGCTTTGCTCAGACGGGCTCACGCGCGAACTTTCCGACGCGCAGATCGCCGCCGTGCTTGGCGAATGCGCTAACGCGCAGGAAGCAGCGGGCCGGCTGGTGGATCTCGCGAAGCAGGCCGGCGGCGGAGACAACGTGACGGTGATCGTGCTGCGCCACGCGGCCAAGCCGGTGGGCGCCTTCGCGCGCATCGGCAAGTGGTTCAAGAATTCGGCCTAGGGCCGCAAATTTCGATTTCTTGAAATGAGTCATTCTCGGAGGGCTGAAATGCCAAAGTTGGTACTCAAGTTCGAAAACTCGGTGCTGAAGGAAATGGCGGTTGGCTCGAAGGAAGTGAGCATCGGGCGCTCGCCGGAGAACGTCCTGGTGATCGACAATCCCGCAGTCTCGCACTACCACGCCCGCGTCTTCAACGAAGAAGGGCGGCTGATGCTCGAGGATTTTGGCAGCATGAACGGAACGTTCGTCAACGGGCAGCGCGTGAAAATGGTGACGCTCAAGCCCGGCGATTCGGTTGGCATCGGCAAGCACACGATCGTGGTCTCCGAATCGCGCGATCTCGACGGTTTTACATCCGGAAACGGCGGTTCGAAACCGGCGGCGCCGAAGATCAACGAGACCGTGATGCTCGACACCAAGGAGCGGCGCGAATTTCTTCAGAAGGTCGCGGCCGTCGGCGAAAGCGCGCAGGTTTCACCGGCGCGATTAAAAATTCCCACGCTCGTGGTCCGAAAAGGCCGGACAAATCAGCGCGAATACTCGCTCAACGACAAGCTCACCGTAGTGGGCAAATCGAGCATGGCAACGGTAAAACTCAAAGGCTGGTTCGCGCCCAAGGCCGCCGCGCAGATCACGCGCCGCGACGATCAGACCTACTACATCGGCGCGGCCGACAAAGTACCTAGCGTCAACGGCGTGCCGATCGCACACCCGACCATTCTGAAGTCTGGCGACATCATCGCCGTCGCCGGGGTCGAGCTGGAGTTCGTATTCCGAGATTAATTGACGGATCTCATGTCCAAATGGAAGCGCATCCTTATCGCATTGGGGACTGCGATCATCGTGGTGGGGGTCTATGTGGCGTTGTTTGGCGTGCAAACGATTAGCGCCTTAATGGTGCGTTATCAATTTCGGAATCTCCCGGAAGTGAAAAGGATTCCTGTACTCCTCACAGACCAATCAGTTTCCAGCGTTCGACACAAGACGGCCTCGTACTTCGGATATGACGTTGAGCTTCCGTGGGATGACGTCGACGACCAGAAGAGTAGAACCACAGGATCAATCCAGTTAACCGCGTTCCGGTCGGGAAACGTGTTTTGGTTCTCGACGTTTCCGCCGAAGGATTTTGTGAAATTGATCATGAAGTACAACAATCTTGATGCCCAAGGCTTTAGACAGCTCTATGGCGACGACGCATTTGAATCTGACTATGGTTTCCACCGAAAGATGCTTCAAACAACGCCCTCAGAAATTACGCCGTTTGTCTCTAGAAAGCAGGCCATAGCCGAACAAATGCTAATCCTGATCAAAGCGATATCCATGCCCAAAGCTGACTCGGGGATTTTCCAAATTCAGTCTCCGGGTTTCGAGGGCTTTCAATTCGAAAACCCAAAGGGACGTCCGTTCAAGGTTATCGATGATCTGTATTCCAATGATGGGGGCATCGAAGTGATGGTTTTTCAGCAGCCCGGCGGAAGCGCTCCTGATATTTCCCAGTCAGAGATAAATCGCGTCATCCAATCCGTCCGCAGAATCACAAGCTCAACCGCGAATTCGCCCGCTCCCTCCAATTGACACGCTGTCCAGGTTCGCCAGCCTCGCCTTGAACTGGTATCATTCCGTCACGCAAATCCACACGGAGTGACCACATGTCGGAACCAACCAAAGAAGAGTTGCTGGCTCGCATCGCAGAACTTGAAAAGCAGACCAGCTCGAGACCGAAAGGCAGCCTCGAGTTCCGGGTCGGCGAAAAGGGCGGCGTAAGCGTTTACGGACTCGGGCGATTTCCGGTCACGCTCTACTACGAGCAGTGGGTTCGGCTGCTCGACAAGTCGGACGACCTTCGGAGTTTCCTCGAAGAAAACAAGAGCCGTCTGAAACTGAAGAACGCGGGCTGAACCTTACTACGTTCGCTCCGCGATCCATCGCAATTTCCATTTCCGGAGAGCATTTGTAGGGGCGTAGCACTGCTACGCCCGGTGCGAATGCTTGGCAGGAATTCACCATTCCATTCGTCTTGCGTTTGAGACTTTTCTTTCTTGTGACGCGGTACGCCGTGCGGGCCGAAGATCGAGATGGGTGGCCCAGTATCGCCAAGAATCTGTGCCGGGCGTAGCGGTGCTACGCCCCTACGGAAAAGCAAACCTTGTGCCCTTGCTTGGCCGCGATTGTCAGCTTGTCTTGGTTTTCTCGAGTTCTTCGATCATGGCGGGGACGATCTCGAAGAGATCGCCGACGATGCCATAGTCCGCGACCTCGAAAATCGGCGCGTTGGCGTCCTTGTTGATCGCGGCGATGGTGCGCGAGCCCTTCATTCCTACTACGTGCTGAATCGCTCCGCTGATTCCCAGCGCGAGGTAGAGCTTCGGCACCACGGTCTGGCCCGAGCTGCCTATTTGCCGGTCCATCGGGAGCCAGCCTTCATCGCAGATCGGCCGCGACGCGGAAATTTCTCCGCCCATCAGCTTCGCCAGTTTTTCGGCCATGGGGATATTTTCCGGCGCCTTAATGCCGCGTCCCACGGAAACAAGTATGGGAGCCTGCGTCAGGTCCACGGCTTGCTTTGCTTCACGGAAAAGCTCCAGGGGCTTGGTGCGAATCTGTTCCGGCTTCAAGTCTACACTCGCGGGCTTCACGGGCGCCTTGCCGCCGGAGTGTTTCGCGGCCAGGTCCGCGCGAAATGCTCCCGTCTGGAGCGACGCGATCCACGGTGGCTCGCCCGCGAATGCAACGTCCGCCGCCGTGCGGCCCTGGAACATCTGGCGGACGAAAATGAACTTCCCGTTTTCATAGCGATAGCCGATGCAATCTCCAATCACGCCTTTTTGCATGGACGCGGCGAGCTTGGGCGCAAAATCGCGAACCTGATAGGTGTGCGGCAGCAACACGAGGTCCGGCTTCGCGCTTTCAATCACCTGGCGGAGCGCGATGGAAAACCCATCGGGCGTATATTGCCCGAGCAAGTCGTGCTCGATGAGAAGGACTTCGTCGAGCTGATAGCTGGCCAGCTCGTCGGCGAGCGCGGCAACGCCTTTGCCAACGACTGCGCCCGAAAGCGTCGCTTTTGTCTGCCAGGCAATTTGCTGCGCCGCCGCGAGGGTCTCGAAGCTGACCTTGTTCCACTTGGCGTCGCGCTGCTCGGTGATGAAGAGAATTTTCATGATCTAGAGCACCCGCGCTTCGTGGCGCAGCTTCTCGATTAACTTCGCCGCGGCCTCTTTCGGCGAACCCGTGATGAACTCCGTCTTCTTCGTTTTCTGCGGGACGTAGATGCGCTCGACCTGCTGTGTGCGCGCGTCCGGGACGCCCAGCGACGACCGCTCGACCGTCGCGATCTCTTTCTTCTTGGCGGCCATGATGCCCTTGAGCGTGGCGTAACGCGGCTTGTTGATTCCGGATTGAATCGTGATCACAGCCGGCAGCGGCAGCTCGACCCACTGAAACCACCCTGCCTCGAGCTCGCGCTTCAGCTTCATGCGTTCACCTGTGACCTCGATGGCCATGATAATCGTCGCATGCGGCCTTCCGAGCAATTCGGCGAGCAGCACGCCGGTCTGGCCAAAGCCCTGGTCGTCACTTTGAAGTCCGGTGAGAATCAGATCGAAATTCTCGCCCTGGATGGCGGCCGCGAGCGAGCGGGCCGAGGTGAGCGGATCGAGCTTGTAGAAATCAGGATCGGAGATGTGGATGCCGCGTTCGGCGCCCTTGGCAAGCGCTTCCTTGATGGTTTGCTTGGCGCGCTCCGGACCCATCGAGATCGCCACGACTTCGCCGCCGTGCTTTTCTTTCAGGCGCAACGCTTCTTCGAGCGCGAATCCGTCCGGCTCGTTGGTTTCAAATCCGATGTCGGCTTCGCGAATCCACGCGCCGTCACCGGCGATCGCCAAGGGCGAGTCCTTCGCGGGAACTTGCTTGATGCAGACACCGATTTTCACGATTAACGGCCTCCCCAGCGCTTGAAGAGCAGCGAGGCGTTGGTCCCGCCGAAACCGAAAGAATTCGAGAGCGCGTAGGTCACTTCGGCTTTGCGCGCGTGATTCGGAACGTAGTCGAGGTCGCACGCGGGATCGGGAGTCTCCTGGTTGATCGTCGGCGGAAGAATCTGATCGCGCAGCGCCAGGACGCTGACGCCCGCCTCAAGCCCGCCCGCTCCGCCGAGCAGGTGCCCGGTCATAGACTTCGTCGAGCTGATGGGAACTTTTTTGGCGCGGTCGCCGAAGACGCGCTTGAGCGCGGCCGTCTCAATCGAGTCGCCCATGGGTGTCGAAGTCCCGTGCGCGTTGACGTAGCCGACATCGTCTGGCGTGATCTTCGCATCCTTGATCGCCGCGAGCGAAGAGCGATAGCCGCCATCTCCTCCCTCGGCTGGCTGCGTGATGTGGTACGCGTCGCCGGACATTCCGTAGCCGGTGATTTCGGCGATGATTTTTGCGCCGCGGCGCTCCGCGAATTCGAGCGCTTCGAGGATCAGCATGCCCGAGCCTTCGCCAACCACGAAACCCTCGCGCTGCGCGTCAAACGGCCGGCTGGCGCGTTCAGGATCGTCGTTGCGCGTGGAAAGCGCGCGCATCGCCGCGAAACCGCCTATGCCCATCGGCGTGATTGCCGCTTCCGATCCGCCCGCGATCATCACTTCCGCATCGCCCCGTTGAATGATTTTGAAAGCGTCGCCCAAGGCGTGTGCCGACGCCGAGCACGCCGTCGCCGTAGCCGAATTGGGGCCTTTGGCGCCATAGCGTATCGATACATTACCCGCCGCGAGATTTACGATCGCCGAGGGAATGAAAAACGGAGAAATCTTTCCTGGACCGCCCTGCAGATACTTCGAGTGCTCCCGCTCGATTACGTCGAACCCGCCTATGCCTGATCCGATGTAGACGCCGGCGCCGTTCGCGATCTCGGGCGTGATCTCAAGCCCGGCCATGGTCATCGCGAAATCGGAAGCAGCCATGGCGAGCTGAATAAAACGCCCCATCTTCTTCAGCTCTTTTCTTTCGACCCAGTTCAGCGGATCGAAGCCCTTCACTTCTCCGGCGATGCGGCAGTCGAACCCCGTCGCATCAAAGTGCGTGACCGGACCAATGCCGCTCTTTCCGGCAAGAAGATTGCGCCAGACCTCGTCGGTTCCGATACCGCAACCACAGACAAGCCCAACGCCCGTCACGACCACTCGGCGGTTCAAAGGGAACTTCTCCTGTTCAGGCTGGGACGACCGGCGGGATTGCCTACTTCCCCTTGGAATGTTTGTCGATATACTCGGTCGCGTCCTTCACCGTGGCAATCTTCTCGGCATCTTCATCGGGAATTTCGATACCGAACGCTTCCTCGAAGGCCATAACCAGCTCGACCGTGTCCAGCGAGTCGGCGCCGAGGTCGTCCACAAACGAAGCGCTGGAAGTCACTTCGCCTTCATCCACACCGAGCTGCTCGACAATGATCTGCTTCACGCGCTCTTCGACGCTGGCCATTCTGATTGTTCCTCCGATATCGACGATCTGGGACCTTGGGCTGCACGCAGGAGAGTTGCGCCCGCACTTGACCTGCCCATTCTATGCGGGGCCTATCGCCGGGTCAACCTTACGCGCGGCAATAATCGAATGCAACAACAGCCCTAAGTCGCGGCCAGCCACTACCCCGCGTGCAGGCCGCCGTTGACGCCGAGAACTTGCCCGGTGATGTAACCCGCTTCGTCGCTCGCCAGGAACACGATGGCGGCGGCGATTTCGCGGTCCTGGCCGAATCTGCCGAGCGGGATCATCGCCTTCATTTTGTCTTTTAATTCCTGCGAGAGCGGATCGGTCATCGGCGTTTCGATGAAGCCGGGCGCGACGGCGTTGACCGTAATGCTTCGCGAAGCGACTTCAACGGCAATCGCGCGCGTGAGGCCGATCAGGCCGGCCTTCGACGCCACGTAGTTCGCTTGCCCCGCGTTGCCGGTTTCGGCCACCACCGAGCTGAGGTTGATGATGCGGCCGGAGCGCTGCTTGAGCATGGCGCCGAGCGCCTGCTGAATGCAAAGATGCGCGCCGGTGAGATTCGTTCGCAGCACGGCGTCCCAATCCTCGAGTTTCATGCGCAGCGCGAGCGTGTCGCGCGTGATCGCGGCGTTGTTCACCAGGATGTCGAGCCTGCCGAACTTCGCGAGCGCCTGCTGAAATCCAGCCTTCACCTGCGCGGCATCCGCGACGTCCATGGGCACGGCGAGCGCCTCGCCTCCGGCGGCCTCGATTTCGGCGACGAGCGACGCGAGCTTATCCGCGTTGCGCGCGGCGACGGCAACCTTGGCGCCGGCTTCGGCCAGCGCGAGCGACGTGGCCCGGCCGATTCCCTGCGAAGCGCCGGTGACGAGAGCGACTTTGTCCTTGAGCGAAAACATTCCGCTAGCTTTCCGGCGTTTCGGCGCGCGCCTGGGCGATCTTGTCGAGCGTGGCCTGCAGGCTTGCGGCATCTTCGACATTGAAGCAACGCACGGAGCGATCGATCTGCCTCAGCAGTCCGGAGAGCACTTTGCCCGGCCCGACCTCGACGAAGATGTTGACGCCCTGCTCAATCATCTCACGCACCGACTCGAGCCAGCGGACGGGCATCGTGACCTGTCGGATCAGCGATTCGCGCGCCTCGTCACCCGAAGCGATGGTCTCGGCGTCCGCGTTGGTAACCAGCGGAAATCGCAGATTATTGAACTTGGTGGCGCGCAGGTCCACCTCCAGGCGTTTTTGCGCTGGCATCAGCAGCGCGCAATGAAAGGGCGCTGAAACGGCCAGGATCACGGCGCGCTTGGCGCCAGCTTGCGAGGCGATTTCCACGGAGCGTTTCACCGCCGCCGCGTTTCCGGCGATCACGGTTTGCTCCGGCGAATTCAAATTTGCGGGTGAAACCACTTCGCCGTCAGCCGCCTTCCTGCAGACTTCGGCCACGTCCGCCGGAGAAAGGCCCAGAATCGCCGCCATCGCGCCTTCGCCCGCGGGCACCGCTTCCTGCATGTAACGCCCGCGCTGTCGGACCAGCTTCACGGCATCGGAGAATTCGAGCGCCCCTGCGGCGACCAGCGCCGAATATTCGCCCAGGCTGTGCCCCGCCGCGAAATCCGGCTCGATTCCTCGCGCCGCCAGCGCGCGATAGGCCGCGACGGAAACAGTCAGGATCGCCGGCTGCGTGTTTTCCGTCAGCTTGAGCGCGTCCTCGGAACCCTCGAAACAAAGTTGCGAAAGCGAAAAGCCCAGCGCGGCGTCCGCTTCTGCAAACACGGCGCGCGATTCCGCGAAATTCGCGGCGAGATCCTTGCCCATGCCGGGATACTGCGAGGCCTGGCCGGGAAAGAGGAATGCAAGCTTGCTCATATTGGTTACGGGTTCCTTCCGGTTCAGCCGCGGGCGGGGACGGCGGCGGCAGATGAAAGCTCCTGTTCAATTTTCTCGTTCACGCGCGCACGGCAGAGTTCGGCGGCAACACGTATGGCATTCTTGATCGCGTTTGGATTCGAGCGGCCGTGTCCGATCACGGTGATGCCGCGAACTCCGAGCAGCGGCGCTCCGCCCGTTTCCGAGTAGTCGGTGCGCTTGCGAAATTCATCAAATGCACGCTTGGAAAGCGCGTAGCCGATTTGAGATCTCAGGCTGCTCTTGATCGCCTTCTTGAGCATTCCGCCGATGTGCTCGACCAGACCCTCGCTGAGCTTGAGCGCGATATTGCCGATGAAGCCGTCGCAAACGACCACGTCCACGTTGCCGCGAAACACGTCGCGGCCCTCGACGTTGCCCACAAAATTGAGCGGCAATTGCTTCAGAAGGATTGCTGCCTCGCGCGTGAGCTCGTTGCCTTTGGCTTCTTCCTCGCCGATGGAAAGCAGCGCGATGCGCGGCCGTTTCACGCCCCAGATCGCGCGATAATAAATTTCACCCATCACGGCGAACTGCTCGATCTGCGCCGGCTTGGAATCCACATTCGCGCCGACGTCCAGAATTACCGATATCTTTTCCTTCATGTTCGGAAAAGCGGCGGCGAGCGCCGGGCGGTCCACCGAGGGCAGGGTGCCGATCACGAACCGCGCAATCGTCATCACCGCGCCCGTGTTGCCGGCGCTTACCAGCGCTTCGGCCTGGCCGTCGCGAACCAGGCGCGCGGCAACATGCAGCGAACTTTCTTTCTTTCGCCGGAATGCGTGCGACGGCGAATCGGTCATGGTGATCACGTCCGTCGCGTTCACGATTTCAATCGGTAAGCCGCGCACCTTGTGCCGATCCAGCTCATGACGGACGGTGGCCTCCACGCCGACAAGCAGCACGCGCACGCCTAGCTCTCGCGCCGCGAGGATCGCTCCTTCGACTTCTACGCGAGGCGCATGGTCGCCCCCCATGGCATCCAGGGCAATGGTGGTCATATCGGTACCAACTTGGTACAGCAGGCGAGGGAAAGTTAGGCCGTCTTGGCCGCGGTGTCAATCACTTCACGACCATTATAGTATCCGCACTTGAGGCACGCCCGGTGGGGCAGCTTCTTTTCGTGGCAATGCGGACATTCGCCCAAGATAGGCAGGTAAAGATGGTCGTGGGCGCGCCGCGTGGATGTGCGCCTCTTGGAGTGTCGTCGCTTTGGATTAGGCATTCCTGCTCCTCGTGACAGGCCCCTACTCAGTACGGCCTGAATGGAAACACACAGTGTAGCGTTTTATTGCTTTTTGAACCAGTCCTGCTTCAGCCGGGCGAGTGGGGCGAGCCGGGAGTCGGAACCGTTCTTTTCGCAGCGGCATTCTTCGTTGTTCAGGTTGGCGCCGCAATGGGGACAAAGCCCGCGGCAGTCGCTCGAGCAGATCACCTTCATGGGGAGCGCCAAATTCACCTGTTCCGCGAGCACGTCGGCGAGAAACAGCCCGTCGCCTTCGAAGAAGGCCATCTCTGTATCATCTAGATTCAGCTGGAATTCTTCTTCCGGCGACATTGAAGTCATCGGGCGGTAGAAAAGGTCATAATCGCGGCTAATTTCTTCGATCACGGTGTCCAGGCAGCGCGCACACACCAACTCAATCCGCGTATGAAGGTTGCCGCAGACGCGGATCTGACCCTCCACAAGTTCCGCCGTTGCACGGACTTCCAGCGGCTCTACCTGCCGGAATTCACCCGAATGGAAATCCAGCGTCCCCGGGGCATAGCTCTTCCGGATGCGGCTCTTGCGGGCGGCGAGTTCGTTGATATCTAGAAACATTGAAATTCCCTGTGATCTTTGAAGCTCAACGCCATTATAAGTCCGTTGCTTCCCATGTCAAGGAAGCCACCCACGAAGGTGTCCCGGCTGTCACCAGATGGACAACCACGCCGCCGTTCTAGCGGGGCTTCGGCGGAGAGGCGTCCAGAAATTCGCGGCACTGGCGCAGTAGGAAATGGTCCGTCATCCCGGCGATATAGTCGCAGACGATTCGATGGCGCGGCTCGCGTTGAGCCAGATCGGCATAATGTTTGGGCATCCGCTCCGGATGATCCTGAAAGAAACTGAACAGGTCATCGAGCGCAGCCACCGAACGCTCGCGGTCCTCGACGATCGCGGGATCAGAATAGACGCGCGACATGAGAAAGCGCTTCAGGCTGGCGCATTCCCCGGCTACGTCGGAAGTAAATCCGACGAGTCTCTTCTCCTGCCGGCGCACATCCTCGACAGTTTCCACTCCGCTGGCTTCCACTTGCCGACGAGTATTCTCGATCAAGTCGGTCACGAGACGGTCGAGGATGCGCTTGAGCGCCTCGTTGAATTTCAATTTCCGAAGCCCCTCGGAATGGCGCCGGTCCACGCCGTCATAGGCTGCCGCGAACACCGGCACCTCCGTGCGGAGCTGATCGAAATCGAGAACGCGCGCTTCAAAAGCGTCGTCAAGATCGGCGGTGTTGTACGCGACTTCGTCCACGAGGTCGATGATCTGCGCTTCGAGCGGCGGGCGCTCTCCGAGCAGATATTCACTAAGCGCGGGGAACTCCGCCGCGACATAGTCCCGCGAATGTTTCACGATTCCCTCGCGCACCTCAAACGTAAGATTCAGTCCTGGAAAATCCAGGTAGCGCTGCTCGAACTGCTCGACGATCCGCAGCGCATGAAGATTGTGATCGAAGTGCTCGCCGTGTTCGCGCATGCGCGCGTCCAGCCGCCTTTCTCCGGCGTGTCCGAAGGGCGGGTGGCCGATGTCGTGGACCAGCGCGAGAGCCTCGGCAAGATCGGTGTTGATTCGAAGCGCGCCCGCCACCGTGCGCGCGATCTGCGCCACTTCCAGCGTGTGCGTGAGCCGGTTGCGAAAATGGTCGGAGAAACGCATGGTGAAGACTTGCGTCTTCGCCTCAAGCCGGCGAAACGCGCGCGAGTGAATCACGCGGTCGCGGTCGCGGGCGTAGTCGTTGCGGTAGGGATGCTGCGCTTCCGGATAGCGCCGCCCGCGCGTCCGCCGCACATCCATCGCGTAGGATGCAAGCTCCATCGCAGTCATTCTATTGCAACGGCGTCTTCGACCGCTACGGTGGAAGCGTGGGGCTTCAGCCCCACGAAACACGCCATCATCGGGAAACGGCTTTAGCCGTGGCCCGCCCGGGCAATCGCACAATCGCGAACCTGCTATGATCCACCCATGATTTCCGAAGCGGAAATTCTGAAGAAGCTCCGCAAAGTCTGTCTCGCTCTGCCCGACGCCGAAGAAACCGTCAGCTTCGGTCATCCCACCTTTCGCGTGCGTGGCGGAAGGATTTTCGCGGTGCTCGAAACCTACAAGGGCGAGCTCGGCATCTGCATCAACGTCGGAAAGCTATTGCAGGGCATTTTCCTGAACGACTCGCGCTTTCTTCACACGCCCTACATCGGCAAGCACGGATGGGTCACGCTGCGCGTTTACGCAGCGCCACTTAACTGGAAGGAAATCGCGGAGCTTGTGAAGGGAAGCCATCTTCTCGTCGCACCGCGATCTTCAAAAAAACCGCGACGCAACTCTCCGAAAGCGCGATCACGAAAAAAGCAATAAATCGGGAGGGCGGATCAGGATTTGCCGGGCAACAACGCGAGAGCCTGGTCCGCGGCTTCGGCGATCGGCGTGTCCGGATAGTCGGCCTTGATCTGCTCGTAAAGCTTGGTCGCTTCGGCGGGTTTTTTCGCGAAATCGTGCTCGGCCAGCGCCAGCATCACCATCGGCTTCGGAACCAACACTGTCGGCTTCGCGATGAGCTGCTGATACAGCTTCTCGGCTTCGTCACCCTGGCCCGTGCGATCTTCCAGGCCCGCGAGCTCAAAGCGCGCCATGGCCGCTACTTCTTCGTCGCCGCCGCTGTTCGCAGACTTCTGGAGCGACTCCTTAGCTTCCGCATTTTTGTCGAGTTTCTCAAAACTCAGCCCGGCGTAGTAGCGCGCCAGTTCGCCCGCGCGCGTGCGCGGGTACTTCGACGCCACATCGGAAAATTTCTGCTGCGCCTCCGCGAATTTCTTGCTCGCATCCGGATACGCGACTTCGCCCGGAGCCGGCGGCGCGCCCACAGGCGCCTGAAAAACCTTCATCGCGTCGTCGAAGGCCGCGAACGCCTTCACCGTCTGGCGCTCCGCGTACTCCCTCCATCCAAAAATACCCGCGGCCACCACCACCGCGGCAATCAGCAGGTACAAGGTCAGTTGCTGGTGCGACAGCACGGCCTCTGCGCCATGCGCGAAGGTCTCGCGCACCTCATCCTTTTTCAGTTCCCTGCGGGAAATATGCTGCGCCAATGCCGCGCTCCTGAGGAAGTTCTCTGATTTCGGATCGTATCACACAACCGGGCCGCGAACGAATTCTCGCCCAGGCGCGCGCGCCTCCACAGTTCGCGCTACCGCCCGCCACACGTTCGCCCGCAGAAAGGCCCCGCCTCGGCGCCGCGAAACGGGGCTCCGGTAAGATCCGCGCTATACCTTGGTGACCTGCTCGGCTTGCATGCCCTTGGGGCCCTGGCGGACCTCGAACTCCACAAGCTGTCCTTCGTTCAGCGATTTGTATCCATCCATTTCGATGGCGGAGAAGTGAACGAAGACGTCCTCTCCCGATTGACGTTGAATGAACCCGAACCCCTTGGACGCGTTAAACCATTTCACCACACCCTGTTCTCGAGCCAACGTGACCACTCCTCTGCGATTGATGTCCCGATTCTGGCCCTCGCAACACCGGCTGGCGGCGCGAAGAAACCCGCGCAACGCGGGACTCCTACCTCCATCCGAAAGCACAAGACCGCCTCGGCGGCGGGATTTTTGCACAAACCGAATTCGGTGTCCAGAACTTGAAGGGAATGAATGGATTGCAATACGTATGCGGAAACAGATTTCAAATCCGGCAACCGCGAGCAGGTTTTCCTAGGCGGGTGAGCGGAAACTTCGGATGGCGGCGGGCTCGTCCGCTTGCACGTCGAAGACGGTAAAGAGCCGCGTAATCTGAATCAGGTCGTGGACGCGCTTGGTGAGATGAACCAGCTTCAACTCGCCGCTCGCGCCCCGGACGGTTGTGTAGGCGCCGACCAACTCGCCGATGCCGGAGCTGTCGATATAGTCCACATCGCCCAAATTCAGCAGGATCTTGCGGTGGCCCTTCCCAACGAGTTCGCGCACCATCGTTCGCAGGGTTGCGCTGCCTTCGCCAAGCGTGATCTTGCCGCTGAAATCGACGATGGCGATGTCTTCCACTTCACGGCACGTTCCTCGTAAGGACACGGATACCTCTCAAAAAGATTCTACTCTGCCTGCGACTGCCCGTTGCCGGAAACATGATGCGGCAGTTTCTTGTACATGACAAGGTCGGCGCCCCCGGTAGGCCCCTTCCGCACGGCCAGATCATCCATGAATGCGCGCATCAGAAAAATCCCACGCCCTGACGTGCGCAGCAGGTTTTCCTCGGCCAGCGGATCGGCCACCTCGGACAACTCGAAACCGCATCCTTCGTCCACGACGTGGACAATCATCGTCTCCGGCTCGAACTCGACCGCCAGCACAATCTTTTTCCGCCGGTCCTGGCAGTTGCCGTAATTGTAGGCGTTGATCACACCCTCGCGCACGGCCATTCCGAGTTTGTGCAGGTCGTCCTCTCCAAAGCCAGCGGCTTCGGCGACGCGCGTCACAATGTTTTCAGCGAGGTCCACGCTTTCCAGCTGCGTGTCCAGCGTGACTTCGAGACGTTGATTTGGAGCCGCCATTGAGCCCAGAGAGAAAACCCCAATAAAAATGCCCTGTATGCGTATCACAGCGGCGGCGTGGCAGTCAATCAGCTAGACGACAGTGTACTGGAACCCGCTTCGTTTCAGGCCCAATACGTGCGGTCCAGCGTGCGGTACTGAATGGCTTCGCTCAAATGCTTGGGCTCGATCGAGGGCGCGCCTTCGAGGTCGGCAATCGTGCGCGAAACCTTGAGGATGCGGTCGTGGGCGCGCGCGGAAAGGCCGAGTCGCTGGATGGCTGTCTCAAGGAGCTTTTCACCGTCGGCGGAAATCGCGCAATGTTTCCGGATCAGCTTCGGAGGCATCTGGGCGTTGGCGTAAAGACTCTTCTCGCCTTTGTAGCGTTCCGCCTGAATCTGCCGCGCCCGCAGGACGCGCTCGCGCACGCTCGCCGAACTCTCGATTTCCGTGTCGCCGCGCAATTCCTTGTATTTCACCGCCGGCACTTCGATGTGAATGTCGATGCGGTCGAGCAGCGGCCCAGAGATTTTCGAAACGTAGCGCTGTATCTGCGGTGGCGAGCAATGACATTCGCGCGTGGCGTCGCCAAAGAATCCGCACGGGCACGGGTTCATCGCCGCGGCCAGCATGAACCGCGAGGGGAAGCTGACGGAGATGGCGGCGCGCGCGATGGTCACGCATCCGTCTTCGAGCGGCTGGCGCATTACCTCGAGCACGTTGCGCTGGAATTCAGGCAGCTCGTCGAGAAACAGCACGCCATTGTGCCCGAGCGAAACTTCTCCCGGCCGCGGCACCGCGCCGCCGCCGATCAAGCCTGCATCGCTGATGGTGTGATGCGGCGAACGGAACGGCCGCGTGCCCACCAGACCGCGCGCATCCTCGAGCACGCCGGCGACGCTGTGGATGCGCGTCGTCTCGATGGCTTCCTCGAGCGAAAGCGGCGGCAGAATCGTGGGGATGCGCTTCGCGAGCATGGTCTTGCCCGCGCCCGGCGGACC
>JARLGK010000157.1 GCA_031296075.1 Candidatus Acidiferrales bacterium
CGTTGAAAAAGCCGTGATCGATCGCGACGTCGAAACAGCGGTTGGATTTTGCGTTGAAGAGGCGGTTCAGGCGAAAGGCTTTCATCGTGGGGAGCGCAAAACTGTCTTCCTCCGCGAAATGCGGCAAGCGGGAAAGCGGTGAACCGGGAATCTACAGGTGCAGTTCCGCGACGAGGACGCGGATTTTTCCTTCCAGCTCTGCGGCGCGCGCCTGGGCCTCGGGCAACGGCAGGCCGGGGTTCACGCCGGGGCGTTTGTGCCCGATGTCGCTCAACCACGCGTCGCCGAGGACGTGGACGTAGTCGTGGATGAGCTTCCGCAATTCCGCGCCATTCGGATTGGCCGCGAGATCCGCTTGGAACTTCTGCCACCAGGCGACGTCACCCGGCACAAGGCCGGCGATGAGTTGATCGGCGATCAAAGCATGGCCTTCGGCGTTCGGGTGGACGCCATCCTTGGCGAAGATGAAATCCGGGTTCGTCTGGCGCTGTTTTTCGATGAAGGCATTCATCGGTCCGTGGATGTCAATGACGCGCCAGCCCTTGGCCCGCTGGTCAAGTAACCATGCGGAATAGCGGTCGAGCACTTCATTGTAGCCGCCGAGCATGGAAGTCGGGGGCTTGCCATCGGGCCCCGGCTTGGGACGCGCGTCCAGGGCGTGAAACGTCGGCGGAGTAAGATGGATGATTTGCGCGCCGGCGGCGGTCGCCTTGTCATGCAACCATTCCATCCCGTCGCAGAACTTGGCGAAGCGTCCTTCGTCGAATGGCAGATAGATGCCGTCGTTCATGCCGTAACAGGCAAAGACGAGATCGGGCTTGGTCTTCGGGAGCGCGCGGTCGAGGCGCTCATGCAGGTCGGGCCGCGGGAACTTCCCGCCGGCGTGGCCTTCCTCCGATAGCCCGGAAACGGTCTCGCTCGAGAGCCCGATGTCGATGACCTCGAACTTTCGCTCCGGATGGCGGGCGAACAGATAGAGGTCGAAATTCTCCACGTACCCTCCGGCGTGTGTGATGCTGTCGCCGAGGAAGACGATGCGTTTGACGCCGGGGAGAAAATTATCCGCCGCGTGGAGCGGAGCGGTGCAGAGGGCGAGGAGAGCGGCGAGGGTGGGGAGGAATCGCATGGCGGGATGCAACGAAGATCACGCGCGGAGTGCAAGCGCGGTCGTGAAGCTTATGCTTCTTCGATGGGCCCGGTTTCGGCGGCTGATCCGTTGTCCAGGCCGAGTAATTCGGCGGCTTCCTTGACCGGGAGTTCGTCCGCGGGGCGCAACTTGCGCTCGACGGCACGGGAGCGGCGTTGCGCGTCTTCGATGGTGTGGGAGGCTTCGTTGAGCTTCTTCTGAACCTTGTCCAGCGTCTCTCCGAATTTTCCAAACTCGGCTTTCACCGCGCCGAGCACCTTCCATACTTCGCTGGAGCGTTGCTCAATCGCCAGCGTGCGGAAACCCATTTGTAAACTGGTGAGTAGCGCAGTCAGGGTAGTCGGGCCGCTGATGGTGACCCGGTAGTTTCGCTGCAGAGTTTCGCTGAGACCTGGCCGCCGCAATACCTCGGCAAAAAGCCCCTCGGTCGGCAGGAACAGAATGGCGAAATCCGTCGTCGTCGGAGGGCAGATGTACTTCTCGGAAATCTTTTTCGCTTCCGCGCGAATGCCTTGTTCCAGCGCGAGGCTGGCCGCCTCGACGGCCACCACATCGGCCCGCTCCTGCGCATCGAGCAGGCGTTGATATTCTTCGTTGGGAAACTTGGAGTCCAGCGGCAGCCACACGGGTGTGCCATCGACATCGCGACCGGGTAACTTGATCGCGTATTCCACGCGATCGGGGCGGTTTTCGTCCGGCGCGAAATTGCGCACGAATTGTTCGGGCGTGAGCGTTTGCTCGAGCAGGTTGCCAAGCTGCACTTCACCCCAGGTGCCGCGCGTCCTGACGTTGCTAAGGATTTTTTTCAAGTCACCCACACCCACGGCGAGCGATTTCATTTCGCCCAGGCCGGTGTGGACCTGCTCGAGCCGTTCGCTGACCAGCTTGAACGACTCGCCGAGACGCTGCTCGAGCGTCTGGTGCAGCTTCTCGTCCACCGTCTGGCGGATGCGCTCCAGCTTGGCCTCGTTGTCGGTCTGCAATTGCGTCAGCTTCGTTTCGAGCGTCGTCCGCAGCGCTTCGAGCTTGGCCTCGTTGCGCGTGGTGAGATCGGTCAGTTGCTTTCCGAGCGTTTCACGGAAATCCTTCAGCGCGTTCTGCAGTTCGGTCCGGTTTTGGGCGGCTGCGGCACGATTCGCTTCACTCGTTTGCTGGAGACGGGAATCCAGAGTGGTACGCAGTTCGGCCACGCGCTGTTGGAGGGATTCGGCCAGCTCGCGCACGGCACCGGCGATTTCCTCCCGCGTCTGCCGGGCCGCGGTGAGATTGTCATTCCGGGCTGCTTGCAGATCCGTGCGCACGGTTTCGGTGACGCGTTCGACTTCCCCGCGGACGCGGTCGGCCACCTCGGCGCCGGGGC
>JARLGK010000158.1 GCA_031296075.1 Candidatus Acidiferrales bacterium
AACGGCGCCGATCGGGAGATCGGCGATCCCGGGAAAATCAATGCGCCGCTTTGCCGATGATCTGCGACGGGTCTGCGCCGACGCGACCGGAGGTCTGGTCCTTGGTTGCGGCGAGCTTGAAGTCGTAGCGCAGGCTCGCGAGATGCGGTAGCGGCGACTTGTCGTCCTTCTTGTTCACTGTGACGACGAGTGACTGGCTCACGCCGAAAACGGTGTCCGACTCGAGATGGGGATCGCCATTGATGTACAGGGCGGTGACGAGCTCGCGATATCCAGGGGCGCCAATCACGAAATGAATGTGCGCCGGACGGTAGCCGTGGCGCTTCTGGGCGCGGATCATGTCGCCGACGGGGCCGTCCATGGGAATCATGTAGCCCGTGGGGCATAGACCGCGGAAGTAGTAGCGTCCTTCGGAATCGCAGTGAAAGCATCCGCGCAGATCCATTTCCGACGGATCGTGGAGCTGAAGATCGTAGTTGCCGGTCTCGTCCGGCTCCCAAATTTGAACGAGCGCGTTGGGAATACCTTTACCGTTCGTATCCACGACCTGGCCGTAGAAAGCGATTTCGGTCCCCTTGCTCTTGGAAATAATGGAGTCACCGAGCTTCATCATCGGCGCGTCGTGGCGATAGAACGGGCCGAGGAGACTCGACTTCGTGGCGGATTCGGTTCCGCGTTTGTCGTGAAGGGCATTCACGAGCGCGCTCAGGCCCAGCGTGTCGGAGAGAAGAATGAATTCCTGGCGATGCTCGGTGCACTTCTGGCCGACTGCTGTGAGAAACTTGATTGCCTGCAGCCACTCGTCCGGGGTGAGGTCTACTTCGCGCGCGAAGCCATGAAGGTGGCGGACGAGAGACGCCATGATCTCCTTTAGGCGCTGATTCGGCGTGGACGACATCTGCTCGAGCGCCGCATCGGTGATTGTATTTTCGTCGATGACTCTCATGTTGCCTCCGTCGGTGGTTGGAGAAATCCAGGCCGCGCCCAGCTGTTCGGCCGGGCGCCATAATAAACCCTTTGGGGAGATTTTGCTCGCATCTCGTGGTTTGAAAGCGCGAGAGAGCCTACGGAAGACGCACGGAGTGCGCCGAGAAAAGAAGAGAAAGAGTCATGAGAAAAGGGCAGCGAGACCAGACAAAGAAATACCGCCGGGTCACGCAAAATAGCAGGAAGTTCCAGGCGATATCAGTCGGCCTAGCGCGCTGAAAACTACGCGGCGGCGAGGTAATGCCAGACTTTGCCGGTGGACTTCACCTGGAAGACTCCACCCTCATCCGCGTGGAGGAAGTAAGCGCCATTGGGAATGCGATGGTCGGTGGCGGAGCGCACGGAGCAGCGTGCCCAGTGGGCTGGACGGACTCCCCGGCCGTGCTGCTTGACCTCGGTCACGAGGTGGATTCCGTATTTCACGCGGTACTCGACACCCGTCGGCCTGGTGGGTACTAGTCGTCCCGATCCTTTTCGTTTTTGGCTCATAGTGTTTCGATGCAGTACCAGCCCCTATGGTTTCACGTAGGCGCCGATTTCCTCGGCCATAAAGGGTACTGACTCCAAAAGCAGTATAGCCCAATAGAGGCATTCGCGGGCACAAATTATCCGATTAATTATCAATGGGTTGCGGAAACCGCCAAGAGTACTATGTTCGTCGGGAAGGCCTCAGGAGGGGACGGGCAGTCCCGCCCAACCGAAGATTTCCCGGTTCAGCGCCTCGACCAGGTCCGGACGATCGACTCCAGGTAGGTCGGAATCGATGCTGAACCCCTGGTTTTTGAGATAGTACGAAAGTAGCCTATACGACGGCCGGAAGGACTGAACCTCTTTCGAATCAATTGATATGGATTCGCCGGGAACAGCAGGCGTGAGCTCGTCGCGCATGTAAATGGCGTCAAACCCGAGGATTCCCCAGAGGTCTTTGCGTCTTTCCGCCCGGTAGATGAACCGCGAGTGCGTCGAAAGCGTAGCCTCGATGCCTTTCAATTTCACCGGCAGGTCAATGATGGCGGCCAAGCTCGCAATGGCGCGATCTCCGGACAGGGTAACCAGGATGGGGGCAAGCCGGTGCTTGGCAGGAATGCCGCGCCTGGCCATGTCGATCGAGCCCGTTACGAAGTCCGCGCCATTGCCCTGAAACCAGCTCACACGGATCAGCGAGTCGGGCCAGAAGCACTCGCGCATCTGCTGCCATCGCGCCAGGTCGCGGCTTTCGCGCTCGCGGAGAATCAACTGGGAGATTGCGGTGATGTCAGCGCTCTCGAGGATGGCCTTCGGCAAATTCGCGTTCACGTTTATCTCCTGGCAATGGGTAACGGCGCGACAACGATAGCAAGAGAAGAAGACGTCGTCGAGTTTTGTTGAGCGCGCCGGGTCTCGGGAGCGATGAATTGGCGAATGCGCTGGTACCGTACTACGTGATTGCGTGGTAAGTACTAGCATCCGCCAACCGCTTGCAGAACCGAGCCTTAGCGCGATAGATTCGCTCCGGGAACGAACTTGAGGCAGAATTGAAAGTTGAAAACGGGTGCAAAGCCGAATAGGCTGAGAAGTAATCAGGAGGACGTAATCCTTTCCATGGAATCGGCAGGGGCCAAATCGCCGGTAAGCTTCTCCATAGGGAATATCGCGTTTGGCGCGAAGGCGCCGCTGTTCCTGATCGCGGGGCCGTGCGTGATCGAGAGTGAGGCGCATGCCATGTTCATGGCCGAAGGCCTGAGGGAGATTGCCGGGGCGGTGAGAGTACCGCTGATCTTCAAGGCGTCGTACGACAAGGCCAACCGATCATCCGTTTCGTCCTTTCGCGGGCCAGGGCTCAAGGAAGGCCTCTGCATTCTCGCTAAAATCAAGAAGAGCACGGGGTTGCCGATCTTAACCGATGTGCACGAAGTCTCGCATGTCGCACCGGCGGCGGAGGTCTGCGACGTACTGCAGATTCCAGCGTTCCTCTCGCGTCAGACGGACCTGCTGGTCGCCATCGGCCGGTCGGGTCGCGTGGCCAATATCAAGAAAGGCCAGTTCCTTTCGCCGTGGGACATCGCGAACGCCGCTGAAAAGGTCGCGAGCACGGGAAACGAGAAGATTATTCTCACCGAGCGGGGAACCTCTTTTGGCTATCAAAACCTAGTGGTGGACATGCGGTCGTTTCCGATCATGCGCAAGCTGGGATATCCGGTGGTCTTCGACGTGACGCATTCGGTGCAGTTGCCGGGAGGAGAAGGGAAATCGAGCGGCGGGCAACCGGAGTTTATCGAGCCGCTGGCGCGAGCGGGGACGGCGATCGGGGCGGACGGGCTGTTTTTGGAGGTTCACGACAATCCGGCGAAAGCGCTCTCGGACGGCACCAACGCGCTCGCTCTGGAGAAGCTTCAACCGATGCTAGAACGAATTCTGCGAATCGCGGCCCTGGCCCGAGAATTGGATGGCGGAAGATGAGTCGAGAAGAACGAGTGAAGCTTGCGATTGAAGGTGCGAAGCGCGTGTTCCAGGTCGAGTCCGAGGCGATTGCGGGGCTGGTGGAGCGACTCGATGCGCGGTTCGAGAAGGCGGTGGACATTCTCTATGGTTGCAAAGGACGCGCGGTCGTCACCGGCCTCGGGAAATCGGGCCTGATCGGCCGAAAAGTCGCGGCCACGTTTTCAAGCATGGGCACGCCGTCACTTTTTCTGCACGCCGCGGATGCGCTGCACGGCGATCTGGGAATGTTAGCCGCCGGGGACGTGCTGGTGGCTATTTCATCGAGCGGCGAAACTCAAGAGCTGGTGGACTTGATCGAGCCCGCGAAGCGGCTGGGAATTCCGCTGATCACATTGACCGCCCGTGCGAATTCGCCGCTCGGGATGGCCAGCGACGTGGTGCTGGACATCAGCGTGAAAGAAGAAGCGTGCGTGCTGAATCTCGCTCCGACTTCGTCCACGGCGGCGGCGCTGGCGATGGGTGACGCGCTGGCCGTGGTGCTGGCCGAGCGGCGCGATTTTCAAGAGCATGATTTCGCGGCTCTGCATCCCGGCGGGCGGCTGGGAAAGAAGCTGCGCCGGATCGAAACGCTGATGCATAAAGGCGACGACCTGCCGCGCGTGCTGCCGACCACGAAGATGCCGGACGTGATTTACGAAATGAGCCGCAAGGGCCTGGGGCTTACGGCCGTGACCAAGCCGGACGGCAAGCTGATGGGGATTATCACGGACGGCGATTTGCGGCGGGTGATGCAAAGACGCAAACAGAACGTGCTGGATCTAGCCGCGATCGATTGTATGACGAAGAAACCCGTGACGCTGCCGCGCACGGAACTGGCCGCGGCGGCATTGCGGTTGATGGAAGAGAAGAAGATTACGTCGGTGATCGTGGTGGACAGCGGGGGGCGGCTCGAGGGCGTGGTACACATACACGACCTGTGGACACTGCAATTATTCTGACGATCCGATCAGGATCGTCATCCTGAGGGAGTAACGCGACCGAAGGATGTTTCTTCGGCGAAACGAATATGCCGATCCGTGAAATCGAATTTCCCGCAAAAGCGATGCGGCGCGCGAAGAAGATTCGCATCCTGCTGATGGATGTGGACGGGACGATGACGCCGGGCGTCGTCTGCCTGCAATCGTTTCCTGACGGCAGCGTGGCCGAGTTGAAAGTATTCAACGCGCATGATGGCGCGGGAATCAAGCTCGCGAGCATCATGGGCATTCGCACCGGCCTAATCACCGGACGCGAGTCGACCGCGACGGCCCGCCGCGCCCGTGAAGCCTCGATGGAATTCGTGATTCAGGGGCAAGCCAAGAAGCTTGAGGCGTACAAGGCCATCCTAGTGCGCGCGGGCGTGACCGACGAAGAGGTTGCATATGTGGGCGACGATCTTCCCGATCTCCCGCTTCTCGAACGCGCGGGGCTGGCCGTGGCGGTGGGCGACGCCGTCGTGGAAGTGAAGCGCGCGGCGCATTACATCACGACCGTGAAGGGCGGAGAAGGCGCGTTGCGCGAGGTTGTCGAGTTGATTCTCAAGTCTCAGGGCAAATGGAAGAAGGCCATTCCCCAAGCCATCGCGTGATGGCGATTTGAATGCAGCACTCTTAATGGACTGGTTTTCGTCCTTTAATTCCGAAATTTCACTGATACACCATCCCCGAAGGTATCCACCGTCAAGTCTGCCAGCTCGGTTAACTGCCTAGACTCGCGATTCACCCATCCCTGGATAACCTGACCCGGCAAATCCTGCCGGACGGTAGATTCCTCCGGCGGGTTCGCGGCTGGAAATGTCCACAACGTCATCAAAATGCAGGGGCACGCGTGCCGTTTGAGTAGTAGGCCTAGCGGCACGGAACTTGCAGAGTGAGCTAAGAGTTTGGATGCGAAAGCCGATATGTAAATCGTGTGCGACGAAGTAGGCCGCGCGGCGACGCCCGGACCATTTCGGTCCTTGGCGTTGTGGTCGCGGCGTCAGTTCCGCACCGAGATTTCCAAAGCATGAGCCGCGTTACGGGCAGAGTTACTGCGGGAGGTGTGTCATCGCGGGAATGGGTATAGCGGCGATTCATGTAGCAGCGGGGAGAGACCGGCGGCGGCATTCGCGCGCTCGGATCGCCCTTGGGGTTCACATCCGCGGAGGGGTAGGCACACTGGAGACGTTCGAGGATTTCGCGAAGAGCCTGGACATTTCGCGCGATGGCGTGCTGCTCTCGACGGCCCGCGGGGGCTACTGGGCAGGGCAATCGCTCGAAGTCACCTGCCCGTCCTGGAGCCTGCCGGACGGCATCAACGCTTCGCGCAAGGCGAAAGTGCTCCGCAGCGTGCTGCTGTCGCCAGGAGAGTGTGGACAAATCCGACTCTCCAGAAACTTGTCGATAAGTTACCTGGAATCAATAAATCGATTTGGACAAGTTTCTGGCACCAGAGGCGCGTCGAAGACGCAGTCAGTGCCAATCAGGAGTTAGCCACCTTATCCTCTTCCGGTCAAAGTCCACGTACCAAACGTCCTCCGCGAAGTAGCTCTCCACCGACGCAACCGGCCCCGGCGAACTGCCTTATGAAGCTGTGAAGAAACCCCATTTGAGAATGTGACTGTGAATTGAGTGCGGGTTTCCCGGATTGGTGACTTGCTACCGCGAAAGAGTGTCTCGGCCCTCTTCGCTGTTCTCTTATTCTCT
>JARLGK010000159.1 GCA_031296075.1 Candidatus Acidiferrales bacterium
AAATCTTTTACTCGCGTGCAACTGCTAGTTGCGACACAGACTCTTGAAGGCCTTGATTAACGGGGCAACCGGACAAGCGCCTGACTTCAAACTGATCGATTATCCGGTGCAGAAGCGAAGTAGTTCGGCGAGAGTCTAGTGAATGCCGAGCTTTTCAATCGCGCGAAGAACGTCTGAAGCGGAAACATCGTAGAGGGCGTGTTCGTCTTCCTGCTCGAGGCGTCCGCGGAGATACTCGGCGCCGATGTAGCTGGCCTCGCGGTCGGACAGATTGCGGCCGGCGCGCTCCCGGAACTTGACGAACCCCGGATGCGCCAGTCCGAGCACCACTCCCTTGCCATCCACGAAGAATTTGCAATCCATCGTGTCGCTGTGGCGCGTGGCGATTCCGTTCCAGCAATGCGAGAAGCGGCATTTATAGACGTAGTCGGTAACCTTCGATGGGACGTCAAACGCCCCGATGAATTCGCTCATCGAGCCGACATTGGGAATCCTCGTGGGAGCCGCTGTTTTCGCCATGGCCAGCCTTACTTCTTTGCGCCTACGATCGCGGGCTGCGACGAATGCTGGTAGCTCTGGATCGCCGCACCCACGCCCGCGCCCGCGGGAAGCCGGAAACCCTGATCGAGCAGCGTCTTTTCCAGCGCCGCGAGGAAGAGCAGCACGTTCGCTTCCTGGCAGGAGTATCCCATCAGCCCGACGCGCCAGATCTTGCCCTTGATCGGGCCAAGCCCGCCCGCGATTTCGATATTGAATTCGTTGAGTAATTGGAGGCGCACCTTCGCGTCTTCGATCCCCGCGGGAATATTGATGGCTGTGACCGTCACCAGGCGATCGGCCGGATCGGTGACGAACAGCGAGAGACCCATTGCTTCGATTCCCGCGATCAGCGCCTGCTGACTGCGCAGGTGGCGTTCCCAGCGCGCCTCGAGGCCTTCTTCCAGCACGGCCCGCAGCGCTTCGCGCATTGCATAGATCAACGTGATAGGCGGAGTGTGATGGTACAGGCGCTCCTTGCCCCAGTAGTTCATCGCCGACGTCAGGTCGAAGTACCAGCTGCGCACCGGCTCTTTCCGCGCGTGCATCGCCTCTTCCACGCGCGTGTTCACCGTAATCGGCGCCATGCCCGGCGGCGCGCTGATGGCTTTCTGCGAGCCGCTGAAGCAGATATCGATTCCCTGCTTGGTCACGTCCAGCGGAATTCCCGCCAGAGTCGCCACCGTGTCCACCACCAGCAACGCGCCCAATTCATCGGCGACTTTGCGGTAGTCGTCAATGCGATGAACGACGCCCGAGGAAGTCTCGCCGTGCGCCAGGCCGACGAATTTGATCTTCTTGCCTTTGCCCGCGCGCAGCACATCCTGTGGATCAACTGTGCGGCCGTAAGGGGCCTCCACGCGAATCACTTTCGCGGGTATGCGCTCCGCAATGATAGCCATGCGCTCGGAAAATGCGCCGTTGATGCAAACGATGCACTGATCGCCCGCATCGAGCGCGTTCATCACCGCCGCTTCAATCCCGCCGGAACCGGACGCGGAGATCGGAAAAGTGAGGTGGTTCGACGTCTGAAATGCCTGGCGCAACAGCTCCTGCACGTCGTCCATCATTTTCGTGAACCACGGGTCCATGTGGCCCACAATCGGCGCGGCCATCGCGCGATACACGCGCGGGTCCACAGAGGATGGGCCCGGCGTCATCATCAGTCGCTCGGGCGGCAGCAGCTCGCCAATCACTTTTTGTCTACGGTCAATCATTGCTTTCCCTCGCAGCCCGGAAATTTCGTTCCGCCTTCGCCAACCGGCCGGTTCCGATCATCGCCAGGCTATCGCTCGGCGAAAAAAATCGTCCACTCACTCTCCTAGTCTCGCTAAATCGGACCATCGCGGTCAACCTCCAATATGTCTTTTCACGGCGAGTTCGTGAGGCGCGCCTGTAAAATCGGCGTCTGGCGGCTCGGCGCCCGCAAATACCTGTTCTGCGCGCTGTTGCGCCCTTCGCAACTGTTTTTTCGCCGTGTTGAAAGGCCCATACCCCTATGCTAGATTTTTAAATTGACCCTCTCTCACGACCATGGACGCAAAAATTAGCGCCGCCGACAAATCGAAAGTCACGCGCGTCGAGGTGTATTGGCACACCGTGAAATATCGCACGGTTGTGCTCTACGCCGTTGTGATCACCGCGATTGTGCTGGCGATGGTTTACCTCGTGTTCCCGGATTTTTCGAACGCCGTATTGCGGCGCATCTCGAACCCATCAGGTGCGCCGGACAGCGGGGTGGCCAACCCATCGTCGCGGCAGGCGCGCTTCGTCAACCTGGACGGTAAGGTGCAGGTGAAGAAGGTCAATTCGGTACAGTGGGTCAACGCCGACTACCAGGTCACTCTGGACAAAGGCGACCTGATTCAGACGACCTCCGAAGGCGTGGCCCGCATCGCGTTCGCCGACGGTACGACATACACCGTGAAGGGTGATACGCTGGTCACGGTCGAGGAAAATATCATCGAGCAGGATCGCGCCACGCAGGTCGGCGTGCATATCAGTTCGGGGCAGGTGGATTTGCAAACCGGCGCGTGGCCCGTTGCCGGATCGAAAGCCGAGGTTTCCTTTGAAAACGCCGTCGCTTCCGCGCGCGCCAATAGCAAACTAGCCGTCACTACCGATCCGGACACCAAGGAACAGCAGGTCACGGTGGACGCCGGTAGCGCGGAACTGAATCGCGGCAACGAACATGTGAACATCGCCCAGTACGAGCGCGCGACTTTACCCGCCGGCGGCGGTGCCATCACCAAGTCCCAGGTCCTGGCGCCGCCCCAGCTGGTCGAGCCGCTTAATTTGCAGCCGATCATCCTCGCCGACCCCAAGCACGACGTGATTCATTTCTCGTGGAAAGCGGCGGCCACCGCAAAGGTGTATGATTTTCAAACCAGCACGACGACCATGTTCAACCACATCGTGATGGAAAAGAAAACCGCCGCAACGAGCGTGGACATTTCCGGGCTCGATCCCGGCGACTATTTTTGGCGTGTGCGCGCGATAGACGATAAGAGTGCCGTCAGTGATGCGAGCGAATCATATAAGTTCACTCTGGTGGCGCAAGGCAAGGAGCAGGAGATGCTCCTCGAGGTGGATGACACCGAATTGCAGGGCAGTGTCGTCGAAGTCATTGGACGCACCGAACCTGGCGCCGCCCTGATTATCAACGGCGCGACCGTGGCCGACATCAAACCGGACGGCCACTTCCGTTATTTCACCGATCCTATGACGCGGGGCAGCCACACGATCGTCATCACCGGTCAGAACCGGCGGGGCGGGACGGCCATCAAGCGCGTGGATGTGGTGATTCCGTAGAATCGTAGAAGACCGACCGGCGCGCTGCTGCGGCGGCGCTCGCAGGCATCCTGAGAGGAAAGCACTTCGTGAACAAAAGCGGCTTCAACATGCGGTCGGTCTTCAGCCTATTCTCCTCCGACCTGGCTATTGATCTGGGAACCGCCAATACCCTCGTTTTCGCGCGCGGCAAAGGCATCGTCGTCAACGAGCCCTCGATCGTCGCCATCAACAAGAACAACGGTGAAGTGGTCGCCGTCGGCCGCGAGGCCAAGGAAATGCTCGGCCGCACGCCGGGAAACGTGGTGGCCATCAAGCCCATGAAGGACGGTGTGATCGCCGATTTCAAGGTGACCGAAAAAATGCTCACCTACTTCATCCAAAAGGCTCACAACCGCCGCGTCCTGGTTCACCCCAGAATCGTCATCGGAGTTCCCAGCGAAATCACGCCGGTTGAGAAGCGCGCCGTGCAGGACTCCGCCTACCGCGCGCGAGCCAGTGAAGTCTACCTCGTCGAGCAAGCCATGGCCGCGGCCATCGGCGCGGGCCTCCCGATCGAGGAGCCTTCCGGAAACATGGTGGTCGATATCGGCGGCGGGACCACGGACATCGCCGTCATCTCCATGAGCGGAATCGTCTACTCGCGCTCGGTGCGCGTGGCCGGAAACGAAATGGACGAATCCGTGATGCACTACCTGAAGCGCAAGTACAACCTGCTGGTCGGCGAACGCACCGCCGAGCAAATCAAGATCGAAATCGGCTCGGCGTATCCACTCGAAAAACCGATGACTCTCGAAGTCAAGGGGCGCAACCTCATCGAAGGCGTGCCCCGCACGGTTACCATTGACGATAGCGAAATCCGGGAGGCGCTTTCCGAAAATATTTCGACGATCGTCAACGCCATCCGCGTCGCGCTCGAGCGCACACCTCCCGAGCTCTCGGCGGACATCAGCGACCGTGGCATCGTGCTCACCGGAGGCGGCGCGCTGATCAAGATTCTCGATAAGCGCATCCGCGAAGAAACTGGCTTGCCCGTTTCCATGGCCG
>JARLGK010000160.1 GCA_031296075.1 Candidatus Acidiferrales bacterium
AACGAACGCCGCAACACCCTCAGCACTACACCCTCGCACCCACACTCCACGAAAGAGAGCCCTCCATGATCGGCCAATTCCTTCCTTGCCGCGCGCTGCCGCCATCCCACGATTCGGCAACTAAGATTCTCGCCGGACCGAAAAGCGATCCGCGCAATTCTCGATCGACCGCGGAACCGGGCAGTCCCGGCCGCATTTTTCACGAATCGCGCCCTCGCGTTGATCGACACAAGGTGCTAAGCATCTATCGTCGTATCTCCCTGAAAACAAACGACAGCGCCCCCGCCTGCTCGACACACTTTTTCGAGGGCTTCCTTTCGCCTTTAGTGGCACAGGCACTCTTGCCTGTGCTCTCGCGAACTCCGCATCACAACGAGCTGCCGCAAGCGCGGACGAACCTTCACAACTTGAATGGCACGACCTCCCCTCTCCGAAGCTCGCAAATTAAGTGTCACACCTTGCCGAGTAATTTTCGGCCTATCTCATTGAAAACAAAGGAAAGCGACCCCAACGAAGTGTCACACTTTTTCGAGGGGTCCCCGGGATCGCCAAGCCCCGCCCGCCGATTTGCAGGAGGGTCCCGATTGGCGCTCTTCCTCATCCATCACCCGAAAAGCGAACCCGCCCGCCTGAAAGGCGGCCGCTACAAAGGCATGCAACTAATCGGAGGCGGAGGATTCAGCGGTTGCTGCGGCAGCAGCCGGTGCAGCGGCGGAGAGCGGCGCTGGCACGGGAGATTCCTTTGCGCCGAAGCGGAGGCGGTCAATGTAGGTCTGCGCGAGCGACATCGTTCCGGTGTAGAGGTAGCCCCAGACGAAGAGCAGGAGGAAGGGAACGGTGACGTAGTTCGCATTCTGGATGGTGTAAACGACCGCGCAGGCGAAATAGAGTCCGAGGAAGACTTCGAGCCAGGGCATCAGGCCGGCGCTGTTGTGATATTTCTTCTTCACCCACTCGCTAGAATTTTTCGCGCCGGCTTCCACTCGATATTTCGGCGTGCGCACGAATTCCGATTTCACGCCGAAGATCGCCTCGATTACCGCCACCGCGTTCTTGACCGAAAGCCCGACGCCCACAGCCATCACCACCGGCAGGTAGAAAAACGTCCGCTTCCAGGTCTTGGGGTAGAACGCGCGCTGCGCGCAGAGATAGAAGGACGAAATCGAGCAGGTCGAGGCCAGGAAAAGCGGCAGGTCGATCAGCAGCACCTGGAACCATCCCTGATAGAAGCGCACGATCATCGCGGGCAGCAGAATGATGGAGAGAAAAACCATCAGCGGGTAACTGATGTTCGCCGTCAGGTGAAAGAACGCCTCGACTTTGGCCTTCGCCGGCGCGTCGGAGCGCATCACCTGCGGCAGAATTTTCTTCGCCGTCTGCATCAGGCCCTTGGCCCAGCGCGCCTGCTGCGATTTGAAGGCGTTCATCTCCACGGGCAGTTCCGACGGGCAATCGATCTCCGGCAAATAGAGGAATTGCCAGCCGCGGATCTGCGCGCGATAGGAAAGATCGGTGTCCTCGGTCAGCGTGTCATGCTCCCAGCCGCCCGCGTCTTCGATGACGGCGCGGCGCCAGATTCCGGCCGTGCCGTTGAAATTGAAAAAGAGGCCGCTGCGGAATCGCGAGGAGTGCTCGATGGCGAAATGCCCGTCGAGCAGGATCGCTTCGACTTCGGTGAGCACGGAGTAGTTGCGATTCACGTAGCTCCAGCGCGTCTGAACCATGCCGATCTTCGGGCTGGCGAAGTACGGCACCGTGCGCCGCAGAAAATCCGCGGGTGGAATAAAATCGGCGTCGAATATGGCGACGAACTCGCCGGTCGCGGTTTTCAGCCCTTCGTGGAGCGCGCCGGCCTTAAAACCTTCGCGATTGTCGCGATGGATGTACGAGATGGGAACGCCGAGGGCCTGGTGCCGCTCGACGCAATCGCGCGCGACCTGCTGCGTTTGGTCGGTCGAATCGTCGAGCACCTGAATATCGAGCAGCTCGCGCGGATAGTCGAATTGCGCGACGGTCTCGATCAGCCGCTCGATCACATAGCGCTCGTTGTAGATCGGGAGCTGAACGGTGACTTTGGGCCAGACGGCGACTTCCGGCGGCGGTCCGGGAACGTTCTTGCGATTCTTGAAATATTGATAGACCAGCGCGTAACGATGCAGGCCGTACATCGCCAGAATCGCCATCACGAAGAAGTACGGCAGCATGATGGCCAGATCGAAAGCGTTCGCCTGATAAAGCCCGCGGAAGGTGGGGTCAACCAGCCGCCGAAAATACGTGGTGACCGGGTTGCTGCCCTGGAAAATCAATAGAGCCAGGATGTATGACGGCGTCAACGCGTGCCTACCTTTGGACTGATCGAGGTCCTGCAACCGGCTGGGTGAAGCTTGATTATACGGTGGTTCGGCGGAGTGTCAACGACTCTGCGTGGATGCGCGCGATTCGATCTTTGGATTGTTGGGCGATTGCCCCGCAACGAAACATGGTGGGCCTGGGGAGAGTCGAACTCCCGACAAACGGTTTAGGAAACCGCTGCTCTATCCATCTGAGCTACAGGCCCTTGCGCCACATTCTAACAGAGCCGGGGCCGTCGGCGGACAGTGGCACAGGAGTACCCGAAATGGAAACGTCAACCGGTAAACTTTTGACCGCGGCCTATTCGCAAGACTACCTTGGAAAGAGACGCCCGATGAGCGGCGTCTCCGCCCGCCCACATGAGTACACCCGACATATCGCTCCCCGAAGTGGGGGTAGAACAGCGCGCGAACGAGATACGGAAGAACCTCCGCAGAATCGGCCGCTACAACTGGTCCCTGTGGGCGCTGGCCGTACTGATCCTCCTGGCGATGACTTTTGCGATCGCCACGCTCTCCCTGGTGGTAACAGCCGACGCGCACGATCCGTTTTACCACTTCCGCCTCGGCCAGGCCGTCCGCGGCCTGGTGGGCATGGTCCTGCTATTCACCATATACACGCTCTATCAGCAATTTCAGCTTGCGAAGACGCGCCGTCGGCTCGCGGAACAAGTTGCAATTTCCACCGAGCAGCACGTGCTGGCCGAGGCCTACCTCAAACTGGCCATGCAGGACCCGCTGACCGGATTGCACAATCGGCGTTACGCGCAGGATCGGTTGGTCGCGGAAATTGCGCGAGCGCAACGGCAGAAAACTTCGTTGACCGTCCTGATGATGGACCTCGACGACCTGAAACTGATCAACGATCGCTGGGGCCACGCTGCTGGCGATCTAGCGCTGAAGACATTCAGCGAGCGCCTCGGCAAAGCGATTCGCGGCTCCGATTTGGCCGTGCGCATCGGCGGAGATGAGTTCGTGGTGCTGCTGCCGGAGTGCGATCCGCAAAAGGTGCAGCACGTTCTCGATCGCCTGGCCGGGCTGGAAGTGCAGGTCGAGGCCCAGAAAATCCCATTCCGCTTTTCAGCGGGCTGGACGGATTATCAGCCCGGCGAGACACCCGAGCAACTGCTGGAACGCGCGGACCACGCCCTCTACATCCAAAAACAGGATCGGAAAAACTCCCAAGTTCCCGTCGCGTAGGGAATCAACCGCATATATATCAAGATGGAATCGAGCAATGGAGCGGCGCTAATGGCGCGCAGGCGGGGCTTCCTTTTGCCGGTGGTACGTGATTTCGGTCACCTTTAATTCGCCCTTCTCCGGAACCACTTCGGAGCGCGAAACATATGTGTCCGCGTCAATCCTCGTGATGATCGCGTGCTTGGGCTGGCCATCGAGCGGATTTTCAAAGACGAAGGATTTGGGATCGGCGCTCGCAAGATTCAGAATGGTTGGGCCGGGTTTTTCCCAGGCCACGAGCGAAGGCGTGAAGTGCCGCAGATGGAGTGTGATTCCTTCGGGCTCTTCGACCATGGTGAACAATTCCAGCACGAGAGTCTTGTCGTCTTCAGCGAGCTGGAATGTGCCCATCATCACGCCGGCTTTCGGCGCGGTCGACACCTGCTGCGCGACGCGGGGGCCCCAGGATCCCTGCCAGCGCCCGGCGAGCCAGGCCAAATCCGCCAGCGTCGTTTTCGGAACGGGTGCGGGATGGTTGATGGGCGCGGGAGCGGTCGGTGCGGCAGTAGCCGTTTCCTGCGGCGGGTCCTGCAGGGATGCGGTGCCAGCGCCGGTCGGGTGCTGGCCCAGCGCCGCGAGCGGGATCGCCACTTGCAGAAGCAGAATGATGCCCGCGAATTGTATGGTTTTGAGGATAGTCATGCGAGCCAGGGACTGGGTACGACTAGTTGAGGTTCCCCTACAGGCATAATAATACACAACCGGAAAATCCCCGCGTGCGTCTTACAACAGGGACATGCGGGAGGGAACCTGGCGGCGGGGAAAACTTTGACGCTTCCAGGTGCCTGTACGATAATGAAATTTCGCGGCTTACATATGAAAACAATCCTTAGCGCCGCCTTGCTGGCCATGCTGCTCGGCGCGCCCACGGCGCCGGCGCAATCTGCCGCTGAGGCGCTCACAACGCCGAGAGCGCAGACTCCGGCCGGCTCCATCACTGCGACCGATTCCTCCCGCGCGGATGCTTACTACTACTTCACGATGGGCCACCTGCAGGAGCGGCAGTACGAGATGACGTCCAGTGCGGAGTTGGCGACGCAGTCCATCGAATCCTACAAGCAGGCGCTGGAGCTCGATCCGGGTTCCGCGGTGATTTTGGAGCGTCTGGCGGAGATCTATGCGAAGTCGCAACATATTCGCGACGCGGTGATTCAGGCTCAGAACGCGCTGAAGATTGATCCGGACAACGTGGATGCGCACCGGCTGCTGGCCCGCATTTACGTCCGCACACTCGGCGACATGAGCGCGGGCGAAGTGCAGCAGGAAAATCTGGCGAAAGCCGTCGAGCAATTTCAGGCCATCCTAAGGATCGAACCGAACGACACCTATTCCTTGCTGTGGCTCGCGCGTCTCTACCGCTTCCAAAATCAGCACGCGGAAGCGGAAAAGGTGCTCCGGCGGATTCTGGCGCACGATTCCGACAACGGGCCCGCCCTCGAGCAGCTCAGCCAGCTTCTGATTGATCAGGGGCGCTCGCAGGAGGCGATCGAGCTGCTGACACACGCGGCGGGCGATACCGCGTCACCGGACGTATACGACCTGCTGGGCGACGCGTATTCGCAAGCGAAGGATTATCCCAAGGCGGAACAGGCCTACCGCCAGGCCGTTGCCGCGGACCCGGACGATCCGGGCCATCGCCACGGATTGGCGCAGGCGCTGCTTTCCGAAGATAAATACGCGGAAGCGCTCGAGCAATTCACCAAGCTTTCGGAGCTGGAGCCGGGCACGTCGGAAAATTTCCTGCGGGCCGCGCAACTTTACCGACGGCTGGGAGAGTTCGATCAGGCCGAAGCGAGTCTGGCGCGCGCCAAGCAACTCGCGCCGGGCAGCCTGGAAATTCTCTACAACGAAGCGCTTCTCTATGAGGACGAGGGACACTACGACGAAGCGGTGAAGGTGCTGACCGATGCCATCGCGGGTATCAAGAGCCAGACGGGCGGGGAAGGGAATCCCAGCGCGCTGGCGATCCTTTACGAGCAGCTGGGTACCGCCTATAGGGCGCAACGCAATTTCCCCGCCGCACTCGCGGCATTCGAGGAACTGGGGAAGTTGAATCCCGATGCGCAAAAGCGCGCGCGGATGCTGGTCATTGACACCTATCGCGACAGCCACGACATCGACCGCGCCATCGCCGAAGCAAAGAAGGCGCTCGACGAATCGCCCCAAGCTCTGGACATGACCGTTACGCTGGCGATGTTGTACGGCGAAAAATCGGACACGGCCGCGGCGCGGCAATTGCTGCAAGGCCTGCTGAAGGGAAACGACGCCGATCAGGAGATCTATCTCGACATCGCGCAGGTTGAATCGCGCGGCCGAAAATACGCGGACGCCGAGCAGTCGGCCCAGAAGGCCGAGCAAATGGCGCACGAAGTTGCGGGAAGGGAATCCGCGTGGTACATGCTGGGAGCCATCTTCGAGCGGCAGAAGAAATTCGACGAGGCCGAGCAGGAGTTTCGCAAGGTGCTGGACGTGAATCCCAACAACGCGCCGGTGCTGAATTACTACGGATACATGCTGGCCGATCGCGGCGTGCGCATCGAGGAGGCGGCGTCGCTGATCCAGCGCGCTCTGAAGCAGGAGCCTAATAACGGCGCGTACCTCGACAGCCTGGGCTGGGCCTACTACAAGCAAAACAAGCTCGTCGAGGCCGAGGAGTATTTGCGTAAGGCCATCGACCGCGAAGGCAACGATCCGACGATCTTGAGCCACCTCGCGGACGTGTATGTGAAACTCGGCCAGAACGAGCGCGCCGCCGAGCTCTTCGAGCGTTCGCTTGCGGAGTGGCAGAAGGCGCTGCCGGCGGATTACGAGGCAGAGAAAGTCACTGTCATCGAAGCGCAATTGAAAACTTTGAAGCGGCGTCTCGCGCAGAAAACTCCTGCGGAAACCGCCAAACCGCAGTAAGCTCCCCGCATGCCCATCGGAAAAACGGAATCGGTGCGCCTGAAGGCGTTCGCGAAGGTCAATCTCTGCCTGCACGTATTGGGGCGCCGCCCGGATAACTACCACGAACTGCGCACGATTTTCCAGACGATCTCGCTGCACGACACGCTGAGTCTTTCGCGCACACGGCAGCCGGGAATTATTCTCGAGACGGATGACGCGGCGCTGCCGACGGGCCCCGAGAATTTGGTGTATCGCGCGATTAACGCCATTGCCTGCGAGATCGGATTTCGCGGCGGCATTCGCGCGCGCCTGGAAAAACGGATTCCGATCGCGCGAGGTTTGGGCGGCGGCTCGAGCGACGCCGCTGCGGCGCTGATCGGCATGCTCCGCCTGGCGAAAAAGACGTTGCCGCTTGAGCGGATGATGGAAATTGCCGCGGGTCTGGGTGCGGACGTGCCGTTTTTTCTCTTCGGTGGCCGGGCGCTGGCGGTGAATCGCGGCGATGAGATCTATCCGCTCGACGACGGGCCGAAGCGAACGATCGTTGTCGTCTCGCCGAAGGACATCGGCGTGAGCACGAAGGACGCCTATCAGTGGCTTTCAGCGGAATTGACAAGACTATCGAAACCCAATAGAATTTGGGAGTTCTGCGCTCTGTGCTGGAGCCGGCAGGAGACGGTCTCGAACGATTTCGAGGGGCCTGTTTTCAGCCGCCATCCGCGACTCGGAGAAATCCGGTCCGAATTGCTCAAGCGAGGAGCCGCGAATGCCGCGCTGGCGGGTAGCGGGTCGGCGGTGTTTGGAGTATACCGAAACCCAGCGCGTGCGCGCCGAGCCGCTCGGGCGTTCCCGGAAGATTCGGTTTTCGTCGTAGAAACCCTATCCAGGGAAAAGTATGGCCGAGCCATGGGTGTGGGTGCGGCCCGCTGAGGGAAAATTTTGCTAACGGATCGATGTAAGGTTTTTTGCGGAACGGCGAATACCGCCCTGGCGGATTTGATTTGCACCTATTTGGGTGTGCCTCGCGGGAAAGCCGAGCACGGGCATTTTTCCGACGGCGAGACGCGCTACCAGATTCTTGAAAACGTGCGCGGCGCCGACGTGTTCGTCGTGCAGCCGTGCAGCAGCCCGGTGAATCATCACCTGATGCAGTTGCTTTTGATGATTGACGCGTTCAAGCGCGCGTCGGCCTGGCGGATTACGGCCGTGATTCCGTATTACCCGTACGCGCGGCAGGACCGCAAGGACCGCCCGCGCGTGGCGATCTCGGCAAAGCTGGTGGCGGACCTGCTGGAGACGGCGGGAGCGAGCCGGGTGCTGTCGCTCGATTTGCACGCGCCGCAGATTCAGGGATATTTCAACATCCCGGTGGACCATCTGTACGCGGCGCCAGTGATGGTGGAGTATTTTCAGAAGAAGCAGCTCGGGTCCGTTACGGTCGTATCACCGGATGCAGGTGGAGTGGAGCGCGCGCGGTTGTTCGCGAAGAGAATGGGCGCGCCGCTGGCGATCGTGGACAAGCGGCGGATCGACGTGAACGTGAGCGAAGTGATGCATCTGATCGGCGACGTTGCGGGGCGACCGGCGCTGGTGATTGACGACATAATAGACACGGCCGGCACGCTGGTGAAGACGGCGGAAGCGTTGCTGGAAAATGGCGCGACGAAAGTGTACGCGGCCTCGACGCATCCGGTGCTTTCCGGGCCGGCGGTCGAGCGGCTGATGAAATCCGCGATCGAGGAAGTGGTTGTCACCGATTCGGTTCCGATTAGCGCAGAGGCTGCGAACCTGCCGAAGATCAAGGTGTTGAGCGTGGCGCCGCTGCTGGCGCGGGGCATTCAGTCGATTCACGAAGAGACTTCGATCAGCGAGCTGTTTATATAGCGCGGTCGGCGGAAAAAGCAGATCCCTCGGGCCTGAAGGCCCTCGGGATGACACGGGTTTGAAATAAGGAGCGGTAGGCCAATGGAGACGTTTACAGTCGAAGGAAAGATTCGCGAAGGGCGCGGGAAGGGTCCCGCGCGCCGCGTGCGCCTGACCGGAATGGTCCCGGCGGTGCTGTATGGCGCGCGCAAGGAATCCATCTCGCTCTCGGTGAACGCGAAGCAAGTGGCGCGGATTCTCCGCTCCGAGACGGGCCACAATACGATTTTCAGCGTGCAAGTGGCGGGCGGAAGCGAAGAGAAGGCCATGCTGAAGGATTGGCAGGTTGATCCGGTCAGCAACGCGCTGCTGCACGTGGACCTGTTGCGCATCGCCATGGACGTGAAGATGCGCGTCCGCGTGCCGGTACACACGTTCGGCGAGCCGCAGGGCGTGAAGATGCAGGGCGGCGTTTTCGAGACGGTCACTCGCGAAGTCGAGGTCGAGTGCCTGCCGGGCGATATCCCGGAGGAATACCGTGTGGACGTGAGCGAGTTCCTGATCGGCAAGCAGCTTCGCGCCGGCGATCTGCCCATTGATCCGGCGAAAGTGAAGTTGCTCACCGATCCGACGCGCGTGCTGGCGCACGTGGTGATGCTCAAGAAGGAAGAAGAGCCGGTGGTGGAAGCGGCGGTGGCGGCGGAGGCTGCTCCGGCCGAGCCCGAAGTCATCAAGAAGGGCAAGAAGGAAACGGAAGAGGGCGAAGCCGAGGGCGCTGCCGAAGCCGCGCCGAAGGCCGCCGAAAAGAAGGGCAAGGAGAAGTAGCGCGATTTATGTGGGTCGCTGCCAAACAGTTTGCGGAAAAAGGCCATGAAGAGTCTCCTCAGGCGCTAAAGCGCAGTGAAGACAAGTGCTTCATGTCGGAGCTGAAGCTCCGATCCCCTAAAAGGCAGACTTTTTTCCCAAACGCTGAAGCCGCGACCCACAAAGCACGCCTTCGATGAGAGTGATCGTCGGCCTTGGCAACCCGGGTCCCGATTACGAGTGGACGCCGCATAACCTGGGTTTCCTGGCGGTGGATACACTGGCCGGGCGAGCGGGAATCCGGATCACGCGGCCGGAGTCGAAAGCGCTCGTGGGGCTTGGCAAAGTGGCGGGGCAAGAGGTGGTGCTGGCCAAGCCGCAGACGATGATGAACCTGAGTGGCGTGTCGGTGCGGATGCTGCTGGAGCGTTACGAATCCGGGCCGGCCGATCTGCTCGTGCTGATTGACGAAGCCGATTTGCCGTGGGGCATGCTGCGCATTCGGGACCGGGGCCGCAACAGCACGCACAACGGGTTGCAGTCGATCATCAGCGCGTTGGGCACGGACGAATTCGTGCGGGTTCGGTTGGGAGTTCAGCCGGAGAAGCTGTGGGGCGATCGCAAGGAATACGTGCTCCGCACCATGGGCCGCGAGGAACGCGAGATCGCCGAAGAGATGGCGGTCGAGGCGGCCGACGCTGTGGAGATGATCTTGACCGAGGGCACGGAAAAGGCGATGTCGCGGTTCAATCGTAAAGCGACGCCCGAAGGCGCGGATCCAGAATAGGGTTTCGTCGTTGTTGTGGCGGGAAAGTTTTTCATCCTCGGGAAACGGGGAGGGAGCGCCCGCGAATCGAGAGGACACATGGAAGAGCGACTGTACGAATTGATTTTCATCTGCCGGCCGGATACGCCCGAGGCCGATGTGGACAAAGTGATCGCCACGCTGGAACACACGGTCACCGAGAAGGGCGCCAAGATCGAGAAGACGGAGAAGTGGGGACGCAAGCGCATGGCTTACCGCGTGCAGCGGCTGCGCGAGGGATTCTACGTGTTCATGGTGCTGCGATCGAGCCACGGCGAAGTGGTCAAAGAACTCGAGCGCAGGCTGAAAGTGGCCGACCCGGTGATGAAATATATTACCGTGCGCGTGGACGAGGAATTGAAGCGGCAGGATAAATTGAAACGGCACCGCGAGAAGCGCGCCGCTCGGCGTCCGCGCAAGACCGTTCCGTCGGCGTATCCACCGGCTGGCCCAGCAGCTGCTCCGGCAGCGGCGGGCGGCAGTGAACCGGCCTCGGCAGCATCTTAAGATTTGGGATCAGGGAGACTACGAATGGCAGATGAACAAGCACCGCGTCCACCGGCACCGCCGGCGGCGCCGTCAGGACCTTCGGGACATTCTGGGCCGCCTTCGGGCGGACACTCGGGACCGCCGTCTGGAGGACATTCCGGACCACCGGGACGCTTTGGTCCGGGCGGACCGCGTCCGCAGGGCGGCCCTGGCGGCCCAGGCGGCCGGCCCGGCGGTCCCGCAAAGCGCGGCAAGCGGAGTTTTGTCCGCAAGAAGAAAGTTTGCCGGTTCTGCGTGGACAAGTCGGACTACATTGACTACAAGAGGGCCGAGATTTTGGCGCCGTTCCTGCAGGAGCGGGGGAAAATTCTTCCGCGCCGCATGACCGGCACTTGCTCGCGGCACCAGCGCTGGCTGACCGTGGCCATCAAGCGGGCACAGAATATCGCGCTGCTGCCGTTCGCCGCGGAGCTGTAGCAACCGCATGGTGTTTTGGTTGTCATTCCGCACGGAGCCGCGCGTCGTGGCCTTTCCGATCGCGCAGCGGGCGGCGCGCGGCGCAGTCGGGGAATCTCTCTACGCATTTGCTGAGCGGTGTCGTGAACGAGATTCATGAAGACTCGAGGTTAAGGACCATGCAAATCATTTTGCAGGAAGACGTCGAAAAGCTGGGCACGCGGGGCGAGGTCGTCGAAGTGAAAGAGGGCTACGCGCGGAATTTTCTGCTGCCGCGGAAGCTCGCGCTCGAAGCCAGCGCCGGCAACATGAAGCGCTTGGAAAAGATGCGCGCCACGTTTGCCAAGAAGGAAGCAAGCGAGAAGGGCGACGCGACAACTCTCGCGGGCCTACTGGCTGGGGTCTCACTCGAATTCGCGCGCAAGGCGGGAGAGAACGATCAGTTGTTCGGCTCCGTCACGTCCGCGGATATTTCCGACGCGCTCGCCGCCAAGGGCTTTACGGTGGACAAGCGAAAAATTACGCTCGCCGAGGCGATCAAGGTGGTCGGCGAGTACGAGATTCCCGTGAAGCTTCATCGCGAAGTCACGGCCACCGTGAAGCTGACGGTCAAGAAAGAAGAGTAGCCCGCCTGCTTCATTGCGGAGAGTGTTTGTAGGGGCGCTGCTTGCTGCGCCCCTTTTTTTGTGCGTGTGCGAAGAGAACAGAGGTCCCTCGCTCACTTCGTTCGCTTGGGACGGCGATCCTGGTCGGATCGGAAGCAGAGAATCGAAGAGAGGTCCCTCGCACACTTCGCTCGGGACGCCGATCCTGATTGGATCGCCGTTTTCCACTTTTCCGAGAAAGTCCACAGGCGCATCTCATTGACCGCGACGCTCCCGGCGAGCAGACTCGGGCGCGCTCGAGGGATTCGACCGACAACTTGAAAAAAAAGTGCGCGTGAGGCGCACGGAACAGCCCTTGCGTCGGAAAGAATCTTAGGCGAAGATAAGGCGAACCTCAAAAAATGGCTAGCGATACGACACTCGAACGTCCGCTTCCGCACAATATTGAAGCGGAGCGCAGCATCCTGGGCGCTGTCCTGCTCGACAACCACGCGCTGAACGCGGCGGTGGAACGACTACGCCCGGAGGATTTCTTCCTTCCGCAGCACCGGCACATTTTCGAGCGCATGGTGCAGCTGGGCGAGAAACAGCAGGCCATCGACACGATCACGCTGATGGAGGATCTCGTCCGCAGCGGGGAACTCGAAGCCGCGGGCGGCGTCGCGTATCTTTCGCAACTGGCCGACGGCTTGCCGCGCGTGACGAACGTGGACCACTACGCGCGGATCGTCAAGGAAAAGGCGATTCTGCGCAGCCTGATCTACTCCGCGTCCGTGATTCAGGAGCAAGCGCTGGCGGCGGGCGACGACGCCGACGTGATTTTGGATCGCGCGGAATCGTCCATCTTTCAATTGGCGGAAGACCGCGTGAAGGTCGGGCTGATCGGCGTTAAGGATCTCGTCAAGGACGGATTCGAGCGCCTCGAAAAGATTTTCAGCGAGGGCCGCCGGATCACCGGCCTCGCCACCGGGTACTCCGGCCTCGACAATGAAACGGCCGGGCTGCAACCCTCCGAGCTGATCATTCTTGCGGCGCGTCCGTCGATGGGGAAGACGGCGCTGGCGCTGAACATCGCCGAAAACGTGGCGCTGCGGCAGCGCGAGCCGGTGGCCGTCTTCAGCCTGGAAATGTCGAAGGAGTCGCTGCTGCTGCGCCTGCTTGCGTCGCACGCGCGCGTGGACGCGCACAAGTTCCGCACCGGACATATGAATCGCGACGACTGGACGAAGGTAACCGCATCACTCGCGGAACTCGGAGATGCGCCCATCTGGATTGACGATTCCGCGTCATCGACCGTGCTCGAAATGGGCGCGAAGGCGCGGCGGCTGAAGCGCGATCGCGGCCTGTCGCTGGTGGTCGTGGATTACATTCAGCTCGTGGTCCCCAGCACGAACCGGCGCAATGCAAATCGCCAGGAGGAAGTGTCGAGCATTTCCCGGTCGCTGAAGGCGCTGGCGAAGGAATTAAAGGTGCCTGTGGTAGTGCTCAGTCAGTTGACCCGCGCGCCCGAGCGCGAGGATCGCAAGCCGCAGCTCTCCGACCTGCGCGAATCGGGCGCCATCGAGCAGGATGCGGACGTGGTGCTGTTCATCAACCGCCCGAACTTTTATAAGACCGACATCCCCGAAGAAGAGCGCGCCAAGGCCGAGCTGATCATTGCCAAGCAGCGCAACGGCCCCACCGGCAGCCTCAACTTCGTGTTCCTCAGCCGCCACACGAGGTTCGAAGAAGCCGCGCCGGACGCATGGAACGCCGGGGGCGAGGAATAAGACGCGACGTACAACGCGTCGCTCGGTAACCACAGTTGTGTCGCCTCAGCCGCACCTGAAGGCGGCACTGTGCGATGGAATCCATTTCACCGTGAGCTCCCAACCCCCGCGTTTTCCGTGATCTCCGCTCACTCGCCACGGCAAAACTACGACTGGCCCGCCGCCTGCAAGTACGCATTTGGCATGTTTACCTAAACGGTGCGAGGCGATGTACGGACTCCGATTTGCGTCGCCCGCACGGGGTAGAGTCTGGCATCCTAAATGGACATGGCGAAGGCGATAAAAGTGTTGGGGCGGCCGGTCTGGGTGGAGGTTTCGCTCGGGGCGATCGCGCGGAATCTGCGCGTGATTCGCCGCCACATCGGTCCGAAGCCGCAGATTCTGGCGGTCGTCAAATCGAATGCCTACGGTTTGGGCGCCGTGCCGGTGGCCAAGGCGCTGCAGAAAGCCGGCGCGGAACGCTTTGGCGTGACCTGCGCGAACGAAGGCATCGAGCTGCGCGAGTCTGGAATTCGGAAGCCGATCCTGGTGCTCACCGGATTCTGGCCCGGGGAAGAGAAGCGCTTCATCAAGAACCACCTGACGCCCACGGTGACGCGTCTGGAAGATGTGCGTAGCCTCGAGCGCGCGGCGAAATCGGCGCGCGTAAAATCCCGCCTGCGCTTTCACCTGAAGATCAACACGGGGATGAACCGCCTGGGACTGCTGCCGTCGGAACTCGACGCCTTCGCGAGCGCGCTGGCGGATTCTCGCCACATCGACCTCGAAGGCACGTTCACGCACTTTGCGTCGGCGGAGGATTTCAGCGCGCACCAGACCGACGAGCAGGAAGGAACATTTCGAAAATGCCTCGACCGGTTGCGCGCGCTAGGCGTTGCGCCCGGAATCGTGCACATGGCCAATAGCGGCGCGATCTGCGCCCGTCCGAACACGTGGGCGGATATGGTGCGGCCCGGCGCAATTATCTACGGCTACTATCAATCGTTCGATCCGCCGGACAAAGGCCGGGAGATCAGGGACCGCTTGCCGGTCGAGCCCAGCCTTTCGTTCCGCGCACGGATCATCACGCTGCGCGATCTACCGGCGGGCCAGCCGGTGGGATACGGCGCGCGCTTCATTACGGCGCAGCCGTCGCGCATCGCCGTGATCAATGCGGGCTATGCCGACGGAATTTTGAGGCAGCGGACCAATCGAGGCTGTGCGCTGCTGCGCGGCCGGCGCGTGCCGCTGGTGGGCGCGATTTCGATGGATTTGACCACGCTCGACGTTACGAGCGTGCCGGATGCGGCTCTCGGCGACATCGTTACGCTTTACGGCCGCGACGGCGGCGCCGAAATCAAGGTGTCGGACGTGGCCGCGGAGATCGGCACGGTCACTTCGGATCTTCTCTGCGCGCTGGGCCGGCGCGTGCCACGCTATTACATGTAACGGCAACTTCCGGCACTCTCCGCCCCCGGCGTTGACTCCTCCTTTGTCCACAGTGCTATACTCCCTTGCATAATAGGGTTTTTGATTTATACCCGTCTCCGATTCATATCCGGCGTTGAACGACCATTTTCCTAGAGCCGGAAGGAAGAGTACTTGGGTCCACGCTGACTCATATTTTCATACGTTTCATAGGGTGCAAACATGGCAAAGCTTTCGAACGGGTCCGGCCGGAATCCGGCTGGCGCGGGTTTAGATCAAACGCCCACCCGGCCCGCCACAATCGCAAGACCTCCCCAGGAAAGACCCGGCTCCTTCTGGGACATGCTGGCCCTCAAGATCGTGTTCAGCGCTGTCTGCGTGGTGGTGGGATATCATTTCCGGCCGTTTAGCATTTCGCCAGAGGCGGGAGCCGCTGCCGGCCTGCTGTTCGCGATTGCGGTCATCTTCTTTGAAACCCGTTTACAGAAGATCAGTCTTCGCCGGCTGATCGGCGCCTCCGCTGGATCGATCCTGGGAATTCTGGGCGCCTATCTTACGTCGCTGATCTTCACGCACACCACGATGCCGGAAAGCACGCGGTCGTTTTTCAGCCTCGCCGTTTTTCTGGTGATGACCTACATCGGCATGGTGCTGGGCGCAAACAAGGGTGACATGCTCAACCTGCAGGCCTTCGGCGGCGTTTTCGGCAGCGAGCGAAATACGAAGCATTCCTTCAAAGTGCTCGATACGAGCGTCATTATTGACGGCCGCGTCGGAGACATAGCCGAAGCGCTGTTTCTAGACGGCACGGTGATCATTCCGCATTTCGTTCTTCGCGAGTTGCAGCTGGTGGCCGATTCCGCCGACCCACTGAAGCGCCAGCGAGGCCGCCGCGGACTGGAAGTGCTGCAGCGCATCCAGAAAATGCCGCACCTGGACGTGCAGATAGCCGACGACGATTTTCCGCATATCCCGGACGTCGATATGAAACTGATCGAAATGGCGCGGCGCTA
>JARLGK010000161.1 GCA_031296075.1 Candidatus Acidiferrales bacterium
GTACTGCCCGGACATCGCCGCGTGCGCGACGCCATCGGTGAACACCAGCCAGGTCGAGAGCGGCGGAAATTCCATCCGGGTCTTCGGGCAATTCTTCTGGAACTCCGTGTTCTCCTTCAGATAATCGTGAAAGCCGAGCATGAACATGTCGTACGGCGTCCGGCCCATTCCCCGGAAGCCGAGTTTCTCGCCCCAGTCCTGCACCGTCCGGCTGACCCAGGAATCTTCCGCAATCCGTTCCAGTCCCGCGTCCTTGGCATACCGGCGGGCGAGCACCTCGAAGCTGTCCGTCGTGTTCCACACGCGGGGCTTCGTCGGATTCAGGTTCGTGAACACTCGCAGGATGCGCCCGCCGCGCGTGGGCCGGCTCGGAAACGCGTCCACGTGCAACAGGTCGTTGCGCTTGTGCAGCGGCAGCCCGCGCCTTTCCTCCTCAAACGGGCGAAAGCTCGAAAAATCGACGGTCCACTTCCCCGCGTAGGGCAAAAGGAATTTCGTCAGGAAATCGATCAGCTGCGCGCTGTAGTTTCGCAGGATCGCATGCACGCGCTCGACCGTGGCGGCATCGCCCGTCACGCCCCGCAGGATATCCTCGGTCGGGCGGTAGGAGACGTTCTTATGCATCCGCAACTCGGCCCATTCCTGCGCGACCAGAAAATCCCGGTCCTCGCGCGGTAAATCGTAGGGCGGCTCGCGAAAAAAAAGCACCTGGCCGCGCTCCAGCAGCTCGCACCACGTGCGCGACCGCGCCTCCCGCTGCTCGGGGCGCGTCCACCCGCCGGCCAGTTTGTAATCCTCCACCGAAATCCAGGGCACGCTCGCTCCGCTCCGTCGCCGTCGATCTACTTTCTTAACTCTTCGCTGCGCCCGGGGACGTGTATCCGCGCGGCATGATCGCCGTGGCCAAGCCCTCCGCGCGCGAAAGGTCCACACCGTCGAGTTTCGTTTCGCGCAAGATCGCGGTCTTCAATATCGCGCCCTCAAAATCCGCGCCATGAACATCGGCGTCGCGAAAATTGGCCGCTCCGAAATCCGCGCGCCGCAAAATCGCCAGCCGCAGGCTCGCACGAAATAACTCCGCGCCGCCCGCTTGGGCATCCGTCAAATCCGCGCCGCTTAGGTTCGCCTCGGTCAAATCCGCCTTGCGCAGATCGGCGCTCCGCAAATACGATTTGCTCAGGTCCGCCGACGAGAGCTTCGCTTCGCGCAGATTGGCTTCCTCCAGGTTCGCGCCCTGAAGATCCGCGTAAGCGAGGTTCGCCTTGTATAGATCGGCGCGCGTGAGGTCGGCACCGGCCAAATCGGCGCGTACGCCGCCGTCCTTGCCTCCCACGAACAGCGCGTGCGCGGCGAGAATCTCCGCCAGCGTTCTTCCGTTCAGGCGGATTTTCTGCGGCGATCGCAGCCCTCCGCCCGTCAATGCGCTGAATATGCTCATATTCACCCGCGGGATGAGAAAGTCTCTCCGTCGCATTTTACTAGAGACGGCGTTGCACTGCATCCTTATACGCAGCGCCGCTCCCTAGCCCGTGCTAATTTAAATCAGATGGAATCCCTCCCGAAACTCGCCTTCGTAGCGCGCAGACAACCTCGCCTGCGGGACCTGCCGGGCCATCGCCTGCGCCTGCCGGCATGCCTCTCGGCGATGGCGCGATCGCTGAGCGCGGCACTGGCGATCATCCTCCCGATAGCCGCGCCTCAGGCCGCGGCGCAGGAGCAGCCGGCCGCGCCAACCGAGGAAACCGTCGCGAGTCTGGCCGCCGGCCGCGTCGTGATCGCCGTGGTGAAGGGCGCGATCCTTGTCGCCACAGTCGAAAATCCGATCGAGGCGGACACGCACCCTCCCACACCCGTGGCCATCGGCAGCGGGAGGCTGGGAGTGATTCTCGGCGCTGTCCGCTGGTCATCACCTTCCTCGCGGCAGGAAATCGCGCGCCTCGACGAAGATCTCCCGCACCTGCGCAGCCGCGCGATCACCCAGGCCCCCCATCTCACCACCGAACCGGTGGGCACCGAAGCCACCGACCTCGAATCCGTCGGTCAAGGATTGCTCGACCGCCTCAACGAGGTCGCGCAGAATCTCCATGACAAGGTCGATCTTCCCGCGAACGAGCCGCTCACCGAGCTCATTCTCGCGGGCTACCAGCCGGACTATGGCCCGGAGGTCTGGCATCTCGCCTACGCGATGAAGCAGCGTGAGGAACAGCCCGGCTACTTCACCACGCGCGTCCTGCTGCCGAGCTATCTGCAGTTCTGGCCGCCGGAGAAGGGACAACCGCGCACGCTGATCGAATTCGCCTACCCGCCCGAAAACGTGCCGACCACTCTGCTCGAGCTGCTGCGCCAGAAAGATCCGCGCCTGCAAAAACTAATCGCCTCGGATCCCAAAATGGCGGAAGTGGCCGGCCGCTTCCTGGCGGGCGAAAGCAACAAAGCGCTCGCCTCCGACGCCACCCAGTTCCTGCGCGCCGCGCTCGATGCCATGGCCCCGCCGAACACGCGCGAGACCATGGCCATCATCACCGAGGAGAACGGTTTCTCCTGGATTCTCCCGCCCCCGCCCGAAACACCCCTACCCGGCCTGAGGCCGGCGCGCCCCAACGACGCTCCCTCGCTCCTGCACCCCTCTCAATAACCGGCGTCGTGCGCGCCATTTGCCTCAATCGTCCGCGCGAGATGGTGTTGTAGGGGCGTAGCACCGCTACGCCCGGTGCGGCGCCACCGCGACGCAACCACGAGCACGACGCAACGGCCGACCGTTTCGTAGGGGCACGGCACGCCATGCCCGGCACACATTCTTGGCTCGATGTGGCCCATCCACCTCAATCACTGGCCCGAGAAAATGTAGCTCAGGCCTGCCCTGACGCAGGAAGGGTCTTCAGACCTGAGGCTTTCTCCGGCATCGAGGCACAGCTACGCGCACCGCGCGAAAACGCGTCGCAACGTACGCTTATTTGTTTTCGGAAATTTGCTTCTGCAGGCGGGCGTTCTTCTCGGTTACGGATTTCGCGAGGTCTTCTTTGTGCGCGACAAGCTTCCGCGCAATTTCCGGATCGGACAACCCCAGAATCTCGGCGGCAAAAATCGCTGCGTTGACGGCTCCTGCTCGATCAATCGCCATCGTCGCCACCGGAATTCCGCCGGGCATCTGCACGGTCGCGAGCAGCGCGTCGAGCCCGGCCAGCGTGCTCGTGGCCATGGGCACGCCGATTACCGGCAGCGTTGTGTTCGCCGCCATCACTCCCGCCAGATGCGCCGCCGCTCCGGCCGCGGCAATCACTACCTTCAGGCCGCGCTTCAGGGCCGTCGTCGCATACTCGTGCGCGCGCGCCGGCGTGCGATGCGCGGAAAGAACTTCCATCTCGTACGCGATGCCGAATTTCCCGAGCGTTTTCCCCGCTTCGTTCATCACGGGGAAATCCGTGTCCGACCCCATCACGATTCCCACCAGTGCCATTCCCGGTTTGCTCCCCGTCGCCACTCTGCAGGTCTCCTCGAAAAATTCGGCCGCGAAATGGCAGCTTAGCCCTTCGCCGCCTTCGCGCCAATATCCTTACGATAGTGCGCGCCCTCGATCTTGATTTTCCCAACCGCTTCATACGCGACGCGCCTCGCGCTCGCAAGATCTTCGCCCATCGCGCTGACCACCAGCACTCTACCACCGTTTGTATAGCAGGTTGATCCGCTCCCCCGCGTCCCCGCGTGGAACACGACCGCCCCCGGCACTTTCGCCGCATCCTCAAGCCCGCGAATCTCCACGCCTGTCTGCGGATCGCCCGGGTAGCCCTTCGACGCAATCACCACGCACACGCCCGCCCCCGGACGCCACTTCACCTCGATTCCGCTCAGGTCGCCCTGCGCCGCCTGCATGCACGCTTTCGCCAAATCGAAATCCGCGCGCGGCAACACCGCCTCCGTTTCCGGATCGCCGAGCCGGCAATTGTATTCGAGAACTTTCGGGCCATCCTCCGTCAGCATCAATCCAAAATAGAGGAAGCCGCGGTACGCCATCCCGTCCGCCCGCAGCCCGTCGAGTGTCGGCCGCACGATCGTCTCGATGATCGTCTTCTCCAGCGCCGCCGGCAGAATCTCGTCGATCGAATAGACGCCCATTCCCCCGGTGTTTGGCCCTTCGTCGTTGTCGAACGCGCGCTTGTGATCCCGCGCCGGCGCCATGCGAATGAAATTCGTTCCGTCCGTCAGAATGATGTAGGAAAGCTCTTCCCCCACGAGCGCTTCTTCGAACATCACGCGCGAGCCCGCCTCGCCGAATTCGCCCTTCACCATCGCGCGCTCCACAAACTCCGTCGCTTCGTCCGCGGACGACGTCACCAGCACGCCTTTGCCCGCGCACAATCCGTCCGCCTTGATCACCAGCGGCCAATCCACCGAATCCAGCGCCGTGTATGCTTCCAGAGCCTCCAAGTAAACTCCGTACACGCCGGCCGTCGGAATATCGTGCCCCTGCATGAAGCGCTTCGAGAAGACTTTGCTGCCCTCAAGCTGCGCGGCTTTCTCCCCCGGGCCTAGCAATCGCAGCCCGCGCCGCTCAAATTCATCAGCGATGCCGAGGACCAGCGGCATCTCTGGCCCTACAATCGTCAAATCCACTCCGAGCCTGGCCGCCAGATCGGCGGCCGCCTTCACGTCCTTTACGTCCAGCGGCACGCATTCCGCGTCTTTCGCGATTCCGCCGTTCCCCGGCGCGCACCAAACCTTTTCAACCGACGCGCTCTGCGCAAGCTTCCACACCATCGCGTGCTCGCGTCCGCCACCGCCGATTACAAGTATCTTCATGATTGTCCGCTCTTAAGAATGAAGCACGATACGGCGGCCCATCCGCCGCTGTCAACCCCGTGTACTCGTCCTGTCTTAGCCCAATAATTCTGTCAGGCCTTAACGGCCCAGTGAAAATGTCACCCTATGAACCGGGAGACATTTCGCTTGAGCCAGAAAGAGTTGCAACGAGTGGCTGTGATTTCATTCTGCATCAAGGGAGACCTGGCGAGCTTCCGCAAGGCTCTGGAGGCGCAGCCCGACTTCCCGGAGGCGGCTGGCTGGTCTAGGCTCGGCGCTGATGTCGACAGGTGATCTGGACGGCGCGGAAATCGCATTCGTGAAATGGATCGCGGCGCGGCCTGAAGACGCCGGCGCGCGCTATAGCCTGGGCA
>JARLGK010000162.1 GCA_031296075.1 Candidatus Acidiferrales bacterium
AGCACAGCTAGAACACTATTTCTTCGGCTCCCACAGCTCGACGAAGCCGCCGACATCGGGATCCTGCAGCATCACGGCGCGTCCGTCGCTTACCTTCACGATTCCTCCGTCCGAGACCGTCTTGGCGCCGGCTGCCTTCGCCTTCGCGTAGACTGCGTCGATATTGGTCACCTGAAAGCCGACGTAGTTGACGCCGATATCGGCAAAGTGCTGGTCCGGAGCGGGCTTGTTCCGATTTTGCGGAGATCCGAGCAGTTCGAGCCGCACGTTGCCGGTGGTGGTGGCCTGCGGGAACCAGCCGTTCAGCATGGTCATCCGTGGCGCAGCACCACCGGCGGCAGGCGCCGGATCGAGGGCAGGGTAGTCTCCACCCAACACGCCCTGATAAAATGCCAGCGCCTTCGCCGGATCAATCACGTTCAAGCCGATGTGGTTGAAGCCGGCTTGCTTCCCGAGCCTTTCGATGTTTGCCTGGGTCGCGGTGGAATTCGAAACCTTGGGCGCTTCGGGAGGCGCTCCGGGCGCGGGCGCCATTTTCGCGAACAGTTCGATGAACCATCCATCGGGATCCTGTACGAATACGAACCTACGCGGCCCGTTCGGCGGAGGGGCGCCGCCTGGCATATTCATCTGCGGCACCTTAAGCAGATTGACGGCCTTGAGCTTGTCCATTGTGGGGTTGCAATCGTCCATCACCGTAAGATCCATGTGGCCCGCGCCCAAATCCGCGGAAGTTAGCTTGCTCCAGTCCTTGCGGTCGATGCCTTTGTACTCCCGGAGTATCAGGTTGAACGGTTTATCGGAGACGGAGCTCTGCATCGCCACGACCGCCGTGCGAGACATCGCACCCTTCGTTCCACCCAGCGCGTTGGCAATTTTATCGACCTTCCAGTCGGTCTTGCTCGACACCTTAAAATCGAGCACTTCGTAGAACTTGATCGAGTTATCCAGATTCGAGACCTGGTGGCCATCGAACGCCATGCCCAGTACTTTTCCATCGTCGCTTGCTGGTGCGGCGTTCGGCGAACCGGCCGAAGTCCGCGCGATACCCGCTGTCGCCATCGCGACCGCAAGAATACCCGCCGCGACGATGACGCCAAACTTGCCCGACGACAACGACCTCTCTGACTTCTGCTTTTTCATGAACACTCCTTCTCTCTTTTCTGCAATCGTGCTCGTAATGGGCGCGGGACCATGATCGTACGTGCCCCCACCGTTGGTCCCTTATATGCGCGGCTGGATTCTACACTGAGCAGACGCAGGATCGCGAATTCCGGTTACAATCCCTCCGATCGTTTGGGTGAGGTGCTCATGAGGAATCCTAGGTCTGGCGGTGGGGGCGGAAACTCGCCTGCGGTGGGCGTGCAAAATCGCCGCGCAATGCTGCAAGCGGCATTGCTGGGTGGCGGCGCGGCGGTAGCCGGCTTTTTCCGGGGCCCAATTGCTCACGCCGGCACCACGCCAAGAGAACAAGACGCGCAAGCAGCCGTGGATCGCGCCACGCGCGGAATGCCGGCGCCGCGCATCAAAGACGTCAGCGTGATTGAGGTCGGGGGCGGCGGCACCAATGACTCGACGGTCGTAAAGGTCACGACCGATCAGGCAGGACTCCACGGTTACGGTTGCGCCACAGCCACGTTTCCCGGAGGCCGCGCCAAACTCGTTCGCGCAGCAGTCGAGGAGTACTTGAAGCCATTGGTGATGGGCAGAACCACGGACAGAATCGAGCAAATCTGGCAGCTCTGTTACATGAGTTCTTACTACAAGAACGACACGGTTCAGAACTGCGCCATCGGCGGCGTCTGCGACGCGCTGTGGGACATCAAAGGCCGCCAAGCGGGCATGCCGGTATATCAACTCGTCGGCGGCAAATGCAGGGAGGCGGCGGACATTTATCTGCACGTCGGAATGGGCGCCCAGGACCCCGGCAAACAGCTTGTCGAGAATTCCATGAAGCTCGTCGAGAAGGGTTGCCGCAATCTTCTGGTCGCCATGTTCCTTCGGGACGGCGCCGGCACGACTCTTTATGGGCAACCGAAATTCGATGATGGGTCCGTGCCCTTCGATCGCGACAAGGAAACCCGCAAGATTCTCGCGGCGTTTGAGACGTTTCGAAAGGAAATGCCGCCGGAAATCGGGCTCGGCGTCGATGTGCATTCGTTGCTGGACAGCATACGGGCCGTCCAGTTCTGCAAGGACGTCGAGCCATTCAAACTATTTTATTGCGAGGATCTGTTTGCGCCGGAAGAGGCAGGCCACTATCGGATCGTCCGACAGCAATGCACCACGCCTCTCGCGATCGGCGAACTCTGGAATAACCCGCATGAATGGCGGCCTCTCGTGGAAGAGCGTCTGATCGACTATATCCGTCACCATGTTTCCCACATCGGAGGCTTCACCGCCGCCCGGAAAATCGCCGCGTTTGCCGAGAATTATGAGGTGAAGTTTGCCTGGCACGGCAGTCCCAATTCTCCCGTCGGGCACATGACCAATCTGACTCTCGATCTCACCAACACCAATTTCGGCATTCACGAACATTTCGACTACACGCCGCTGGTTCAGGACATTTTCCAGGGCTGCCTTGAAATTAAGGACGGCTACGCATGGATCAACGAGAAACCGGGATGGGGAATCGAAGTGGACGAGGCGCTTGCGGCGAAGCACCCTATCATTGACGAACATCCCAATGAGTTTCGGACGCCGGATGGATCGGTGATCCAGGGCACCGGCTAGAATCAGGATGCGTTATGGGTCTACGCAGGACGCCTGAAGACGAGAAGTTTTGCGATGAACACCTGGACTTCCTCGCGGTTTTGATTGAGCGTCGTCATGCGAACCGTGACGATACCCTGATTCGGTTTGGAACGCGAAGGCACTATTTCGACGATTTCGCTTTCCGCGCGGAGCGTATCGCCGGGGCGCGTTGCCTTGGGCCAAGTGATCTCACCCCCCAGGCCCACTAGTCCGCCGGCGATCCGCAATTCTCCGGTCACCACAAGACGCATGGCAGCGGCGGCGGTGTACCAGCCGCTGGCGGCGAGCCCGCGAAAGATGGTGTCCCGGGCGGAGGCTTCGTCGAGGTGGAAAGGCTGCGGGTCGAATTCCGCCGCGAATTCCTTCATGCGATTCTCATCCATGCGATGCGAATCGGACGAGAAGCGCTGTCCGACGCACAGGTCGTCCAGATACAAAACTTGCGGCGATTCGGATTTCAGGCCCATTCCCGCTCCTCAGTTTCCGCGCGGACTACGCTCGAGATCGTTTCCCGGATGGGACATTGTCGCGCAGTTTCCCCATCCGAATTAGACTGTCAATTCTTCAGCGCGTTTGCGATCAATGCCTCGAGCTTTTCGTCCAGACCCTTCGCCACTTTGTCCACCTGCGCGGACTTAAACCTGCCAAAAATGCTGGACGGGAGGTCGTAGTCCACGTGCGTCAGCTGGTCCTCGCCTACGTAAACGCAAATTCTTAGCGGCGCATATTCTCCCGCGCGGAGATCCTCCCGGGTCATCTCCATGGCGAAAAGTGGATTCCCGATTTCGTATTGCTTGACCGAAGCCTGCTTCCCCTTCAATGCGAGAAGTTGTCCGTGGTCTCGCATGGCAAAGAGCATGAAGCCGCTGGTTCCTTCCATGGCGTGGATCTTGGATTCCACTTCGGCCGGGTTCAGCGGAGTCTTCATAATCGCCCCGTAGGCTTGCGCATCGAATTTCCCCAGCTGTTTTTCGATGGCCGCGATGACGGCATCGAACGGCTTCGGCGACTTGAAATTAACATGGGTAACGGATGTGGCGGTGACCGACGGGGTTGGAGCAGATTCGTCGGCGCGGGAAGCCGGGACGGCGCCCAAACTCGCGGCCAGGAGCGCGACAATTGCAGCCAAGCGGGCAGCTGATAAGTTCATTTCAAAACCTCCGTAACAGACGAATGGATTCCAATGATGCACACGGAGTCGAACGGTCGCAAGGCCCTCTTCAGGCCGAGCAGTTCTCTGCCTGCCGCTCCAAAATAATTCCGGAAGCGACTGCAAGTGGTTGCTATACGAAGGTATAAGCGATTCGAAAAAAGTCAGATGAGTGTCTCGAATCTAGAATTCCGATTGCCGCAATCAGTAATTTGAGTTGGATGTTACGATGCAGACCTTCCCGGGAGTAGCCTTGGCTCAGTGAGCCAGGCGGTCCGTCAGCACCCTGGGATAGGGGCGAAGTGTTTCGTCCGGCTTGACGAGCACCGCGGCGCCGGGAAGCCGCTTGAGGGACGCTCCTGAAGTGCGCATCCGCACCCGGCGCACGCCAGCCTCGGCAGCGCTTCGCCCCGTTCGATTCTTGGGCCCACTCATCTGTTCGGCTCACTCACCGCGAATGCAAATTTCCCCACACTTTTTTCAGGCGCTCCATGTCCGTCGTCGCAGGGATGTCGCCCGCCGTGGTCACTACGGCCGGCAGCGGACCTGAAATAATCCGGCGAATGCCCTCATCGAGCATGGCGCTGCCGGAATCTCCGGGTTCGAACGCTTCCAGAGGCAGAGCGACGCCAAATCCGGCGGGCCAATCCGGTGCCGTCGCGTCGAGCGCCGGACAAACGATGCAGTCCCAGTGCTGCTGGACGACCGCTTCACGATTTGCAGCGGCCGAGCCCGCCCGAGGCAGCAGCAGAACGGGAAGCGCCTGATAGAAGCGAATAATATTGATTGTGGTCGCGAGCCGCGCAGCCCAGTCCGATACATCGCCAGCCGAAAGTGCGGGCAGCACTTCCTCGCGGATGAAGATCACACCTGCTCCGGCTTCCAGCAGCGCCTTGGCAATCGGCGAAATCGCCGCCGTCGCAAGATCGAGAGCGGAAACCGAAATATCCTGTGCGCGCAGCGTGTCGCCGCCCTCGATCTGAGTGAGCATCGCAGCAAGAGTAAAGGGGCCGCTGACGGCTGCCATGAGCAGACAGTCATCTCGCAGCACGGACTTCAGCCGCCGGATGACTTCGACCGCGACGCCGACCCGGCCGTGCTTTGCTGCGTCCTCGGGCGACCGCAGGTCTTCGGGCAGTTCGCCACCCGGCGCGGCATTCGGCCACCGGAGCGATGGCGGCCGATCCTCCGTTTCCCGCTGAACGGTGCCGCCCAGGGCCTCTGCTTCGAGGAGCGGATCGAAATAGCACATCACGCCATCCACATGCAGGCGCGCACGGATCTGCCTCAGCGAGTTCGAGATCTTGGTGGGATTCGTGAGGAAAGCCCGGAGCGGCACATTTTCAATGCGCGCGCCATGAGCAAACACGATCGGCAGGAACAGCGGGCGCGCCGGTGGCGCGCCTTGCAAGAATCCCTGCAGCAACAGGCGAGGAGTCGCGCACTCGGCCATTTCCGGCTAACGAATCACCGGTCCCGTCGTCTTGGCGTCCGGCCAGGATCCATAATACTGAAGAATTTCCTTCGGAGGGCTCAGCTTGCTCCACTCCTTCTCAAATTCTCCGAAGGATTTTCCACGG
>JARLGK010000018.1 GCA_031296075.1 Candidatus Acidiferrales bacterium
ATAGCGCGCGTCCACGTCGGGCCGCTCGTCGCGGTCCACCTTCACGGGAATGTAGAGATTGTTGATCATCGCCGCGATTTCGGGATTTTCGTAGCTCTCGCGGTCAATCACGTGGCACCAGTGGCACCAGACCGCGCCGATATCGAGCAGGACCGGTTTTCCTTCGGCGCGCGCTTTGGCGAATGCTTCCTCGCCCCACTCGTTCCAATCAATCGGCTGGTGCGCGGCCGAGCGCAGATAGGGACTCGCGGAATTCTTCAGGCGGTTTTCAGGAGCGTGAGTCATCGCGCGGCCCCCTTGAAAAAGTGTGACGCTTCGCGAGGCTGCCGAACGTTTGTTTTCAACGAGATAAGCCGAACTTTACTCGGCATGGTGTGACACTTAAGTTGCAGGATTTCGTGATTCGAAACTCGTGGTTTATGAGCGCGAAGGCGCGCGGGACTTACTTGGTCTGTTGTCGAGCAGAAGCGGCCACGGCTAAAGCCGTCGTTCTGATACGGCTGTTTTTCGCGGGCCTGGAAGGCCCGCGCTTTCACCAAAGGTCGTCCCGTGATTTGTGACCCGTAAGCCGTGACTTGTGACTCGTAATTCGTGACTCGTGAAGGCAACGACGCGCTCCGGGCGGTCTGCATGCGCGGCTCGGCGAGCGCTTGCCGCGCCCGACTTATTCGGCTTTTTCTTTCGTTCAACATTTTCGATTCACTCGCGCCTGCACATCCACATTAGCAGGATCGCGGCAAAATGAAACGAGGCGAACTGCGCAAAAAAGGACAGGTCCTATAACTGTCCTACTAGAACTGGCAACTCGGGCAAAGCGCCACGCATTGAGTGCCGCTGTGATAATTTAACCGACTAGGATTCCGTCAGATTTAGGAATAGGTTTGAGATCAGGCCCTTACCCGGGAACGCGATGAACAGGTGAGGCTCCATGAAAAACTTCTGTGGCAGGATCAAATCTCCGGCGGTGCTGCTTCTCGCGGTCCGCGCTGCGATCTTGATTGTGTTCGTAAACTTCCCCGTGCACCCTCAAGCACCATCCAACCCGAACCGGGCCGCGCCCGATGTAGCGCGCATGGAGCAAGTTATCCAGTCGTACGTGTCCGCCAAGCAATTCATGGGATCCGTGCTGGTAGCGCACGGGAAGGACATAGTGCTCGACAAGGGCTACGGCGATGCCAACATTGAGTGGGAGATACCCAATTCGCCCTCGACCAAGTTTCGGTTGGGGTCCGTCACCAAACAGTTCACGGCGGCTTCGATTTTGCTGCTTGAGGAACGCGGCAAGCTCAGCGTGGACGATCCGGTGAAAAAATACATTCCGGATGCTCCGGCCGCGTGGGACAAAATCACGATCTTCAACCTGCTGACGCATACATCGGGGATTCCGAATTTTACGAGCTTTCCCGAATACGCTTCGCTCGAACCCTTCGCGACAACTCCGGCACAGCTCGTCGCACGGTTTCGTGACAAGCCCCTCGACTTCCAGCCCGGCGAGAAATGGAGCTACAGCAATTCGGGGTACATCCTGCTCGGCTATCTGATCGAGAAGATCAGTGGAAAGAGCTATGAGAAGTTCGTGCAGGAGAACATCTTCACTCCGCTGGGCATGAAGGACTCGGGCTACGATTCGAACTCCGCCATTATTCCCCACCGCGCGGCGGGATATGTGCCCACACCGAGCGGTCCCCTGAACGCGGGTTATATCAACATGACCGTGCCACTGTCCGCGGGCGCGCTCTATTCCACGACCCATGATCTCCTGTTTTGGGAGCAGGGACTATTCGGCGGCAAACTGCTGTCGGCCGCGTCGCTCCAAAAGATGACGATGCCATTCAAGAGCGACTACGCATTCGGCCTTGGGGTGCGCACAGTAAACGGGCACAAGGTAATCGATCACGGCGGAGGCATCGAAGGTTTCAACACCTACCTCGCTTACTATCCCGATAAAAAAGTGACCGTCGCCGTGCTCGGTAACTTGAATGGGCAAACGCCGCAAGAGATCGCCGCGAAACTTGGGAGCATCGCGCTGGGTGAGAAAGTCGTGCTGGCATCGGAGCACAAGGAAGTAGCCGTCGATGCGAAATTATTCGACGGCTATGCGGGAAGCTACCAGCTAGCGCCGAATTTCATTCTGACGGTGACGCGCGAAGGAGATCATCTTTTCACCCAAGCAACCGGCCAGCCCAAATGTGAGATATTTCCGGAGGGTGACCGCGATTATTTCCTCAAGGTCGTGGATGCGCAAATTACCTTCGTTACCGACGGCCAAGGCCGCGCCACCGAATTGATCCTGCATCAGGGCGGCGTCGACCAACATGCCAAACGGATGGAAGGTGATATTCCAAAGCCGAAGGAGCACAAGGAGGTCACGGTTGACCCGAAATTGTTTGACGGCTACGTGGGAAGCTACCAACTGGCGCCGAACTTCATTCTGACGGTGACGCGCGAGGGCGACCACCTCTTCGTGCAGGCCACCGGGCAACCTAACGTCGAAGTTTTTCCTGAGGGCGATCGCGACTACTTCTACAAAGTAGTGGACGCGCAGATTACATTCGTGACTGATGGCCAAGGCAAGGCCACCGAACTAATCCTGCACCAAGGCGGCGACCATCCCGCGAAGAGGGTGGAGTAGGACGTCTCGTTCTATTTAGATAGAAGCATTCGTGGTTTTGCGGAGATGGCCGCGTTACATCGCTGGATCGCGGCGATCGGCGGCCCGCGCGCCGATCCTACTTGCTCGTCTGGGCGGGGATAAATTCCTCGAAAACAGCGCGGTGCATGAGGTCGGGTGGGAGCAAGCCCTGCGCGAGGATGAAGTCGTGAAATTTCTTCTGGTCGAATGTTGCGCCGAGGGCCTTTTCGGCATCCTGGCGAAGGCGCAATAGCCGCGTATATCCGTAGAAATATGAGTTGGCCTGGCCAGGTGAGCGGTACGTATAGCGCTCCACTTCCTGTTTGGCGAAGGGCACGCTCAGGTTAACGTCCTGGGTCAGGACGCGCATGGCGTCCTCAGGCTTGATCTTGCCGGATTGAAGCTCGGGATCGAGAAACGCGCGAGCGGCGCGCTGCAATCGGAACTGCAGCGAGATCAACTGGCCTTCGAGCGGCATGTAGGGTTTGGTGATGTATTCGGCGTAAAGCCCCCAGCCCTCGACGTTGGTGCTGTTGAAGGCGTACAGCGCTCGCGCGAGCGACACGCCGTGCTCGACCATCGAATCGAACTGGAGCTCGTGCCCCGGGCGCGCTTCATGCGCGATGATCGTCCATGAGGCGGCGTCGTAGGTGAAGTCGTCGATCTTCTCGGGCTTCGCGATTCCCTCCGTGGGCGGCATGTTCAACGGGAGCACGAACTCGCCCTGCTCTCCGGTGTTATTCAAGAGAGGGGGAGCCACCATGTGCGGCGCGGGTTGCTGCGAACTCTCCGCGGGCGTGGCGATCCGGATGCGCGCTGGCCGATCCGGAAGAGTGACGAGGTTTTGCTTGGCGATGATAGCTTCGATTTCGCCCAGGCGTTTTTTGTAGAACGGAAGAATGGCCTCGCCCGTCAACTGATCCTGCTTGAGCCTGCGGCACACGCTGCGATAGTCGGTATCCTGCCATCCGCGCTGGTGGGCAATCTGCGCGGCGATCACTTGCATCTCGGCCTGGTAAACCTTGAACTCGTGATGCGCCATCTGCGCCAGCTGCGCGATGGGAATATCGATGCCGAAGGATTCGAGGTTCAGGGCGTACTCTTCCGGGGGCAGGCGAAAATCGGTCCGCGCCTTGGGCAATAGGTCCGACTTCACCCAGGAGTCGTAGCCCGTCAACTCCGTTTTCAGTTTCGCAAACGGCTCTTCCCATCCCGCCAGGCCATACTGCTTGAACAGCGCGGGGATGCCATCGAGATAGTTCTGATTGCGCGACAGCTCCGTATCGATCTCCAGCTTCGCGGGAAAGATCATGTTCGGCTTGGCGATTTGCTCTTGCGCGCGCTGCTTCAGGATTTCCGTGAACGGCGTGTAGCCGGGCTCCAGACCCGCATACCTGCGCAGGCGCACCAGAGCGGCCTTGCGGCGGTCGGGCACGACCTGATCGTCCAGCAGGACCCGCAGCCCCTGAAACACGTCCTGGCTCGCGTTCTCGTAGGGGACTTCGTGGGCGTTGGCAAAATCATGGCGCTTCAGCGTGAGCTGAATGCTGTGCAGAAGGATGGTGAGGTCCTGCTCCACATTCTTGTCGCTTTCGAGCGCCAGCGCGCGCGTGAGCCGGGCCTGCACCGCTTTGGTCTCCACGATTGCGGCATCCTCGTCCTGCTCCGTGGGCCTCGAGATTTTTTCGTCGTACTCGGCGAGGCCCTGCGAGGAGGCGTCTTCCGGCGAGTGTTTTTTCAGCACGTCGAGCAGTTGATTGGTATACGCGTTGCTCGACGCGATCCAGCTGCGATCTGGCTGCGCCGGCGCCTGTGGGCCGGCCATCAGGCCAGGACGCGCGCCCGCGGCACAAATCGAAAGCAAAGCCGCTGCCAGAAGATTTCTCGTCAGTTTTCTCAAGCGGGCGATCTCCTTGCTGGGATAAATGCGAACCGGAATCATTGCACGGTTTGGACGGGCTGCGCGAGGTTTCGTGAGCCGAAGCGGCGCCGCGAGGATGCGGCTACTGGATGGGGCTGCGGTAATCGGCGTCGCGCGGGTCGATTGGCTTGCGGCCTGAAAATCCCTCGTCCTGGCTGTGGTAGAAACGGATGCGGTCCTCGCCGAGACGCCAGCAGAGATAGACGGCCTCGCCATTGATCCGCGCGGGGAAATCGAGCAGGCCGACTTCGAGGTCCTTGACGACGCAGCCGGTCGAATGGATTCTTTCGAGCGCCGACTGAATGGATTCCGCCAGGCGATTGCGTTCGAGGCGCTGCTTTGCGGCTTTCTCGAAAGGAATCATCATGCCGCCGGATTGCTGGACGCGCTCGGCAAGTTTAGCGAGCTGCTCTTCGAGTTCGGCGAGCTTCCGACGCGCCTCGATCGCCTCGATTAGAATCGGCTCGAGTTGAGCGCGGAGGCGCTCGGCATCGCGGAGAGAGAAGATTTTGGATTCGTCGTCAGCCACGAGATATCACCCGCCGATCGAAACCATGGTGCGTGAGGGCGGCACAAAACCCGGCTCGTTGATGCGGTGGCCCTTTTCCTTCTGCGCGACGATGGCGTGAATTTCGTCGCCGATTTCGCGGTCGGTGGCGTCGCCTCGCAGCAGGAATCGCAGATCGTAATCTTCCTTGCTGAAGAGGCACGTGCGGAGCTTGCCGTCGGCGGTGAGGCGCAGCCGCGAACAATGCCCGCAGAAGGGCTGCGAGACCGGAGAGATCAGGCCGATTTCGCCGCGGCCATCAGCGAACCGGAATTTGCGCGCGGTTTCGCTGCGCTCGTGGACCACCGGCACCATCGGCCAGCGCGCCGAGATGCGGTCGTGCACCTCCGCGCCGGTGACGACCATGTCGCGGGTCCAGGAGCGGTCGGCATCGAGCGGCATGAATTCGATGAAGCGCATGATCAGGTCGCGGTCGCGCGCGAAGGAAGCGAAGGCCTCGACCTCGTCGTCGTTCAATCCGCGGACGAGTACGGCGTTCACCTTGACGGGGCGCAGCGACGAGGCCTGCGCGGCGTCGATTCCGGCGATTACTTGATCGAAGGTTTTGGTGCGCGTGACGCGCTCGAATTTGTCGCGGTCGAGCGAATCGAGGCTGATGTTGATGCGGTTGAGGCCGGCAGCGACGAGGCGATCACAGCGCTCGGCCAGCAAGTGGCCGTTCGTGGTCATCGAAAGGTCCGGGACGCCGAGCGCTTTCAGTTGCGCGATGAAATCCTCGACGCCGGGGCGGACCAGCGGCTCACCGCCCGTGACGCGGACCTTGCGGATGCCCATCCCAACCAGAATGCGCGCCAGGCGCACGTACTCGTCCCACGTGAGCAGGTTGGCCGAAGGCATGTGCGTTTCCGGATCGGCGGAGCGGCAATAGACGCAGCGGAAATTGCAGCGGTCCGTGACCGAGATGCGCAGGTCGGTGATCTGGCGGCCGAATTTGTCAGCTAGCGGCATAGATTGTGCCCAACAACAAAAACGCCCAAATCCATGCTTGGATTTGGGCGACACGCCAGGCGCAATGTGGCTGCGCCGAGCATTCCCCTTTCCAAGCACGGGAGGTCCGGGCGTTTCCACCCGAACCCTCAGCCCTCGCTATGCGAGGGCATCGCCTCCGGGCCGTCGGATTTCTCTCCGTTAGGCCGAGGAGGTCGGAGAACTCAGTCAGGAGTCTATCCTTTACGGAGGAGGGGAAGCAAATCGCACATTTAGGACGGATGTATCCGTATCTGATTGACAGAGTTATACATTTCAATCCGGATGGCAAAAGAGCCGGCGGGCGCCCTTCGGCCCTGCTCAGGACAAGCCGGCGCTACGAAACCTGCCGAGGGCGTCGGGCTGCCGGGGGCTAGGCGCGGCCGCGGCTCATGTTGCGGATTTCCTTGCGGTAATCGGGGGCGAAGATTTCGACGGTGCGGCACATTTCGTAGAGGCGCGAGCGGATGCGCTTGCCGACGCGCTCGGTGAGGGAATCCTCAATCGCCGGCGGGCGCATGCCGACGACGCGCGGGCTCGGGGCCGGAGCAGCGCCGTTGGCTGCGGTCTCCGCGTCGAGGAAATTCGTGGTGAGCAGCGTGACGCGCTTTTCGTTGTAGCGCGTGTTCAGGACGTGGCCGACGGTTTCGAGCGCCCAGAGCGACGGCTTGCTCGATCCGGTGTCGTCGAGGACGAGAATTTCTGCCTGCAGCACCGGCTCGAGAACGCCCATCTCCGTGGCCTGGCTTTCGGCGTTGTAGCTATCCTGGATTTCCTTGAGCAGCTCGCGGTAATCGTAAAAAAGACCGGTGTGCCCGCGAAGAATGATTTCCTTGAGCGCCGCGACGGCGAGATGCGTCTTGCCGACGCCGCAGGGACCCATCAGCAGCAGGCCGTGTTCGCTGCCAACGGGGAATTCAGCGGCAAAACGTTGGACGACGAGCTTCGCCTGGGCGAGGCTGCGATTCCATGCGGTGAGCTGGTCGCGGGAGACGTTCTCGATGTCGTTGTCGGTCTCGTAATTCTCGAAGTCGCAGTGGCGATAGCGCTCCGGAACGCGCGCGCGCGCGAGGACGTGGCTTGCGCGGTCGGCCGTGGTGCAGTCGCAGGGAATGGCCCATACCATCTTCGGTTCAGCGGTTGCTGAGCCGGGTTTATCGGCGGCAAGCGCCTGCGCGCCCTTGGTGGTGCGCTCGACAACCTTCCAGCCGCTGCCCTGGCAGATGGGACAATCCGCTCGCGCCATGAAAGAAGCATATGCGGGCTATTCGCGGAGCGCAAGCGGACGAGTGCTGTGCAAAATTTACTGGTTGTGGAAACCCATAAACTTTAACGATCAGGACCGGGGATTTGGTGATTCCCGTCATCAGAGGCCGAAAGGCCTCAGGACTTTCCGACCCAGATCGTCGGAAACCCCTGAGCTACATAATACCGTCGCATGATCCCGGCGGGGCGTTACTTCTCTACGCGGAAGGCGTGGCGGGGGGCGGCGCGCACGATGGCGTTGCGCGCAGAGCGATCGACGCCAGCGATGAAATCGCGCGCGACTTCGTTGCGAACGAACTTGATGAACGCTTCCATCTGCGATTGCATCTCACCCATCTTGTCGCGCATGTTGAGAATGATTTCGATGCCCGCGAGATTGACGCCCAGCTCGCGCGTGAGGTTGAGGATCACCTCGAGGCGCTCGAGATCGGAATCGGTGTACAGGCGCGTGTTGCCTTGCGAGCGCGAAGGCTTCAGCAGGCCGACGCGTTCGTAGAGGCGCAGCGTCTGGGGATGGAGCTGATAGAGTTCGGCGACGGCGCTGATCATATAGCCGGCTTTTGCTCTTTTTCTGGGCCGCGTAGCCATCGTCGTCTCCTCCTTTCGGGCCCTCAGACCGCCGCGCGCGAGAAAATATCCTGGCGCGGGTCTTCGTGCTCGATCTTGTCGAGTTCCTTCAAGAGGTTGCGCACGCGCTCGTCCTCCGGCTTAGGCACGACGATCTGCACCTCGACAATCTGGTCGCCGCGTTTGCCCGATTGCCGCGCGGAGGGCGCGCCCTTTTCGCGCAGGCGGAGCTTCTTGCCGCTGTTCGTGCCCGGCGGGATGCGCACCTGCGCGCGGCCGTCGATGGTCGGTACTTCCACTTTGGCGCCGAGCGAGGCTTCGCTCACCGTGATGGGAACGACGGTGTAGAGATCATCGCCGCGGCGCTCGAAGAAGGGGTGCGGCTCGACCTTCGTGATGATGTAGAGATCGCCCGGCGGGCCGCCCTGGGCGCCGGCATTGCCGCGGCCGGCCACGCGCACGCGCGAACCCGTCTTCGCGCCGGGCGGGATGCGCACGTCGAGCGTTTCGGCGCGCTGCACGCGTCCTTCGCCGCCACAGTTGCGGCACATCGTGCGCATGCGTCCGCTGCCGCCGCAGCGCGAGCAGGTGACTTGAAAGCGCATCTTGCCGCTCACCTGCGGTACGTGGCCCGAGCCGCCGCACGTGGGGCAAACTCTTTCATCGCCCGGCGCCGCGCCGGCGCCGTGGCAGACGCTGCAGACATCGAGGTGCGTGAAGCTGAGCTTCTTGACCGTGCCGCGCATCGCTTCCGCAAAGGAGATCTCGATCTGATATTCGAGGTCGGTGCCTGGCTCGCGTTCGTGGCCCGACTGAGCGGCCGTGGCGCCGCGGAAAAACTGGCTGAAGAGATCCTTGAAACTGGTGGCGCCGCCGGCTCCAGAGCCCTGGCCCCCTGCGCCGCCGAAATCAAAACCACCGAAATCGAAGTGAATGTCTTCCGGGGACGCACCGCCGTAGCCCGCGCCCGGACCGGGCCCGCCACCCGCGCCGGGAACGTTGAATCCGAACTGGTCGTACATCTGGCGTTTTTTCGTGTCGGAAAGAACTTCGTAGGCTTCCTGAATCTCTTTGAACTTTTCCTCGGCGGATTTGTCACCGGGATTCAGGTCGGGATGATACTTGCGGGCGAGCTTGCGGTAGGCCGCGCGGATATCTTTCACCGCAGCTTTGCGCGGAACGCCCAGCAGCTCGTAGTAGTCTTGTTTCGTGGATGTGGCCATTTGGTTCTGTGGCGGCCACCTTTAGGTGGGCGCGTGTACCATTGAACGTATGTAGGGGCGGGTTTGAAACCCGCCCCTACAATTTGCAACGTCGCCCGATCTAGTTTGGCTTCTTCGATTCGTCCACGTCGACGAATTCGGCGTCCACGACATCGCCTTGCGGCGGCGTGTGGCTGCCACCCGCCGAAGCGCCGTCGCCTCCGGGCGCTCCGGCTCCGGGACCGCCTGCGCCGGGTGAACCCGCTGCGCTTTGCGACGCCTTGTAGAGCGCCTCGCCGATACGGCTGAGCGCCTTGGTCAGGCCATCCGACGCGGCGTTCAGCTTTTCCGCTCCGCCCTCTTTCAGCGCGGTCTGGGCTTGTTCGACCGCTGACTCGGCGGACTTCACGTCGGCGTCGCTGAGTTTTTCGCGGTTCTCCTTGATCAGCTTTTCACCCTGGTAAATCAGGTTGTCGAGCTTGTTGCGCGCCTCGACTTCCGACAAGCGCGTTTTGTCTTCGGAGGCGTGCTCGTCGGCTTCCTTCTTCATGCGCTCGGCTTCTTCCTTGCTGAGGCCGGTCGAAGCGGTGATCGTGATTTTCTGTTCCTTGCTGGTCGCGTTGTCCTTCGCCGAGACGTTCAGGATGCCGTTGGCGTCGATGTCGAAGGTGACTTCGATTTGCGGCAGGCCGCGGGGCGCCGGAGGAATTCCGATCAAATGGAATTTCCCGAGGGAACGGTTGCCGCTAGCTACCGGCCGCTCGCCCTGCAATACGTGGATTTCGACCGACGTCTGGCTATCCGCCGCGGTTGAAAACGTTTCCGACTTCCGCGTCGGGATCGTCGTGTTGCGCGGGATCAAAACTGTCATCACGCCGCCGAGCGTTTCGACGCCGAGCGAAAGCGGAGTGACGTCGAGCAGCAGGATGTCCTTCACTTCGCCGCCCAGCACGCCGCCCTGAATCGCCGCGCCGACCGCGACCACTTCATCGGGGTTAACGCCCTTGTGGGGTTCTTTCCCGTTGAAGAGGCCCTTGACGATATCCACCACTCGCGGGATACGGGTCGAGCCGCCGACCAGAACCACTTCGTCAATCTTATCCGGCGTCAGGCCGGCATCGGTGAGGGCCTGCTTGACGGGGCCGACGGTTCGCTGGAGCAGGTCTTCCATCAATTGCTCGAGCTTCGCGCGGGTCAACTTGGTTTGCATGTGCTTCGGACCGGAAGCGTCCGCCGTCAGGAAGGGAAGATTAATTTCCGTTTCCTGCAATTGCGAAAGCTCGATCTTGGCCTTTTCAGCGGCTTCCTTGAGGCGCTGGATGGCCATGCGGTCCTTGCCGACGTCGAGGCCCTGATCGCGCTTGAATTCGCCGACCATCCACTCGACGATGCGCTGGTCGATATCGTCGCCGCCGAGGTGCGTGTCGCCGTTCGTGGATTTCACTTCGACGACGCCTTCGCCCACTTCGAGGTCCGAGATATCAAATGTTCCGCCGCCAAGGTCGTACACGGCGATGGTCTCTTCCTTTTTCTTGTCGAGCCCGTAGGCGAGCGCCGCCGCGGTGGGCTCATTGATGATGCGCAGGACTTCGAGGCCTGCGATTTCGCCCGCCTGCTTGGTGGCCTGCCGCTGGCTGTCGTTGAAATAGGCCGGGACGGTGATGACGGCCTTGGTCACTTTTTCGCCGAGGAAATCCTCCGCGGCGTTCTTCAGCTTCTGGAGAATCATCGCCGAGATTTCCGGCGGGCTGTAGGCCTTGCCTGAAATTTCGACGCGCGCGTCGTCGTGCGGACCCTTGGTCACTTTATAGGGGACGCGCTTGGTTTCTTCCTGCACTTCGTCGTAGCGGCGGCCCATAAACCGCTTGATCGAGTACACGGTGTTCTCGGGATTGGTAATCGCCTGACGCTTCGCCACTTGGCCGACCAGGCGCTCGCCGGACTTGGTAATGGCCACTACCGAGGGCGTGGTGCGCGCCCCTTCCTGGTTGGGGATAACGACGGGCTCTCCGCCCTGCATGACGGCTACGACCGAGTTGGTCGTGCCCAAATCAATGCCGATAATCTTGCTCATGGAATCCGCTCCTGTTAGCGCGCGCGTGGCTTATAGTCAAGTGGCCTACGCTGAGACAAGGGGATGATATATGTTGAGCGCGTCATTGTCAAGTTTCTTGTGTGTCTGTATTGCAATGTTTTTATTAGACTTACGTACCGTATTTCACCGAACTCAGGGGAGCCGAATCCGGACCCAGCGTGTCTTGGGCAGATCTCCACTAGCCTCTGGCGAACCAACCTGCGGCAGGCTGCATCGTACGGGTGAATTGAGGAATGGGCACCGAACGGCCAACGCGCGGTCTGGCCGGGCGGGATTCGCGCTACAATGTGCCAGTAGAATTCGATTCAAGCGTTGGGGGGAGGCGGATTTGATTCACCGAACGAGCGTAATGCCGAGAACAGGCGAGCGCCAGTTTTGTACCAAACCGTTTTGCGCCAAACCAATTAAGGCGGCAGCAGTTTTGGGGGTGCTGCTCTACTTGGGAATTTGTGTTGCGACTTCCGCGGGTGCGCAGACAGCTCCGCCTGCCGCGCATAGCACGAAGCCCGCGACATCGGCGACTACGCACGCCCACACCGCCACGTCCGCAACGGCAGCACTCGGCTCGCCGGTGAAGACCTACGGGTCGAGCAGCGCCCCGATCACGATGGAAGTGTTCAGCGATTACGAGTGCCCATCGTGCCGGAACCTGTTTGAGACGACCCTGCGTCAGATGATTCCCGACTACGTTGCGTCCGGCAAGGTATACCTGATTCATCGCGATTATCCACTGCCGATGCACAAATACGGCTACGAAGCGGCTCGCTGGCTGAATGCCGCGGCGCGCATCGGGCAATTTCAAGCCGTCGAAGCGGCGCTATACGACAACCAAAATGCCTGGGCACAAGACGGAAGCATCGAGAAGTACGTGGCCGCGGCGATGTCGCCAGCGCAATTCAAGCGCGTGCAGAGCCAGATGCGCGGCTGCGGGTTTGAAACCGCCGCGTCGGTCAAGCCGGCGGCACTCGCACTCGCGCTCGGCGGCCAAGCCGGCGAGACGTGCTCGGTTGACAGCTTCATCGAGCAGGACAGAGCGCTCGGCAATAAGATTCCGGTGCAGTCGACGCCGACTTATGTAATCACCTATAAAGGCAACCGCCTGCCGGCAGGCTCGGGCATCGTCTCGTGGCCCATCCTGAAGCAATTCTTCGATTCGCTTCTGAGCCAATAGAGCAGATGGATCGACGTTTCGTGAAATCACCACGATGAGCAACGATGCGCGCCGTAGATGGGGACGGATTCTCCTGATCGTGGGGCGAATTGCGCTCGCGGCGATTTTTCTCTCCGCGGCGTACGCGAAGATGAAGCCGCAGCCGGGAATGCCGTGGACGCACGGCTCGGTGCACACTTCGCTTTCGATGTTCGCTATGGGAGTGGATTCCTACCAGATGTTGCCGCCGTGGGCCGTCAGCCCGTTCGCGCACCTGTTGCCTCCACTTGAATTCTTGCTGGGGTTTTGGCTGCTGACGGGTTTTGGGCTGCGGATTTCCGGACTTGTCTCGACCGCGCTGATCTGCGCATTCGTCGCAGCGATGTATTCCGCTTACGAACGCGGCCTGACGATCAGTTGCGGATGTTTCGGCCCGGGGGCGCAGATCGGGCCTAAGGACCTGATCCGCGACGGCCTGCTATTTCTTCCTCTCGCGCTAGCGGTCACGATTGGCGCATTCCTGATCCATCGAAAAAGCAGCGCCCCATCGCTCCCGGAATCCGCGCCTTCGGCCACACACGCGGATTAGCTTTCCTATTGCGGTGGCGCAATGTTCCGTAGATATTCTCCCAGGCGGCGGCTGAACTCTTGCGCTCCCTCGTAGGTTAAATGAAGCGGATCGGCGAACGCGCCTTGATCCGGCATCCAGTGGCTTGCATCGATGTACGTCGCGCCGAGATCCCCGAGCGTCTGCTGGAGGTGAGTGCGATATCCTGCGGTCCATTCCAGCTGATCGTAAAACATGTGCACGTGCTCCGGCGGCATGGGCATTTCCACGAAGTAGACTTTGCTTCCCGCCGCCTCGGCCTGCAGGACGATCTCGCGCACGGAAGGAATCAGCGGGTTGCGGCTCGCGCGGCCGCATTCGGCGATGAACTCGGGCGCGCTTGGATATTACAGCATGGCGAAATCGACCGCGCGGCCCATGGAGTTCGCCTTTTCCGGCGGCATCCCTTGCTGCGCGAGCGCGCGCCGAAAGAGTTCGACGCGCTCCCACACCGTGCCGCGGTCCACGAACATCTCGAAGCGCCGCATGATTTCGAATTCGGCGCGATCGTGCAGCGAAAGATGGTAGAGCGTCCGCGCGTATTCGGGCTCGAGGTAATAGAGCATGGCGCGATTTCCGATCAAATCGCGCGTGGCATATTCGAGCGGATGGGTCAGCTGAAAATCGAAAAAACCGAAGACCACCAGGCGCGGGCGCACGCCCAGCTGCAAGGCGTAGCGCAACATCAGCAATTGCTCGACCGCGCTCGAGCCGCCCATGCCGAGGTTGATCGCCCCGTCCGGTTTGCCGAGACCCATTGCGGCGTCAAACGAGGATTCGTTGAAGCCCACTCCGATCACGGAATTCCCCAGCGCCAGGGCCCTTGCATCCGCTGAAACGCGCGTGCGGGCCATCAGCGTGCGTGGGACAGTATTCTGCGCCGACCGCGCGACCGCGCGATCGAGAGCGATCAGCAGGAGCAAAATCCCCGCGAGCGCCAGAATAAAGATGCGTTTCGGAGGGTGCATTCGAATCCCTTCGCCGTCTCAGAAATCGATGTAAATGAACTTGGAGCTCTGGCCCGAGAAAACATAGATGGCCAGCGCCATGGCTCCCCACCACACCGCCCAGAACCACCAGTGGCCGAGCTGGATGGGAAAGCCGGGAGGCGGCTCGTCTTGCGCGCCGCCCACGTAGTCGAAAGCATGCTTGATCCAATTGAAAGTCGTCATCGTGTTATCCAATCAGGAGTCTCCGGAAAAAGAAAAGCGCCGTCCGCACGTCCATGCAGAAGAAAGCCCACGCCAGATTGACGGCGACGCAGGTCAATAGCCACGAGCCGAGCTGCGACCAGAGCGGCGGCGTCCCGGACGGCATGGGACGAATCCGGCGCCACACGCGACGGATCACGAGCATCACCCCGTGCAGCAATCCCCATACTACGAAGTTGATTCCCGCGCCGTGCCATATGCCGCTGATCAGCATGGTCACCAAAATATTCGCGTACACTTGCCCGCCACGCCCGCGCGATCCGCCCAGCGGAATATAGATGTAATCGATCAGCCAACTGGTGAGCGACATGTGCCAGTGCCGCCAGAAATCGGTAATGTTGGCGCGGAGATAGGGCCAGTCGAAATTCTCCGGAACGCGAATTCCGAACAGGCGCGCCGAGCCGATGGCGATGTCCGAGTACGCCGAGAAGTCCGCGTAAATCTTGATGCCGTAAGCGAAGAGCCAGAGCGGCAGAACGGCCCGTTGCGCGCGGCTGATGTCCATCCAATTCAGGTGGTTGGTGTAAGCCGTGAGGACGTCGGCGACCGCGAATTTCTTCACCAGGCCTGTGAGGATTCGCGTGACCCCGCGCTGCCAGTCCACAACCCACTCGCGAGAAATACTTCGCAGCTTCGGCAGGAAATCCTGATACCGCTTGACCGGGCCAGCCACCATCGTCGGGAAAAACAGGATGAAGGCGAGGTATTCGGTCACCGAGCCTTCTTCAGTCTTGTTCTTGTAACGATCCACCGCGTAGTGGAGGAACTCGAAAGTGAAGAAGGAAATGCCCAGCGGCAGAAACGCGTTTTTCCAGTAAAGAGGATTGTGTCCGGCGACCGGCCAGACGAGTCCCGTCAGGAAATTGCGGTACTTGAAAAGCACCAGAAACACGACCGTCTGCGTGACGCCGAACCAGCAGAACCACGACGACGGTTTGTAGAAACGGCTGACGAATGATTCCCATAGAAAAATCGCCAGACAGGCGACTCCAACGATTCCTCCAAACTGCGTATAGGAAAAATAAGTGAAGAAAAGCCCGCCGCCCAGGAAGATGACCCATGGGCGCAACCGCGGGCTCGCCGCGCGGCAGAGAATGGCGCTCGGGATAAGGAAGAGAAGGTAGTAGTCCCAGGTGTTAAAGATCATTTGTCGCCGATGGGCGTGGCCAGACTGTCAGTCAAACAACGAAGAGAAATCGACTCTATCCGACAATCAGGGGTTTTTCAATGCGGCGGATCTGGCAGGAAAGCAGGAGAGAAATTAATCGCCGTTCGAAGCGGGGACTGTGGCTGTAGTCGTGGCGGCGGTTGGGTTTACGTTGCGAAGATAGCGCCAAGGGTTTACCGGCGTGTTGTAGATGCGAACTTCGTAGTGCAGGTGCGGGCCGGTCGAGCGGCCGCTGTCGCCTTCGTAGCCGATCACGTCGCCCGATTTCACGCGCATGCCGCCCTGGACATGGAAGCCCGAAAGGTGGCCGTACCAGGTGGTTACGCCAAACCCGTGGTCGATGACGACCAAACGCCCGTAGCCCGCGCGCTGACCCACTTCCTGTACCATGCCGTCCGCGGTCGCACGGACCTCATCGCCGTAGTGCGACGCGATATCCAGTCCCGCGTGGAAAGCACCCTCACCACTGAACGGATCGAGCCGCTCGCCAAAATGTCCCGTAATCTGGCCGACCACAGGCCATAGCGACGGCACGATCCCCAGGCTGCTCAACTGCGCCGCGGGCAGGAGCCGCATCCCCGCGCTGGACATGGCCACGGCGGTCGCGTTCTTCTGAAGATAGCTGAATTCGTCCACGGAATTCTGGAACTCGACGTCCGGCTCGGGTTCGGAATCGGTCAAGCCGAAGGGAGTCTGGCGGAAGCGTGTGATGCCGTACGCCATGGCCACTTCGCCCGCCAGGGACTGCAGGGAATTCAGGCGCTGGTTGGTGTCTTTGACTTCCGTCTGAAGCTGGACATATTGCTGTTTCAGGTTATCTTGCTCGCGGCGCAGGGAATTGTAGTTCGTCGCCTTCCAGAGCATACGGGAGTAGGAACCCATGCCCGCGGCGATGGTGATGCCTCCCACAACTGCAAGGATTGCCAACACATGCAGGATGAACCACGGGAGGCGCACCCGTCTCATACCGCCCGAGGCGTTGGAAGCAATAAAAAACGTGTAGGAAGACTTACCCCTCATCGTTTTATTTTCGTCCGAGTGATTCTTACTACGGCCGGCTTGAAAACGCTCGCCCCTTGCAGCGGTAAGCCGTGTTCCTCAGAACAATTTCGATCTTGAGCCTGAACCGAGAGCCCTGGTCCGAAACCCGCCAGATTGTAGCCACCGTGGAGCTTGGCGTCAACCCCGATCTTCCATTTTGCATAGGCGCTCCCAAACTCGCTTCTCCAGCGGTGGCGCTCTATACTCCATGGGCCGTGTAGCGACAACTCTACTTTATCGGCAGAAGTCGCCGCAACTGTACGGAGGGACAGGTTGGATCGCCCCTTGGATAACGAAGACCAACTGATCGAACGGATAGCAAGGGCCGTACCTTCCAGCCGGGGCGTTGCCCGGAGCCATGATGAAGTGCGCCTGGGAATTGGCGACGACGCGGCGATCGTGGCACCCAATAGGACAACCGAGTGGGTGTTGAGCTGCGACGCGTCTCTGGAAGGCGTCCATTTCCTCGCGGGGAGCTACCCGGCTGACTCCGTCGGGTTTAAGGCGCTGGTCCGTGCCGCGAGCGACCTGGCCGCCATGGGTGCCAGGCCGCGACTCTTTCTGTTGACGCTTGCGCTGCCCACAAAGCGCACCGGGAAGTGGCTCGACGAGTTTCTCAGGGGCATGGGGCGGGCGGCTCGTCAGCTGGGGATGCGCCTCATTGGCGGAGACACAACCAGGAGCCCCACGGTCTCGATCAGTATCACGGTGCTCGGAGAAGTGGCTCGCGGTCTGGCCGTGCGGCGGTCCGGTGCGCGGCCGGGCGACATTCTATATGTGAGCGGAAGGCTCGGGCGGGCGCAGTTGGGCCTCGAGATGATCCGTCAGGGAGCTACGAACGCCAGCGCCAGCGATCGACGGCTCCTGCAGGCGCACCTCTACCCGAAGATTCGAATCGAATTGGGCGAGTGGCTTGCGCGGCGCAAGATGGCGACAGCCATGATGGACATCTCCGACGGTCTTTCGACCGACCTGGCCCGCCTGTGCGCCGCGAGCGGGGTTGGCGCGCGCCTTTGGGCCGAGCGAATCCCGCGCGTGAAGATACCTATTGCGCGAACCGGCTTGCTGCGAAAGCGGCGGCTTGACCCGCTGCGGATGGCCCTGCACGGCGGCGAGGACTACGAACTGCTCTTCACCGTCCCGCGCAAGAACGTGAGGCGCCTGCGAAGCGCGCCGGGATTCGCAGAACTCACGGCCATCGGCGAAATCGAACGCGGCAAGCGGATCACGCTCGTCGGCGCCGATGGCCGCGCCAAACGTCTCGATCCGGGCGGGTGGGATCCCTTCCGCGGAGAATAGACGAACGAAACCTGCTACCGTGACGAATCTGTATTCGGGCTGCGGTTTCAATACTTAACTTATTGGGGTGGCTTCGAGGGTGGCGGTTCTGCCGCAGGCTGCTCGGTCAGGCCCTGCTCGGCGGCATCGGCGGGAGGGGCCGTATCGGGCGTATCCACCTGCACTGGATGCGATCCCGCCATTTTTTCGAGCGGCACGACGTTTTGGAAATTTTCCACCGGCATTCCCTGCATGCCCTGCTCCATGAACTGAATCCAGATGGGAAGCGCGGCGCGCGCGCCGGTTTCTTTCTTGCCGAGCGTTACGTGCGCGTCGTTGCCGACCCACACGCCGGTGGTGATTTGCTGTGTGAACCCGATGTACCACGCATCCGTGAAATCGTTGGTCGTCCCGGTCTTGCCGCCGGAAGGGCGTCCGATCTCCTTCGCGCGAACACCGGTGCCGAACTGCACCACATCCTCGAGCATCGCCACCATCGTGCGCGCCACGTCCGGCGGAATCACGTCGGTGACATTCGGGCGCAACTCCTCCATCACCGCGCCATCGTATGACGTCACGCGGCGGAGGTAGTGCGGCTCGATATGGATGCCGTCGTCGGGAAAAACCGTGAACGCGGATGTGTGCTCGATGAGCGTGAGGTCGGCAGCGCCGAGCGCAAGCGGCAGAACCGGCGGCAGCGGACTCGTCAGTCCGAATTTCCGCGCCAGGTCAACCGTATTTTCGATGCCGACCTTGTTTAACAGCCGCACGGCCGGCACGTTGCGCGAATCGGCGAGCGCGCGGCGCAGCGTGATGCGCCCTTCGAATTTCTCATCGTAGTTGTGCGGCGAATAGTCCTGGCCGCCGGTATGGAACGTGACCGGTTCGTCCACGACCGTGTCGAAGGGCGAGGCCCCCTGCGCCAGTGCTTCCGCGTAGACGTACACCTTGAACGAGCTTCCGGTCTGCCGCATGGCCTGAGTCGCGCGGTCGAATTTCGAATCCTCGAAATCGTAACCGCCGACCATGGCCTTGATTTCGCCCGTGGCATTGTCAATGGCGATGAGCGCTGCTTGCGCGACGGGCACCTGCTCGAGCTCGACTTCTGCCGCCGTGCCGTTCAGCTCCTTGATCTGCACCGTGACCACATCTCCCGGTTTCAGAATTTCCGCGGCCGATTTGTGCCCGGTCCACGCGAAATCCGCCGGCGTGAGCAAGGCGCGGTAGGGACCGATCTTGATATACGCGAACGTGGGCTGCACGGACGTCACTAATCCCGTCACGTAGTCGCCCTTTTGGATCGGGCCTTTCCAGTCGTCGTTCTGATAGGTATCAACCGACCCGAGATTGTCGCGAAGGATATTCGGAAGATTGCCGCGCCAGCCGTGCCGGCGGTCATACGCATGCAGGCCGTCGCGAACAGCCTGGTTCGCCGCCTTTTGCATGGCCACGTTCAGAGTCGTATAGGCGCGCAGGCCCTGTTCGTGGACCGCGGCCGTTCCGTAGGTATGCTCGAGATACTGGCGAATCTCTTCGACAAAATAGGGCGCCAGATCGTTGCGCAGCGATGCGACGTGGAGTCCGAGCGGCTGCTTGCTCGTGGTCTCGGCGACCGCCTGGGTGATCTTTCCGTTGTGTGCCAGCAGCGACAGCACCAGATTCCGCCGCGCGCGTGCGCGTTCCGGATGAATGATCGGCGAATAGATCGGCCCGCGGATGATGGCGGCGAGCGTCGCAGCCTCCGAGAGCGTCAACTGGCCCACCGGTTTGCTGAAATAGTATTCCGAGGCCGCTTCGAAACCGTAATTTCCCGCGCCGAGATAGATCTGGTTGCAGTACATAGTGAAGATCTGATCCTTCGTGTAATGCCGCTCGATCTGCAGGGCCAGCATGGTCTCCTGAAGTTTGCGGTGGAGGCTGCGATCGGAGCGGTTCAGAAAAAGTCCCCCGGCGAGCTGCATCGTCAGCGTGCTGGCGCCTTCGGCGGCGCGATGGCTGACCACGTCGCGCCAGGCGGCTTCGAGCACGCGCGGAAAATCCACGCCCCAGTGCTGCTCGAAGTGCTGGTCTTCGGTGGTGATGATGGCGTCCCGCAGGACGGGCGGAATCTGGCTGTAGGTGAGGAGAATCCGCCGCTGAAGCGCGAATGTGCCGATGGATTGGCCGTCGTCCGCGTATAGTTCGGTCACGATAACCGGGCGATAATTCTCGAGGGCGTGAATTTCCGGCAGGTCGCTCGAATAAACGAACAGCAGCCCGATCGCCGCGCCCAGCGCAATCGAACAGATCACCAGGAAGGCGAACGCCAGCCGCCCCAGCAGCGTTCCGCCGCCGATCTTCATCGTCGCGCGATAGAATCGTTCATCCATCGTGCTGCCATTCTAGCGCATGGACCACGGATGTACCGGAATCGGAATTCGCGTCATGTATCCAGGAATGCGACGCCCGCGTCAGCGAGTCAGCGTGGTTCAGCGGCCGGCGAATCAAAATCAATGGCGGATTATGGTCGAGACGTTCCCGTTCTTGTCGATCGGATTGCGATTGTTCTCTTCGCAGATGAATTCCAACTGGTCCAGATCGCGGTGGCGCGTGTACGTTCGTACCATGTGCCACGGTTTCGCCAGCACGTCGGGGTCGGTCAAGGTCATTTGATCTTCCATCTTGTCGGGCGAAAGCAGATGAATTCGTTCGACCACGTGCAGTTGCGGTCCGTGCTGAAGGCGATTGAAGCCGAGCGGCAGCCTGTGTCCTAGTCCTACGGTATCGATTACCAATGTATCGCCTTCCCAATGCCCGATCGAATGGCCGTTGAACGTGGGATCGACGTCGGGCGGATGGCTGCGGCCGTCGGTGAACACACGCCGGACCTGCATGTAGGCTTCCTGAATAATTGTGACGCGCCCCGGCGTAAACAAGAACTCGATATCGTAAGGTTGAAACATGATGGTCGGCATTCCTGGGGGTACGCAGTTGGCGCTTTCGGTCGCCGGCTCTTGATTTTTCGCTTCTTCGGCCAGCAGAACTTTCAATTCCGCAGCCGACGCGGGAGTCAATGACGGTTCCTCGGGTTTGGGACCGCCAGGAGTCGGAAAATCGAACGTCCAGATGCCAGCCCAGTCCGGCAACGAGGCGAGAGCGGATATCGCAGCCACGTTTCTGTGCACGACGGCGGTCTTGGCCGGTTGTTGCGCCGCCTGTCCCTGGCATGTTGCCCCGAAACCCGCGAAGGCGGACAATACAATGACGATTGCCGCAGAAAATCTCATGCTCGCTCCATTTCGACAATGCTCGGTCGTTGATCTCGAACGACGCTGTTGCCACGAACGACGCCGAGCCTTGCGCATGAAACAAATCTTCAATTTCCGGCGGGCATTATAGTACTTTACGCAGGCGCGGTGTACGGCGCGGAACGCAAATTCGATCTGAATTCGGCTATTACTGATTTGGGGGCCACGATGAAGAAATCTCAAATCGCGTGGTTGAGCGCATTCCTGCTCTTGGTGGCAGGCTCCGCCTCCGCGCACCACTCTTTCGCGATGTTCGACCGCTCGAAGGAGACGACCCTCGTGGGCGTCGTGAACGAATTCGAGTGGACCAATCCCCACAGTTGGATCGAGCTCGACGTTCCGAACGAAAATGGGGGGACGGACAAGTGGAGCATCGAATTGAACAGCCCGAACAATCTCTCGCGGCAGGGCTGGAAATCGACCAGCCTCAAGCCGGGCGACAAGATCTCCGTCGTTATCTGGCCGCTGAGGAGCGGTGAAAAGGGCGGCCTTTTCATGTCGCTAACTCTTCCCAACGGGCAGGTTCTCGACGAACTGGCCTTCCGCAACCGAAACAAGCAGTAATTGCCTCCTGCGATTATCACAGGTGTGCGTTATTTGTATTCCTACCCTGTCGCCGTAAATCCGTTTGACACTCGTTCCGCATTAGCGTATATACAGAAATGTGTTCTCGTGGGACGCTGCCAAGGCGCTTCGCAATCGGGAAAAGCATGGTGTTACGTTTGAGGAAGCGGCAACGGTTTTCGCCGATCCCGAAGCACTCGATTGGAAAGACACCGGACATTCGGAGCGCGAGGACAGGTTCAAGCGGCTAGGATCGTCCTTTACAGGACGCGTTCTCCTCATCGTCTACACTATTCGGAGGTTGAAGGATGCCAAGGAAAACGTCAGGATTATCAGCGCGCGCCAGGCGAGCCGCAAGGAAAGACGGGCCTATGCCGGACAGCCAAATTGATTTTTCCGATATTCCTGAATCGACCAGCGAAGAATTGAAGCGCGCGCGGCACGTCGGCAGGCCCAAATCGCCGCATGCGAAGCAGCTTATCGCCATTCGCATAGACCCGCGCTTGCTCGCGCGCCTGCGGCGCCTCGCGCAGAACAAGCAGAAGCCCTACCAGACTTTCATCCACGAGTTGTTGGAACGGGCAGCCAACCGCCGGACGGCCTAGTTTTTCGACACGCCTCGTTCCGCAACCCACGCTCTTTCGGAAATGGAAGGTGAGACTCGGGACGGGAACCAGCCCAGCCGAAGTGTGCCCGGCTATTGGTTAGCCGGCGCCGCGGCCGGAGTGCAAATGCGATCGAAGGCGCGCGTGAGAGTTGCCGCGATGGTGAGCGGGTCGCTGCTTTCGATGTCGCGCCTTTCCATCATGAACGCAATCTTGCCGTCACGAAGCAGTGCGATCGAGGGAGACGACGGCGCGTATCCCGTGAAGTACGTTCGCGCCTGCTGCGTCGCTTCCGGATCCTGCCCCGCGAAGACGGTCGCCAGAACTTCCGGACGCGCTTTGTTCGAGAGAGCTTTGGCAATGGCCGGACGCGCCTTGCCGGCGGCGCATCCGCAGACGGAGTTCACCACGACGAGCACCGTGCCCTTCTCCTGCTTCAGCACGGAATCCACTTCCGCCGGCGTCCGCATTTCGCGAAACCCGACTCTCGTCAGTTCCTCACGCATGCCCGCAACCATCTCTTCAGGAAACATCGTCGCTCCTTGACCGCTTCTGAAACTCGGTACTGCTCGCGGAACCCGTCTTGCAACTCGCCCGCCGCTCCAGCAGTCTCTTCAACGAACTATAGCACATTGGATTCTCGCCGATCCGATTCGACTCAACGCAACGTGCGCAACGCGCTCACCGGAGAAAATCGCGGCCGATGAGCTTTACTTGACCAGGGGGAGTGGCGAGCCTATCCTTACTACGCGTCGTGGATTTGGAACGACGAGTCCTGCCTGGCGGGATTTCGACGAATCGCTGATTCGAACTGGAGAGGTACAATGAAGAATTCGCGCAGGGCTGGTTTTCTGGGATATTTTCTGGCGGGGGTGATCGTTCTTATGGCGGCAGCAAATCTATACGCGGCATCGAGCATCTATGACTTCACCCTGCCGCTCCTGAACGGCAAAGACGCGCCGCTGGCGAGCTACAAGGGCAAGGTCGTTCTGGTTGTCAACGTGGCGAGCCGCTGCGGATTCACGCCGCAATACACGGCGCTCGAAGCCACCTACGAAAAGTACAAGGACCAAGGTTTCGTGATTGTCGGCTTCCCGGCGAATAATTTCGGCGGGCAGGAGCCCGGTACGAACGAAGAGATTGCCAAATTCTGCACCGGGAAATACAACGTGAGGTTTCCGGTGTACGGAAAGATTTCAGTGAAGGGCGACGACCAGGCTCCGCTTTACAGCTATCTCACCAAGGACGCCAATCCCACCGTGGCCGGCGACATCAAATGGAACTTCACGAAGTTCCTGGTGGACCGCAACGGCAACGTTGTGCAGCGCTTCGAATCGGCGGTCACGCCTGATTCGCCCGAAGTGATCGCGGCGATCGAGAAATATCTGAAACAGTAGCGGGCCGCGCTTCAAGGCTCGTCAAACATCTGCAAGCACAAGCGCCGTTGGCTGGAAAGTAGTTCACCCACGGCGCTTGTACTATTTTGAGCGCCTAACGAAGGCCGAGCAGGCCGCACGCATTCTTATAATAAAGCTTCTCGCGATCCTCTTTGGAAATGTCGAGCGAGTCGATGACGCGAAGCGTTTCGCGAATGTACATCGGGCCGCCTTCGGGATCGAATGGCGCGTCCGACGCGAACAGAACGTGGTTGATTCCGTAGAAACTGAGCGCGCAGACCAGGGCTGATTTCGAGCCGAATGTCGCCGTGTCCGCATAAAACATTTTGAAGTAGTCGAGAGGGCGCTTCTTGAGTTCCTTCAGCAGCTGCTTGTAGTCCACGTTCGACGTGCGGGCGCCGAGCTGGTCCCAGCCCGGTCCGACGCGGCCTTCGAAAAACGGGACCATGGCGCCGGCGTGGTGAATGATGATTTTCAGATTCGGCATCTCGTCCAGCATTCTTGAGAACACGATGCGCGCCTGTGCCGCGCTTGATTCGTAGGGCCACCCGAACGTCCACCAGATCTCGTAGAGCGATTCCTGCTCGGTCTGATAGTCGGGAAATTTCGCGGTGCGCGCGGGATGAATCCAGATCGGCTTGCCGAGAGATTCCATGGCCTTGAAAACCGGGCGGAATTCGGGCGCGTCCAGCGGCTTCCCGTTCACGTTGGTATAGATTTGAATTCCGCATGCGCCGAGTTCCTTCACCGCGCGGCGCGCCTCCTCGACGGCGCCTTCCGGGTCGCGCATGGCCACCGACGCGATGAAGCTCGGGAAGCGATCGGGATATTTCCGGCAAAGCTCGGCCATGCTGTCGCTGCCGATGCGCGAAAGCTCGCGCCAGGCTTCGCGCGTGCCCATAGCGTCCGGCGGGGGAGCCGCAAGCGAAAGCACCTGCTGGTACTCGTCGAATTTGTCCATCACCGCGAAGCGCTTGTCGAGGTCGGTCATCATCGGCACTGCCTCGCTTCGGCGATGAATGTCCTTCATTTGCCCGGTCGTCTTCAGGAGCGCTTCGTGAAACGGCTTCGGCCAGATGTGCGTGAAAATGTCGAGCTTTCTCATGGTTGCGTTCTTCTCCGATTCAAGGATTCGTTCGTGCGGGCTTCGGGCCCGGTTGCTTCAACATTTCATCCGGATCGTCCGTTCGATCGATGTAGCGGCCGGAAAGCGCGTCATATTTCCCCGCGGCCAGCGCCAAGCAGCGGTCGGTGCACCATGCCATTCCATCCTGCGGCCCCAGTTTCCCTTTCATTTCATGTAAACGCTCGACCATTTGCGGCACCCATCGTTGCGCGTCGGGCGAACTCATCGTCTCGTCCGCCATCTCGGTCATGATCGAGCCCGGGTCCAGCGCGAATGTCGTCACGCCGTATTGCTTCACCTCGTTGGCCACAAGTTCCGCGAGCCTGTTTTGCGCGGCTTTGCCGAGGCTATAAGCCGAAAGATTGGCCGTCAGCATGTGGCATCGCGGCGACGAAATATTAATGATGCGTCCGGCGCGGCGCTCGATCATGCCCGGCAATACGGCGCTCATGAACAACAGCGGCGCGCGGATGTGCACTTCCTGCGCCGCCCACCATGCGTCCGGATCGACGATCCCGATCGGACCGTAGGGACCAGCCAGCCCGGCGTTGTTCACCAGCAGCGTAACACCGCCGAGTTCTTCCACGGTCGCTCGCGCCACGCGCGCGACGTCTTCGCGTTTGGTCGCGTCGCCCGCGACTGCCAAACCTCGCCCTCCGGCGGCTTCGATTTCGGCGAGCACCTGATCGAGCTGTGCTTTATTTCGAGACGTCAGTGCCACGGCCGCGCCCGCCGCCGCAAGCCTCAAAGCGATGCCCTTGCCGATTCCTCGGCCGCCGCCGGTCACGATTGCAACTTGTCCCGTCAGCAATCCGCCCATTTTGTCGCCACCCTCCGCGAGGAATGAAGATACAGGCGGAAATTCGCAGGGGCAAGAGATTCAGGCGTGTTCGGGCGCGGCTGATGCCAGGGAGCTTTGCGGCTTCCGCGCCGGTTTCATCAGCAGCAAGACAATCGCCGCAAGAACCGAAAGCCCGGCGACGCAATAGAAGACGGGCGTGTAGCTATGGATTCGATCAAATACCATGCCTGCAATTCTGGCGCCCAAAGCCCCAGCGGTTGTGCCGATCACCATCATGAACGAGATGACCGGAGGATAGCCCTTCACGCCGTAGTAGTTCGCGGGCAGAACCATCATCGCGGAAAAACAGACTCCGAACGAGCTGCCCAGCAGAACTGCGTAAAGGTACAGGCCTGCGGCACCGCTGGCGTGCAGCGCCAGGAACATTCCCACGGCGAAAACGACCGACGCCACAGCCCAAATGAGGCGAGGTTCGATACGGTCCGCGACGGCCGCGAAGAAGAGCGTGCCAAAGAGCGCGGAGAGCAGCATGATCGAAATGGACGAGGCGGCCTGCTCCGGGGAATATCCCAGATCGCGCAGATGCGCGTTGCCATGCGCGATGTAGAGGGGGTAGCCGGCGCTGAATCCGAGAAGAGAAATCAGTATCAGCCAAATCGCGGGAGTGCGCAGTGCGTCGAGGAGCGTCCAGTGCTCGCTGGTCTTATGCACGCGTTCCCCCGCGCCCGAACCCGCCGGGCGATTCGCGAATTCTTCCGCCGTGGCGCCATCGGTAAATTGCCCGAGGTCGGCCGGGCTTTCGCGGACGAAAAGTATCGCGATAACCGCAGCGATCGTGCTGACGCCGGCCATCAACCACCAACCCGCGCGCCAGCTCCCTCCAGACGCGCGGATCACTTTGTCCACAAGCCGCGCCGCAACGAAGCCGCCGAACGTGGTGCCGGTGTGGACAATGGTGATGGCGAGACCTTTGTACCGATTGAACCAGCGATTGACGCCGGTCTGCGCGACGAGGATTCCGCCGGTCATCGCGCCGAGACCCATCGTGAAGCTATAGAAGATATAGGTTTGCCAGCTCGTATGTACGATGGACGACATCAGCAGTGCGCCGCCGACCACGATCCAGCAACCGATCGCCGTGGTGAATCGCGCGCCCGTCTTGGCGATGAGCACTGAGATCAGCGGCGCGGGCACTCCGATCATCAATTGATAGATCGCATAGGCCGTCCCTAGCTGCGTGCGGTCCCAGTGCAGGGCCTCGGCCATGTAGGTGTTGACGACGCTTGCGCCATAAAGCGGGAATGCGAAGTTGGCGAAGAGGATAATCCAGAAGACCGCTAGCAATTTCCAGCCGTAGAACCCCGTCTGGCGCGCCATCTGGCTCCTTATCATGTTGTCGAATCGCCGGCCGCGTGTTCGAAGTGCCTACTGCAGTTCTTCCGCCGTCACCCAGTTGCCGTGAACCTGATTGCGCAGACGCAGCGGCAGGTGCGCCGTCGCGATCGGCCCTTTGTCGACATGCTCGGCTTCGAAAACCAGCAAATCCGACAGCTGCGTATCGTGCAGATCGGCGATCAGAGCAAGATAGCCCTCGTGGCCCGGCGTTTTCGACGGAATGTGAACTTCTTCCTGGATCGTCACCGGCCGGTTCGAGTGCCACGACTTCAGCTTGCCGCTCTTTATTTCCAGCCGGCTGAGCGTGTTGAATCCGGCGCCGACAGGGCCCGCGACCAGCGGCGCGCCGGCCTCGGGATCGAAGCGCTCGTAGTAGCCGATGGAATAATCCTTCATGTGATCCCTGTTCGCGATGCGCGGAAAATCGCCCGCGGGCGCGAGTTTGTATTCCTCGAATTTCTCTCCCGGCTTGGACATGTCGAACGTCCAGCGCACCACCCGGCCGAATGCAAAGTCTTCCGGCGTCGGATGGATGTGCGACGCTTCCTGAATGAACGGGAATGGCGCGTATTTGCCGATGCCGAAATCGAGATGCACGAATTTGCCTTCGGTATAGGCGTTCATGAAATGAAACGCGGAACACGCGGGATGCTTGAACCAGTGCATGTCGCTGGTGTGGCCATCGCGCGGCATGATGCCGACGTAGGCGTCCAGGGTCGGATCGCTGACCCAGTGAACGCCGCCGGCCTTCATTCGGTCGAGGTTGGCCGTGGTCGGAAACACGGGGAAAATGACGTGTTCCTTCGAAACGGCGAAATCGTGCATCAGCGAAACGTAGGGAACCTGGAACCATTCCTCTTTCACGAGCTGGCCTTCTTTGTCCGCCACGCAGTAGGAAACGTCGCGCGTCGCCAAGCCGCTGGCCTCGTAGCCGAAAAAGTGCAGGTCCTGGGTGTCCTCGTCGAGGCGCGTGTGCGCGGTCATAGTCTGGCTCTTCAGCTTGCCGCGATAGTTGAACACGCCGATCGTTTCGAGCGACTCGGGATGAACTTCCACCGCGAGGCCGTCTTCTTTGAGGGTGAGCAGCTTGCCGCCGTGGAAGATGGGTGTGGTGTTGTTCACGCAACGATTCATGCCCTTCACGCTGGGATCGTCGGTATACGGATTGCGGTAGAGGCCGAACAGTCCGCGGCGCGCCTTGCGGTCGGCTTTCAGGCGGTCGGTCATGATGTACTTCATCTTGAAATCCACGTGGCCGTTTTCGAATTTGAACGCGCTGATCATGCCGTCGCCGCTCAGATACGTGTCGTGGCCCAGCATCGGCGGATATTGCGGATCGGGGATCGTGCGATACCACGAGCCGTTGATCTCCTTCGGGAGATTTCCTTCGACGACGAGATCGTAAATGTCGCACTCGGTGCGCATCGGCGCGTTGAATCCGGCGTAGTCAAATGTGTCCGGGAACTTCGTGGTCATGATGGCCTCACCCCCGCAATTCGGAGCAGTTTCAACCTTTGTTCTGGTCTTCTCGTATCACCTTCGCGGCGAGCCTGTCAACGCGGGACGGTCGTCTTCTTGTCTCCGCGCAGATTCCAGTTGCCTCGCGGAATGCGGTCCATCTTAAAAAGGTCCGAAGTGCGCGCGTACCATCCGGCGCCGTGCATGCGCCCGATGAGCTTCAGCCCGGGCGTGTCAACGTAGTGCTTCGCGGGATCGATCACCAGATCGTCGCGCACGTGCATCGCCAGCACCCTCCCCAACACCAGGGCGTTGTCCGGTCCGAGTTCCACGATTTGCAACAGCGCGCATTCCATCGACACGGGGCTCGCGGCGATCCGCGGCGGCTTTACATGGACGGAAGGAATGGTTTCCAGCTCCGCCTCCGCGATCTCGTTAACTTCGGGCTCGAACTCGATCGCGGTGATGTTCATGGCTTCGGCCATGTCTTCGGATACGAGATTCACCACGAACTCTTTCGTTTCCCGGATATTCCGGCGCGTGTCCTTCGGACGGCCCGGCTCATGACTTCCGATGCCGATCCCCACCACCGGAGGATCGCCCGAGAAGGCGTTAAAGAACGAAAAAGGAGCCGCGTTCAGCTGCCCGGCCGCATTCAGGCTGGTGATCCACGCGATCGGGCGCGGCGTCACGGTTGAAACCAAGAGCTTGTATCCCTCCCGCGGAGGAATTTTGCCGAAATCAAAAAGCATCCATGTCTCCTATGGAAGGATCCCCGTCGTTTTCTACGCCTCGCTGATGAACTTCGTTACCAGGCACGCCTCGAGTCCTTCGATGCCTTCCTCGGAGCCGTGCCCGCTTTCCTTCACTCCGCCGAACGGCGATTCCGGCACCGAAATCTGGAACGTGTTCACCCCGACCATGCCCGCTTCGAGCTGTTCGCCGACGAGCTTGGCCCGGTGCGCGGAATTCGTGAATGCAAATGCCGCGAGGCCATACGGCAGGCGATTGGCTTCGCGTATCACGCTGTCGTAATCGGAAAACGAATTGATCAACGCCACCGGCCCGAACGGTTCTTCGTTCATGATGCGCGCCTTGTTCGGCACGTCGGACAATACGGTTGGCGCGTAAAAATAGCCGGGGCTTTTCAGCCGCGAGCCGCCCGCCTGCAGCTTGGCGCCGGAGCTTTTCGCGTCCTCGATCAGTGATTCGATAGCCGCCAATCGCCGCGCGTGCACCAGCGGCCCCATCTTGTTTTTCTCGTTGATCCCATCGCCCAC
>JARLGK010000163.1 GCA_031296075.1 Candidatus Acidiferrales bacterium
CCGGCTACGACTGCGTGCTTATCGCGACCGATCACAGCAGCTACGATTACGAAGCGATTGTGCGCGACGCGAAACTGGTCGTGGATTCGCGCAACGCCACCCGGCGCGTCACGCTGGGCCGCGAAAAGATCGTCCCCTGCTGAGCCGACCGCCGCAGCCGAGCGCCGCTGTTTTGGCGGTGGCCTGCGGACGGCGTCGCGGCACCCCGCCTGTTTACTCAAAGTCGCGTATAGGACTTTAGTCCTATTGTCCGGCGCGTACCCTGGTCCTATCGTACGGGCTGATGGGCGTCCCCACGACAATTTCGCAGGAACGGCCGCCTCTAACCCTCGATCCTGGGCGCCGGCGAAGCATGCGCGTGCTGTTGAGCGTGCCGATCCACGTAATCGGCAGGGACAAAGAGAGCGCGGATTTCGTGGAGGAAACGCGGACGCTGGTGGTGAACGCGCACGGGGCGCTGATTTCTCTTGCGGCGCGCGTCGCGCCGGGCCAGCAAGTCACCGTGTCCAATAAATCCACGAACAAATCGCTGGAATGCCGGATTGTTCATTTGGGGAACGCTGCGGCGGGGAAAGTCCAGACGGGAATTGAATTCGTGGAGCCGTGCGGATCGTTCTGGCAGATCGATTTTCCGCCGGATGACTGGGTCACGCCGGAAGATTAGTTCGTCCTGCCTCGAAGAAAAATCCACAAAATGTTATTGCGGCGCCGGGATCAGCTCGGCGCGAAGTGTGCCGAAAGGCAGCGTCGCCTGGAGTACGACGGGTGTGTGCGCGGCGTCGGACGCGATCCAGACGGCGAAATGGATAGCGGTCACTTCCTTTTCGTGCTGGAAGACGCTGACTGAAACGCGCGAGGCGGTGAAGCTGCCAGCCGGGACGCTGACGGATTCGCCCGGAGTGTCGCGGCGGGCGCGCATTTCGAAAACGTCGCGGCCGTCGTACACCGGCGCGCGAAGCTCCGGAGTGCGCCGCCAATCCACCGCGCGCAGGGCGTAGAGCGCGCCGAGCGGATCGCGCGTGCCCGGCATGACGATGACGCTCGCGCCGGGCGCGCGGGATTTCTGTCCGGTGGGGACGAGATGCAGGACCTGGTCCGAAATCTTGCCCAGCTCGTTGAGATGCGTTTCGTACTGGCGGCTTTCGAGCGACTCGGCGTCGGTGTAGGAATCGAATTGATCGTCCACCGGGAAAAGCGAGCTAACGGGGCTCAGCGTACGGGCGACGGTGCGGAAGTGCCACGTCTGCCAGCCGAAGAGGGAGCGGCGCTCGTTTACGTTCAGTTCCACGGACGCCGCGGTTGAGAACGCTGCCCAGGAGACGCGGTAGTTGAGCGTCTCGCCGGCACGAAACGGCATGGGCTGTTCCTTCACGGCGGCGGAAGAGACCAAAAAGACTACCGCAGAGACGCAGAGAGCGCAGAGCAGGATCCAAATTTGCCGGAGGTTTGTTTTCATCCTGGCTTAAGAAACCGCGTGGTGATTCTTGCCCGGCCGAGGCGCGCCGCGTATATTCAAACGTGCCTCAAACATCAAGCGTACCCGAAACGCGTGGCACAATCATTACAGCGTTGCGAGGAATTTAGACGAAACAAGGGAACGGCGCCGATCGGGATTGCTGCCGATTCGCGAGTGTGCTCGTCGTGGGCCGCGCAACAAAACTTGCTGCGGGTGAGGCTGCGCATCGGAAGGGCGCTGCGCGCCTGACGTTTTGGATTCCGAGCCCTGCCGGGCTGGGCTGCCTTTTGTCGCGCCTACGGCGCTCTGATCTGCGACGCGGGACTCCGCTCCCTTCTCCGCCGCGGCGGATCAGGGCAGGCGGGATGAAGACGTTTAGGCAGAAGGGCACCTACGAGCCAAGCATCTGCGCCGGGCACAGTATGCTGTGCCCCTACGAACCCATGAAGGAAAGAGGAACAGCGGAATGCGGCATCTCGTGACGGGCGGAGCTGGATTCATCGGCTCGAATATTGTGGACGAGCTCGTGCAACGCGGGCACGACGTGGCCGTGCTCGACGATCTTTCGACGGGCAAAGAGGCGAACCTCGCGGGCGTCCGCAAGAAGATCGATTTGCACATCGGAAGCGTAACCGACCTGGCCGCGGCGCAATCGGCGTGCCGCGGTGCGGACTACGTGATTCACCTCGCGGCGCGGACGTCGGTGCCGCGCTCGGTTGAGAATCCGCTGGACACCAATCACGTCAACATCGACGGGACGCTCAACGTGCTGGTGGCGGCGCGCGACGCGAAGGTGCGGCGATTTGTGTACGCGGCATCATCGTCGGCGTACGGGGAGACGCCGATGCTGCCGAAGGTCGAGACGATGCAGCCGGAGCCGATTTCGCCCTACGGGGTGACGAAGTACGTGGGAGAACTTTACGCGCAAGTGTTTGGGCGCGTGTACGGACTCGAGAATGCATCGCTGCGATATTTCAACGTGTTCGGCCCGCGGCAGGATCCGACTTCGCAGTATTCAGGCGTGCTCTCGCGATTCATGCTGGCGGTGATCGAGGGGAAGCCGCCGGTCATTTTCGGCGACGGCGAGCAGTCGCGCGATTTCACGTACGTCGAAAATATCGTGGATGAGACATTGCGCGCCTGCGAGGCAAGCGGGGCGTCCGGGAAAGTGTTCAACGGCGGAACCGGTGTGCGGATCACGCTGAACGAGGTGCTGAAGCTGCTCGAGAAAATCACCGGCGCGAAGATTTCGGCAAAATACGATCCGCCGCGCAGCGGGGATATTTTGCATTCGCAGGCGGATATTTCGCTGGCGCGGAAAGTGCTGGGGTACGAGCCGCGCGTAGGATTTGAAGAGGGGTTGAGGCGGACGTGGGAGTGGTATAGCGCTGCGTTTGGGAAGAAATGATAGTGCGACGCATCAACGCAAATGCGCCCATCAGGACCTGCCCGCAGATCGGCAGGCGGGGATTGGCGATCCCAGGGACCGAGGCGGATGGGCGACGCAGCGCCAAGGAACTGGGCCGGGCGTAGCGGTGCTACGCCCCTACGAAGAAGGACCACACCTTCGCCGACGGTCGTCCCGAGAGGATCGCGCGGATCATGTAAAGAAAAGTGGACCGCGTCACGCCAAGAATTTGTGCAAAGACGCACAGACACGAGTGTCTGTGCCACTAAAACCACCAAAAACTAGAAGCCGTTGGGGTGGAAGGGCGCGAGCGGGGGCGGGACTTTGCAGGGTGTGGGATTCCACTTCGAGGCGTCGGGCTCGAACTTGAATTGCTCCGTGGTGATGAATCGGCCGTTCAGGTACTGCGGGTCGTCGACGATGCTGGTGACGATGAGGTAGGGGACGCCGTCGAGTTCGATGCGATCGAAGAATTCTGTCAGCACCGCGTTGGCGCTGTAGGGCACTCCGTTCTTGCGCAGGTAGCCGGACCGCATGTGCGTGGTGACGACTTTGAGGCTGCCGGAGTTTGGCGCCTGAGGGCCGGGCCCGGGGAAACCGAAACCCGAAGACTGCGTCTGTTTTTCCCACGAAGCCACGGAATCGCCCTGCCAGTCGGGCTCGCCTCCGGTCCATTTTGTGCCATCGAAATGCAGGAGGCGCTTTTGCATGCCTGCGTCGGTGTCGATTTCGAGGGTTTTGTCGTCGGCCCAAGTAATGTGCAGGCGCGTGGGGAGGTGCATGATCCCGGCGGCGCCGAACGCGCGGCAGGCGTTTCCGTCGGCTTCGTCTTTCGCGGGATCCCAATTGTTGGTGACGCGGCGGCCTTCGGCGTTGACCGGAACGAAGGAGACGTCGCCCTTTGCAGGAGTGATCATGCGCCAGCGCCATTCGTCGTCGATGATCGAGACCCAGTAGCCGGGGAGGTCGAGGAGCGCGACTGCTTTTGCTGCCGGCGACGGGCCGAAGGGCGGTTGACTTCCAGCGCGGCCTTGGGCGAGTGCGGCGGGGGTGGGAGATAGCAGCACGAGCGCCAATAGAAAGAAGCGAAAGAGCGAGTTCAGCAGAACCGCCGGGGCTAAAGCCCCGGAATGGACAAGGCCGGTTTTCGTGGGGCTGAAGCCCCACGCTTCCACCGAACTGCAAGTGCGCCCGCCTTCCCGGCGCGAGCGCCGGGACCCCCAGAAACCGGGGAAAAGGCGGCCGCTACGAATGCAACGGCAAGACCGCACGCACGTCATCGCTCCTTCTCCGATGATTTCGCGCTCGCGGCGCTGAGGCTGCGATAGACGGCATCGATGAACATGTCGGTGGTCCAGAGGCCGGAATTGGCGCCGTAGATGCCGTCATAGTCTAGGGTGGGCTTCGAGGCTTTCACTTGGTCGAGCGACTTGCCCTTTTTCACGAGATCTTCGATGCGGTCGCGGATAATGGTGGCCATGTCGCGGTAATTGGTGACGGCGGCGCGATCGCAGACGCGGCCGTGGCCGGGGATGACGTAGGTGCCGCCCTCTTCATCGGCGCGAGGGACCATGAGGTCGAGCAGGCGATTGAGCGCGTCGATTTCGCCGTTGATCGTGCCGCCCTTTGCCGTATCGATCATCGGGTAGCGGTCGGGAGTGAAAATGTCGCCGGCGCTGATCACGTCGGAACGGCGGAAGAAGACGATGCTGTCGCCGTCGGTATGCGCGGCATGCGGATGCTCGAGGACGATGGCTTCGTCGTTGAAGAGCGCCCATCTGTCGGTGTCGTAGGTATCGGTGGGCCAGAGCTCGGGAGACGCGGCGGTGTCTTTGTCCGAGGAGGCGGTCATGCGGTCAAGCACGGCGATTTGAGAGACGACGGACGCGCCCGGCCTTTCGCCCCCCATGCCGGAAATGAAATGGCCGGCTTGCGCGAGATTGTGATTGCCGCCGGTGTGGTCGGCGTCGGCGCTGGTGTTGATGACGAACTCGATGGGCTTTTGGGAGAGCGAGCGAATGGCGGCGAGAGCTTGCGGGCTCATCCGCGCAAGGCCGGTGTCGACGAGCACGACGGCGTTGTCGCCGATCTGAACCGTAATGTTGGCACCGGCTCCGGCGAGCATGTGGACGCGGCCCTGGATGTGGAGCAGCTGAATAGAGGACCCATCGGGCGGCTGATCCTGTTGCGCGCGCGCGGGGGCGGAATCGAATGCCGCCGAAAGGAGCGCCAGCGCGATGAGGACGATGCGATCGAAGATTGCTGTGGTTCCGGTCATGGTTTATTCGCGCCGGATTTAGCCGGCGGAGGAGGCGGAGCCGGAAGCGTAGCGAGCTTCTGTATGTACTCCGGGTACATCGTTTCGGCGCCGCCGCGAGTCGCCTCGACGGGAATGCCGAAGTTCGACGGAAATTCCTTGAGGAAGTCGTTTGTGCCGGGCAGGTGGTGCGGCACCCAACTGGGCGGCTTATCGACGACGTCGCGCGGCGTACAGATGAAGGGCGCGAGGGTGTAGCCGGGATTGAGGAACCAGCGCTCGGTGCGCACGAGCGGCTCGGTGAGATAGACCGGGTCTTTCACGATCGAGACGATGGTGAGGAAGTCGCCGTGGCGGATGAAATATTCGGTGAGCGTGGCTTTGTTGCTGCGGGCAAGGCCGTTGCGGCGCAGCCAGCCCTCTTTCATGTTGGTGGTCGTGACCTTGAGCTTGTCACCTTCCCATTTGCCGGTGGAGAATCCGTTCCAGGTCTGGGCGGAGTAGGCGGAAGGTTGCGGGCGGTCGTCCATGTAGATGGTGCGCGCCGTGCCGTTGGTAAAGACTTCGAAGTGCCACGCGAGGACGGCGTAGGTGAGCGGATCAAGCTCGGGCCAGATGCGTAGGCCGCCGGGAGCGCGCGGGGCGTAGTCGGCGGGGTGGGGATCACATTCGTGCTGTTCCTGGTCCCACTTCGCGGCGGTCCAGCTGTCGGCGCGGAGGCGGACGGCGTCATTGACGGGGAGGCCGGTGTAATCGCCGATGAATGGGTCGGTGGTGTTGTCCTGGCTGGGGGTTTGACTGTAGGTGCCGGAGAGATCGACCTGGGCGCCGACGGTTTGCGTGGCGAACGCCAGAGCGAGGACGGCGAACGACACGAAGAGTAACGCCCGAAGAATCGCACGCATGATTCCCCCGCCCCGGATGAAGCGAATCGCGGGAGATTCTATATCACAGGCGCGGTGCAGCGAGGAACAAAAAGCAAAGGCTTACCACAGAGATCACGGAGCAGCCACAGAGGCCACAGAGAAGGCGAATATTGATCGCGGAAAAGCAGAGGAGCGTCGAGGAGGTGATCACCAACACTTCGGACGGCAAAACGGCAGAATGCCGTCCTCAGTGTGACGATCCTTGTCGGATCGTCACAAAAATGCGCGTCCGGTGGTAGACTGCAACGATGGCGACCAAAAAGAAGAACAAGAAGAAACGCAACAAGGTGAAGAAAACCGCACGCAAGAAACCTCCGGTCAAGAAGAAGGCAGCGAAGAAGAAAGCGCCCGCACGGAAGGCTGCGCCGAGAAAAAAGGCGTCGCGGAAGAAGAAGAGGGTGCGGGGGGAAAGCGAGAGCGTGGCTTCGTTGGCGTTCGAGCCCGCCGGGCTCGGAGCGCGCTCCGGCGGCCAGTCGGGAGATTTGCAGGGGCTTTCCAACCTGGGGGGGGCGGATTCCGAGAGCGTGGACGAACTGCTTGAGGAAGGAAACGCTTTCGAGGCCGAGGCCGTGAAGGGCGTGCAGGACGCGCCCGATGCGGATGAGGGCGAAGTGCGAACGCACGAAGTGCCGGAAGACGACGTTCCAGAGGAGTATCAGGACGGCGAGAAGTAGCGTCGGCGGCTCGCGTTGCACAGAATACTCGCTGATGGAATGGATTCGTGAGCTGCGGAAAAAGGCGACGAAGAGTGTCCTCAGGCGCTAAAGCGCATGGAGGGCAGGTTCGTCGTGTCGGAGCTGAAGCTCCGACCCCCTAAAATGCGTGTTTGTTCGCCGAGTTGTTCAGTGCGTTCTTTTGGCGAACGGAAAATCGCGCCATGTGTGATTAGTCCGAAAGGAAACTGATGGCGAGCAGTCCCACGGAAGCGGCGGTGATCGAAGCGTTGCGCGGAGTGATGGATCCGGAGCTGCACAAGGATCTCGTGACGCTGGGGATGGCGAAGAATATTCAGGTGCGCGACGGTGTGGTGTCGCTGCTCGTCACGCTGACGACGCCGGCATGCCCGTTGCGCGAAACGATTGAGAAGGATGTCCGCGGGGCGCTGGCGAAGGTGCCGGGCGTGACGGCCGTGGAATTGAAGTTCGACGCTTCGGTGCCGGAGGGCGTGCGGCCGCAAGGCAAGGCGCCGATCGAAGGCGTGAAGAATCTGATTGCGGTTGCGAGCGGCAAGGGCGGCGTCGGCAAGACGACGGTTGCGGTGAATCTGGCGATCGCGCTGAAAACTATGGGGGCGTCGGTCGGGTTGCTGGATGCGGACGTGTACGGGCCGAACGTCCCGGTTATGCTGGGCACCAGCGAGCAGCCGAAGATGCTCGATGAGAAGACCATCATCCCGGTGCAGGCTTACGGCGTGAAGATGATTTCGATGGGGTTGCTGAATCCCGGGGACAAGCCGCTGGTGTGGCGCGGGCCGATGCTTCATAGCGTGATGCAGCAATTCCTGCGCAGCGTGCGCTGGGGGCAGCTCGATTACCTGATCGTGGATTTGCCGCCCGGCACCGGAGACGTGCAATTGAGCCTGATTCAAACCGTGGCCGTGAGCGGAGCCGTAGTGGTGACGACGCCTTCGGTGGTGGCGCTGGCGGACGTGCGCAAGGCTGTCGAAATGTTCCGGCAGGTGAACGTGGAAATTCTGGGCGTGGTCGAAAACATGAGCTATTTCGCCTGCCCGCACTGCGGCGGGAAGATCGACGTCTTCGGGCACGGCGAGGGCGAGCGGCTGGCGAAAAATTTTGACCTGCCGTTTCTCGGCGAGATCGAAATCGACCCGCAGATTCGGATCGGCGGAGATACGGGGAAGCCGGTGGCGTCGCTGGGCGAAGATGCGCCGGGAGCGAAGAGTATCTACGCGATGGCGCGGCAGGTGGCGGCGCGGATTTCGGTGGTGAATTTGTCGGCGTCGGCGCCCGTGGTACAGATTCTTTAATCGCTCGCGCGGTAAATTCCTCACTCTTGCCTCAGCGACGCAAATAGCATAAGAATCGCATCGGAGATGCGCACACACATGAGCGAACTGGTTCAACTCAGCAAAGTCGGAGACGTCGCGGTCATTACGATCAATAATCCGCCGGTGAACGCGCTGAGTCCGGGCGTGCCGGAAGGTATTGAATCGGCCATTGCCGCAATCGAGAAGGACCCGAGCGTGAAGGCCGCGGTGCTGATTGGCGGCGGGCGTACGTTCATCGCCGGCGCGGACATCAACATGTTCGTGCAGATAACGTCGGGCAAGGGCGGAAGGATCCATCTGCTTCCGACACTTCTGAAGATCGAGAATTGCAGCAAGCCCGTGGTGGTGGCGATTCACGGGAATGCGCTCGGCGGAGGGCTCGAGGTCGCGCAGGCGTGCCACTACCGCGTTGCCACGCCCGATGCCAAAGTCGGCCAGCCCGAAGTGAACCTGGGAATTATTCCCGGGGCGGGCGGAACGCAGCGCCTGCCGCGGCTTGCGGGAGTCGCCAAGGCCGTCGAGATGTGCACGAACGGCAAGAACATCAAAGCGGCAGAGGCGGTCGAGGCGGGAATCGTTGACCGGCTGATCGAGGGAGATTTGCTGGCCGGAACTGTAGCGTTCGCGCGCGAAATGGCGGGGAGGCCGACGCCCAAGACTCGCGAGCGCAACGCGAAACTGGGGACGCCGGAGGCAAACGCTCCGATCTTTGCAGCCGCGCGTGACACGGTGCGCAAGAAGCAGCGGGGACTGCCCGCGCCGATGGCCGCGATTGACGCGATTGAAGCCGCCACCAAGCTGCCGTTTGAGAAAGGTTGCGAGGAAGAGGCGCGGCTGTTTGACAAGTGCCTGTACTCGGACGAGTCGAAGGCGCTCATCCACGTTTTCTTTGCGGAGCGGGAAGTGGCGAAGATTCCCGACGTACCGAAGGACACGCCGGTAATTCCGGTCAACTCGGTCGCCATCGTGGGCGCGGGGACGATGGGCGGGGGAATCGCGATGGTTTGCGTCAACGCCGGAATTCCGGTGCTGCTGAAGGATACGGACCAGGCGGCGCTCGACCGGGGACTGGCGAACATCCAGAAAAATTACGCGACATCGGTGAAGCGCGGGCGGTTCACGCAGGAGTACATGGACGAGCGCATGAAGATGATCAAGCCGACGCTGAGCTACGGCGATTTTGGGGGCGCCGACCTAGTGATCGAAGCGGTTTTTGAAGGTATGGCCCTGAAGAAGGAAGTGTTCGCGGAGCTGGATCGCGTGTGCAAGCGCGGCGCGATTCTGGCCAGCAACACTTCGACGCTCAACATCGACGAAATCGCGGCGACGACATCGCGGCCCGAATTCGTGATCGGCACGCACTTTTTCAGCCCGGCGAACGTGATGCGGCTGCTGGAACTGGTGCGCGGCAACAAGAGCAGCAAGGAAGTGATCGCCACGTGCATGCAGCTGGCGAAGAAGATCGGCAAGGTCGCGGTGCTGGTGGGGAACTGCCGCGGATTCGTTGGGAACAGGATGTTCCTGCCGTACATTCGCGAGGCGCAGTTCCTGGTGGAGGAAGGCGCCTCGCCCGAGGCGGTTGACGCGGCGCTCACGGAATGGGGCATGGCCATGGGGCCGCTTGCCGTCGGGGATTTGGGAGGGCTCGACGTCTCTTGGCGCATCCGCAAGGAATTTCGGCATCTCGAGAAGCCCGGCGCGCGGCAGCCGTACGTCGAGGACAAACTTTGTGAGATGGGGCGCTTCGGGCAAAAGACCGGATCGGGCTGGTACAAATACGACGCAGAGCGGCGGGCGACGCCCAATCCGGAAGTCGCGGAGCTGGTGAAGAAATGGAACGCCGAGTCGGGCATTCCGCAGCGGCAGATCTCCGCCCAGGAGATCGTCGAGCGGGAAGTTTATTGCCTGGTGAACGAGGGCGCGCGGATTTTGGAGGAGGGCTACGCGCTGCGCGCGGGCGACATCGACACTATCTATCTGAACGGGTACGGATTTCCGGGCTTTCGCGGAGGGCCGATGTGGTATGCGGATACCGTGGGACTGAAGAAGGTTTACGATCGCGTGTGCGAATTTCACAAGCTGCACGGAATGCTTTGGGAGCCCGCGCCGCTGCTGAAGAAGCTGGCGGAGACGGGCGGGAAGTTCGCGGAATTTGAGCGCGGAGCCGCGCAGGCTACGGATTAGGCGCTGCGAGGGGTGCCGCGATCCTTCGCTGCGCTCAGGGCAAGGCGGCGCCCGTAAAAAAAAGACGCCCTCCTCGGCAGGTCAATCGCAAGACGGGGTTGCTAAACGTAGTAGCGGATCACCCATTCGGCCACGCAGCTGGGTTTGGCTGCGTTCTCAGCTTCCACCGTCGCGAGAAATACTGCCTCCATTGAATCCGGCAATTCCTTGAACGACTGCAGAGTGAACCGTGCGCGGATTCTTGAGCCCGCCGGCACGGGCGACGGGAAGCGCACGCGATTCAGTCCGTAGTTGACTATCATGCGCAGCCCGCCCCGGATGTGAAGAACCTGGCTCATGAAGTGGCTCATGAGCGCGAGTGTCAAGAAGCCGTGTGCGATCGTCGCGCCATAGGGCGATTCCTTCGCGGCGCGTTCGCGGTCGAGGTGAATCCACTGGCGGTCTTCGGTCGCCTCGGCAAACTGCTGGATGCGGTCTTGCGTGACGGTGAACCAGCCGGTGACGCCGATTTCGCGGCCCACGAAATCCGTCAGCGAGCGCGGCGTTTCGATTTCAAGCAGTGGCATGAAAACACCTCAAGCGAGAGTAGTCTTATGCACGCCGTGCCTCTTAACCACAGCCGAAGAGAGATTCCTGCCAGACGGCGGCAGGCGGGCTTCGGCTGCGTGACCGGACGTCCCGCAAGAGCGGGACGGTGAAAAATGTCCGGTCACTACGCTCAGAATGACGGTGCGAAAGCGTAGCCTTCAGAGTCTAACTCCGATCGCATGTTTTGGCGCTTTGACGCTCCGGCAAGCTCACGAAATAGACGTATGCAAAGTTTCAGTTGACGCCGGCTGAAACAAAGGACTACTGTCGCGCGCAAGGTGGGGGAAGCGAATCGCGAATGCTCTGCATCGCCGATTCTCGGGCGCAAGTCTCCAAACTCTCGTCTTCTATCTCTGCATCTCCTCAAAGCGGCCTGGGCTTCTCTCAAGGGGGCGTCTATGAAAAAATTTGCAGTCGTGGCGTTGGGTCTTTTCCTAGCGTGCAGCGCGGCGTGCGCGCAGGGTGTGGGCGCTTCGGGAGATATCAAGGGCACGGTAACTGATCCCTCCGGCGCGGTGATCGCAGGGGCGAGCATCGTGGCCGCGCAAACCGAGAGGGGAATCCAGCATACGGCCGTGAGCGGCCCCGGCGGTCAATATGAGCTGATCGGCTTACCGCCGGCCGCCTATACCGTCACAGCGCAGTCGAGGGGTTTTCAGACGTTCGTTCAGGCGGGCGTAGTGGTCACGATCGGTGCGACCACGATTATCGATTTTCAGATGCGGCTCGCCAGCGGATCAACCCAGGTCGAAGTGACCGCGGCGCCGCCGGTGGTTGAAACGGAGCGCGGGAGCCAGGCCAATACGGTGACGGACCAATACATCACCGACCTGCCGATAAACCGGCGCGACTACCTCACGTTCACACTGCTGGCGCCCGGTGTCTCCGATGCGACCCGGCTAGCGGGCGACCAGGACTTTCGAGTGAAGCAGACGCCGCAGAGCGGGCTTTCGTTTTACGGAAGCAATGGCCGCGGCAACAGCGTCACCGTGGATGGCGGCGAAGCCAACGACGATTCCGGAGGAGTACGGCTGAACCTGAGCCAGGATGCGGTACAGGAATTCCAAATCAATCGCAGCAACTACTCCGCGGATTTGGGAGGAGCGAGCGGCGCGTCGCTCAACATCGTTTCGAAATCAGGCTCGAACGACTTGCACGGAAGCCTCTACGGTTTTTTCCGCAACGATGCACTGGATGCGCGCGACCCATTTTCCTTTGGTCCAGCGCTCCCGCCAGGCGGGTTCTCGTTCGACGCACAAGGCCTGCCGGTAAAGAATTCGCTGAACCGGCAGCAGTTCGGCGGCACGCTGGGTTTCCCGATACACACGGATAAGACGTTCCTGTTCGTGGCGTTTGAGGGGTTGCGGCAGGATTCGCAGAACGCGGTTCCGCTGTTGACGAATAGCTCGATTTTCGCCGGGCCCACCGCGGCGTCGCCAACTGCATTCGCGCCGGGCGATCCGAGGGCCGCGCAACAGGCGATCGTAACCGCGCTGGTGGGCGAAGGCCTCGCGTCTGTGCCTTGCCTCAGCAAAGCTAATCCCGGCGCCCCGTCTACAATTGAATCTTTCCCGGCGGCGATCTGCGCGAGCTTACTGCAAACCGCGTTGACGGTCAGCCCGGCTACAGGATTGCCGGGTACCGGCCAAACTGCCGTGAATGACTTCCTAATCGGCCAGCTGGAGGACAACGGCGGCCTTTTCCCGTATAACACGCGCCAGTATGAGACATCGGTCCGCCTCGACCACCAGTTCAATGGAAATAATCAAACTTTTCTCCGGTACAACTACGGCCACGATCTGGAAGAGAGTCCGGACGTGCAATCTCTGACCGGCTTTTCGGCGGGCAGCTCGCTTCACGACTACGACAACACACTGCAGGGCGCGTGGTTCCACCAGTTCAGCGCCGCGACGCAGAACGAAGCGCGCGTGCAATGGAACTATTCGTATGAGGGCGTGATTCCGAACGCGGCCGGGGAGGTCGGGCTCGAAATCCCCGGCGTCGCCAATCTCGGGACGAACATTTTCCTGCCCAACAAGGCCATCTTGCGCCGGTACGAGTTCGCGGACAATTTCACGATGATCCGCGGCCACCACACGCTGAAAGTTGGCGCCTACGAGCTGATCCGAGGTAATCACACGGAAGCGCACATTTACATGCCCGGCCGGTTTATCTACGGCTCGTTGCCGGGCGGCGTGCTGAGTCCCTGCCTGCAGGTTCCTGCGGCCTGCGGAGTTACGGCGGCTTCGGCGAGCATCACGCCACTTCAGGCGGCGTCGCTGGGAGCGCCGCTGCTATTGCAGCAGGGTTTCGGCGATCCGATATACGCGTACACCCGGCCGTTCACGGCGTTCTATGGGCAGGACTCGTGGGCGATTCTTCCCAATTTCACACTGAATCTGGGGCTGCGCTACGAGGCGGACTCCGAATACGCTCCTTTGAACAGCGACCTGAACAATGTGGCTCCCCGCATCTCGTTCGCGTGGGACCCGTTCAAAGATCACAAGACGGTGATCCGCGGCGGCTATGGGATTTTCTACGGCTCGACCTATTATCAGATTCCCAGCGTGGATAACGCTTTGGGACTCCTCAACAAGAATGGCAGCGCGGTTGAGAATCAAGGGCCGGGGAATCAGGTGGAGAATGCCGTAGGCAACTGCGGGATTCTCAATTTTCCGATTTTTCCTCCGGGAGGCAGCAGCCCATGCATTCGAAAGATCGGAATCTATATCGTCCCGCTTACGGGCTATCCGGCGACACTCGCGGATTTTCTGAACCCCAATCCGACGATTACCTCCGCCACCGTATTTGCGGGTCTGTTTGGCCAGGGTCTGGTGCAGTGCAAGACGCCCGCACCCGGGAATCAAGCGTGCATCACTCCCGCGGCGCTATCGCCGTTGATCGGCGTGCCGATCACGAATAGCGGGCCGATCCCACCGGTTGCCGTGCTGTTCAGCAACCAGCGGAACTATCAGGACCCGTATTCGCAGCAGGCGGAGTTTGGAATCGAGCGCGAAATCACGCCCGGGCTTTCCATTTCCGCGAGCTTCATCTACTCGCACACCGTCCGTCTGCCGGTTGCGCTCGATACCAACTTGATTCCGGCGCCGGAAGTCACGTTGCCGCTGGCGAATGGGAAAACGGCAACCTATCGGGACTGGAATACGAATCCTGCTGTTGATCCCTACAGCGCGATCACCGGGATACCTTCGCCGTGTGCCGCGAATCCATTCGCGTGTTTTGTGAATCCGCTGATCGCGCAGAACAACCAATACAGCTCGAAGGCCTCGGCGCTGTACGAAGGACTGATCCTCGAGGCGAAGAAACGCTACAGCGACCACTTCACGGTGATGGCGAACTACACCTACAGCAAAGCGTTCGACACCACGACGGATTTCAACAGCGACTACGCGCCGCAGGACGAAACGAACTTGAGGGCGGAACGCGCGCTTTCGGAATTCGACGAGAGGCACAAAGTGGTGATTGCCGGAGTGATCGATAGCCCGTGGCAAGAACGAATCCTTTCCGGCTTCGAGCTCGCTCCGATCTTCACCTATCATAGCGGCCATCCCTTCAACTTGCTTTCGGGCAGCGAAATCAACGGCGACAATCACTCGACCAACGACCGCCCCATCGGAGCCGGCCGCGACACGGGCCTGGGTCCCAATTTCATCAACTTCGACATGCGCCTGGCGTGGAAATACAAGCTGACGGAGAAATCCACGCTGCAATTCACGGCCGAGGGATTTAACCTGGCGAATCGCACGAACTACGCGAGCGTCAACAACGTGGTGGGACCGGTGTTCGGCCTGCCGGCGGTGCTGGGAGGGAACGGCGCTACGACGTTCAATGTTCACGGAAGCGCGGCGCTTTCGCCGAGCGCGCCGCTGGGATTCACGTCCGATTACCCGAAGCGCGAATTCCAATTGGGCTTGAAGCTGTCGTTTTGATTCGAGGGGGCGATTCCTGAACAGGGCCGAGGTGACGCCTCCGTTCGAATTAGCTCAGTGGAAAAACGAGCGGGATTGAAACTCGAGTGATGCGGGCAGGTGCTCCGCGAAGTAGCTTAGATCGTGCCTGCCGGGATAGAGATGGAATTCATGGGGTATTCCGCGTGAAACGAGCAGGTCGTGAAATGCCTGCGCGCCGCGATTGAAGCCGAAATCATCCTCCGTTCCGCAATCGAAGTAGACATGCAAACCAGTGGGGCGCGGGCCGATGCGCGCCAGCGTGAACGGGCTGTTGCGATCCCAGAACGCGCGATCAAAGGGCGTGCCGAACGCTCCGCCAAGCGCTAGCGAAACGGCTGCCTCTCCAGAGTCTCCCAAATTTCCCCGCGGCAAATTCGCGATGAGCGCAGCGCTGTGCGCGCTGACCGAGCCGAATAGCTCCGGATGGCGGAACGCAAGATGCAGCGCGCCGTAGCCGCCCATGGACATGCCTGTGATGCCGCGATTTCGGTGTCCGTCGCGGGCGCGATAGTGAGTCTCGATGAAGGGCATGAATTCCTTCACCAGGAAATCCTCGTAGCGCTGGCGTCCATCTCGCGAGTTAATGAAGAAGGAGCGGCCCCCATTCGGCGCGGCGATCACGAACTCGCCGATCCGCTTCTGATCCCACAGATCCTGAATCAGGTTCCAGCCGCCCGAGTCGAGAAGCGCCTGCTCATTCTGGCCGAGACCGTGCAGGAAATAGAGCACGGGATAGCGGCGCGCCTTCTCCGAATCGTAGCTGGGAGGTAGCAACACGCAATACGCCACGGGACGTGCGAGGATCTTACTCGGGACCGAACGGCATTCCGCGCGGCCGGCGGCGTGCGCGGGGACCGCAAACAGAGCGAGCAAGAACGCGGCTGCCAGAGCCAGGCGCCAAACCCTATTCATATCGCAAGGCATGGACGGGATTGAGCCGCGCCGCGCGCGATGCGGGGTACATTCCGGCGACGAGGCTCACGAGGATTGAAAACGTGATCGCGAGCCCGACCATCCACCAAGGCACGGCGGTGACGCTGATTGCAGGTAGCGCCTGGCGAGCCAGGTAGACGTTGGTGCCGAAATTGATCGCGCGCCCGATCAGCCAGCCAATCAGCACGCCTAGAACGCCGCCGACCAATCCCATGGCCCCGGCCTCGACGAAGAACAGCATCTTAACGTCGCGGTCGGCTGCGCCAAGAGCCTTGAGAATGCCGATTTCGCGGCGCCGCTCGAGAATCGCCATGACCAGAGTGTTGACGATTCCGAGGGATGCCACGACCAGCGCGAGACTCCCGAAGATGGCCAGGAACATGTCAAATACCCGGAACACGAGATTGAGGCCGTTCGATGCATCGAGCAGCGAGTAGGCGGCGAAGCCCATATTCTTGATTGCGTCCTCGGCGTCCTTCACTTTCGATGCGCCGCTGACGCGCACGGTCAGGCTGTCGTACGTACGCTTGGAGGGCGTGTCGCGCAGGAGGTCGCGCAGGTCGTTCGTCTGGGCGGCGCGCAACGTTTCCGCCACTTTCAAGGGAATGAAAAGCCGGGCGCGGCCGAACGCTCCAAAGCCCCCCGCGGGATCCGTCTCAATAATCCCCACGATGCGGAGTCTTTCTTCTCGCGGCACGATGGAGTAGCCGTCGGACTTGCCGCCTCCCGATTCCGCGGGGAGCGCCTGGCGCTCGGCATAGCGGAGCACGACGTCCTTGCCGATGGCCGCCTCGGGCGGCGTCGAGAGCTGGCGTGCCAGCTCGATCTGCACGATGGCCTCGTCCGCCGACGGGCCGGAAAAGAACGAGCCCTTCATCTGATCGAACGCGCCGTCGTTTCGGTCCGAAGGCGCGACGCCGGCGACAACGGTGGCGTAGGGATTTCCGGCGTAGTGAATTTCAGTCGGGAAACGGATTTCGGGATAGACCGCTATGACATCTGGAAGCGCCTCGAGCTGATGGCGGCCATCGTTGTCGAGCGGCCGAACCGGCGTAAGCGCAGCCGGATTGGGACTTTCCAAACGGCGGAAACTTGGCGTGTTCGGCTTTGGCGTCACGAAAATCGCGTCGAACAGGCCGGTGCGAGAGAGACGATCGCTGGCCAGGTTTTGCAGCCCGACGCCGAGTGAGAGCATGGCGACAAGCGATGCCACGCCGACGGCAATTCCGAGCGTGGTGAGCGAATTACGCAGCACAGCCTCGCGAAGATTGCGAGCGGCCAGTTCCGCAAGATCGCGGCCCTTCATGACGCGCCTCCGTCGCTGATAACTTTTCCATCGCCCATGAGGATCAGGCGATGCGCAAAGCGCTCGGCGCGAGGATGTTCGTGCGTGACCATCACGATGGTCATGCCAAGCGACTCATTGATTTCGCGCAGCAGGAACATGATTTCGTCGCCGGTGGTGCTATCGAGGTTTCCGGTGGGCTCATCCGCCAGCAGGATGGTGGGCCTGTTCACGAGGGCGCGAGCGAGAGCCGCCCGCTGCTGTTCGCCGCCGGAAAGTTCGCTCGGACGATGGCTCAGCCGGGCGCTAAGGCGCACGCGATCCACCGCTTCGCGTACGCGCGCGCCACGCTCGCTGCGTTCGACTTCTGCGAGGCGCAGCGGAAGCTCGACATTTTCTTCGAGAGTCATGCGCGGGAGCAGGTTGAAGGCCTGGAAGACGATGCCGATTGTGTGGCTGCGGTGCTTGGCCAATTCCTCGGAGCTCATTTCGGCGAGATTGCGGTCGTGGGCGAAGATGGCGCCCGATGTGGGCCGGTCGAGACCCGCCATCAGGTTCAGCAGCGTGGATTTGCCCGAGCCGGAGCTGCCCAGCAGGGCGACGAATTCCCCCACGCCAATGCTGAGGCTGACATTGTCCGCCGCGCGGACCAGTGTCTCGCCCATTTGGTAATGTCGCGTGACTTGCTGGAGGCGAAGGGCGGCTCGGCCGGATGTGTGGGCGTTCATGGGCATAATTGCGCTCTCCATGTTACTACGCGTGGGGCGTGTTCGATGTTGCCGCGAAGTTTCACGCCGGATTACATTCGCGCCAGACCGAACGCTTCACATTCGGCTATAATCGCGGGCCGCGCCGGTGAGCGCCAACCCGACCGGTCGAATGGGAGAGCGATGACAGTCCTGGTGACAGGCGGGGCCGGCTATATCGGGAGCGTGACCGTTGATCGCCTGCGGGCCAAGGGCGAGCACGTCGTGGTGCTCGACGACCTCGGAAGAGGCCACCGGTCCGCCGTGAAACAAGATGTGCCGTTCTATTACGGGCGCGTCGGCGACCGCGCGCTTGTCGCGCGCATCGCCGGTGAGCACGAAATCGAGGCTTGCGTCCACTTCGCCGCGCTTGCATACGTGGGCGAGTCGGTTGTGGATCCGCAAAGATATTTCGAGAATAACGTCGAGCAGGGTGTGGCGATGATGGGCGCGTTGGTCGCCGCCGGCGTTCGGCGCGTAGTTTTTTCGTCCACTGCCGCCACGTACGGAGAGCCGAAGCAAGTTCCCATACCCGAGTCGAGCCAGCAGTGGCCGGTAAATCCTTACGGCTGGTCGAAACTCTTTATGGAACGGCTGCTGGCCAGCTTTGACAGCGCCTACGGGTTGAAATCCATCTCGCTGCGCTACTTTAATGCGGCGGGCGCCACGGATCGTTGCGGCGAAGACCACGAGCCGGAATCCCATCTGGTCCCGAATGTTTTGAAAGCGGCCCTGGGTGAAAAGACGGACGTAGCTGTTTTTGGGACAAACTATCCGACGCCGGATGGAACGGCGATCCGGGACTATGTGCACGTCGCCGATCTTTCCGAAGCGCATATTCTCGCGCTCGAATATCTTCGCCGGGGCGGCGAATCCGATTTCCTGAATCTGGGAACCGGGCACGGATATTCCGTGATGGAAGTGATTGAATGCGCTCGCAAAGTCACGGGGCGCCCGATCCCCACGCGAATTGAAGGGCCTCGCGCGGGCGACCCGCCGAGCCTTGTCGCGGACGCACAGAAGGCCGAAACCGTGTTGGGCTGGAAGCCCACGATGTCGGACCTGGCTTCGATACTGCGCTCGCAATGGGAATGGCGGCAGAAACATCCCAGGGGCTACGCAGAATAAGAAAGAGCCCCAGCAGACTGACCGGGGCTCGTCGTTGGCTAAGCGATTGGACCGGTTAGGGACGAGTGCGCCGGCCGTTGTGCTTTTTGTCGTAGATGTTCTTCGAAGCATTGTTCTGGCGTTGATTCAGGGCTTGCTTGTCGGCGCCGGTCAGGGTGCCACCGTTCGCTTTGCGCATGGCCGCATCTTCGCGGTTGATGCTCTGCTGCTGTCTCTCAAGGTGCGCGGTCTCGCCGGGCTTCAATTGTCCGCTCTGGATTCCCTGCGCGATGCGGTCCTGCTGATTCTCGCGGCGCTGGCCGACTTCGTTATTGCCATAGTGTGCCGTGCGGGCATTGTGCTTGTCCTCGTAAATCCGATTCGACAAGTGGTTCTGCTGGCGATCCAGCTTGGCGCGGTCAGCGGCGGTCAGATGGCCGTCGTCCTCCGAGCGCATCGTGTGCTCTTCTTTATCGAGGCCTGCTTCGCCCGTTTCGATGCGCTTGGTTTCACCGGCAGTGAGCCGCCCGCTGTCAACTCCCTGGGCGATGCGGTCCTGCTGGTTGTCTTTGCGCTGCGCGATGGACGCCGACTTGTCCGTGGTGGCCGTTGTGGAGCTGGTTCCGGATTGCTGAGCAGATGCGGACGGCGCACACAGAGCAATCACGGCCGCCGCACTCAAAATAAGTTCGCGTGTCCTCATGATGATGTTCCTCCCGGTAGCTTGGTGTCTATCTTAAGTATCAGCCTGCGAAAGTTTCCCTGGAGGCCGTACAGCCGTGAAACACGCGCCGCCGAGGAAAGTTTCGGTCTCAACGCCGGGTTGCTTAACCGATTGAAAATCGCGCGTTTAAGGCCATTGGCGATCAGTGCGCATATGAAAGATATTGGGACACCATCTGCGCGGGTTTCGACCTCGGAGTGTTGTCGATATTGAATTGGTCCATCCCTGTGTATAATGCGCGCGGGTTTGGGACCCGATAGCGACTACCAATCGTGCGTATCAAAATATAGATTAACAACAGGCAGGCGGAACGCTCATAGTGTGTGCGGAGGCGTTCGTCTACCGGGAAGATGACAACCTCCATGAAAAACCCATGGATTCAGCGTTTTGCAGTCGTCTTATTGCTCTGGTGTTTGGCGCCGATCGCGGCGTTCGCGTGGGCGCCCGGCGGAGCCGGGCCGGCGGCCGAGGCTTTTCTCGTGGCTCCGGAAATTCATGTGGACCGGCTCGCGGCCGTGGAGCAGGCCGTGGCGGACGCCAAAGGCTCCGCCGACAATTCGTGGATGCTCGCCAGCTCGGCTCTGGTGCTGCTGATGACCGGGCCGGGACTCGCGCTTTTTTATGGCGGCCTGGTGCGCAAGAAAAACGTGCTCAGCACCGTGATGCAAAGCTTCGCGATGATGGCCGTGATCACGGTGGTCTGGGCGATTGTGGGTTACAGCCTGGCCTTCGGATCGGGAAACAGTTTCATCGGCGGGATGCACAATCTGTTCCTGAGCGGTGTGGGCACACAACCGGATCCGAACTATTCGACGACGATCCCGGCGCAGACCTACATGATCTTTCAGCTGATGTTCGCGATCATCACGCCGGCGCTGATCACCGGAGCGTTCGCGGAACGCATGAAGTTCAGCGCGATGCTGCTGTTTCTCACGCTGTGGTCGCTGTTGGTGTACGACCCAATGGCGCACATGGTGTGGGGCAAGGGAGGGTTGCTGAATGCATCGCTCGGCGGGCGGTTTCCGACGCTCGATTTTGCCGGCGGCACGGTGGTGCACATCACGTCCGGAGTTTCGGCGCTGGTTTGCGCGCTATATCTGGGGAAGCGGCTGGGGTACCCAAAGGAACCAATGCCGCCTCACAGCGTGGTGATCAGTTTCATTGGAGCGTGCCTGTTGTGGGTAGGATGGTTCGGATTCAACGCGGGGAGCGCGCTATCGGCGGGCGGTCTCGCGACCAGCGCGTTTGTGGCGACCCATTTCGGAGCGGCTGCGGCCGTGGTTGGATGGAGTGGCGCGGAATGGATACGCAGAGGTAAGCCCAGTGCGCTCGGTGCGATCTCGGGGGCGGTAGCGGGGCTGGTGGCGATCACTCCGGCGTCGGGATTCGTTAGCCCCATGTCGGCATTGGCGATCGGCTTGATCGCGGGCGCCTTTTGCTTTTGGATGACTTCGTCATTCAAGGCGTTGTTCGGCTATGACGATTCGCTCGATGCCTTCGGCGTGCACGGAGCCGGAGGTACAGTTGGGGCGGTGCTGACCGGTATTTTCGCATCGAGTTTCATCAACCCGATCTTCAAGGACGCGAACGGCAACCCATCGCCTTCTGGCGCGATTCAGGGGAATTTTCACCAGATACTGAACCAACTGGTCGGCGTGGCGATTGCCTGGGTGCTGGCAATCGTGGGCACGCTGATCATTCTCAAATTCGTCGATCTCGTTGTCGGCCTGCGCGTCGCAGAGGAGGACGAGGCGCAAGGCCTGGATCTTACTCAGCACGGCGAAGAGGGCTACTCCTAGGATACATCCTCGTAGCAAGGACACGAAATTGGGCGTAATCTCTTTCGGGTCTCGGTGAGTAAATCTCAAGGCTGAGGCAGACTACGATGACAAAAGTGGAAGCAGTGATTCAAACGTCGAAGCTCGACCCGGTCAAGGATGCGCTACACGAGATCGGGGTCGAGGGCATGACGGTCCTCGAGGCTCGCGGGCATGGCCGCCAGAAAGGCCACACGGAGTTTTATCGCGGCCGGGAATACACGGTGGATCTGATCCCCAAGATCAAGATCGAGCTGGTCCTGGCGGACGACATGGTTGAAAAGGCCGTCCAAACCATCGTCACCGCGGCGCGCACCGGGAAAATCGGCGACGGCAAGATTTTCCTGACCAAGATTGACGACGCCATACGCATTCGCAACGACGAGCGCGGCGACAGCGCGCTGTAGCGGTCACCGGGCATGCCCGTGCAGTTGGAGCCGCGCCGGCTCGCGCGGTGATTTGTACCGGCTGAAGCATGCCCGGCGCCTGCTAAGAGTCCCGTCATACACCTATGTCCACGAAACACGCATCGGGAAACGATCTGCGCGAATTCTATGCGGCCGAATCGGCGCGGATTCGCGAGGATTTCTCCGCCAAGGGTGACGGCCGCGCCGCCGTCCACGGGCGTACCGCACTCGTGGACTCCGTTGCACTTCGCCTGTGGAAACAGCTGATCTCGCCGGAAGCATCTGGCCCGCAGAATTTTGCGCTGGTGGCGCTCGGAGGATACGGCCGGCGATGGCTCTTCCCGTATTCCGACATCGACATTCTCTTCTTGCACGCGGGCAGCGGGGCGGAGAGAGACTTAAAGAGCCGTGTCGCCAGTTTTTCGCAGGAGATCTGGGACCTGCGGCTCAAACTCAGCCCGGCGACGCGGACTCTGGCCGAATGCGAGAAATTCGATCCGAACAACGTGGAATTTGCGATTTCGCTGCTCGATTGCCGTTATCTCGCTGGCGACCGCAGTCTATTCGATCGTTTGCACGATCAGCTCATCCCCAAGCTGGTGGCGCGCGAGTCGCGAACCATCGTCCAGCGCCTGACGGACCTGACCCACAGCCGCTACAATAAATTCGGAAACACCGTCTTCCACCTGGAGCCCAATGTGAAGGACGGCCCGGGCGGGCTGCGCGATTACAACCTAGCTCACTGGCTTGCACTGATTGCCGCGATGGAGGAACAGGGCGCATGGCCGGACGAAAATACGCTGCTGCCGCCGTGGCTCCGTGAAAGATTCGACGCCGCTCTCGATTTTCTGATGTCGGTACGCTGCTTTCTCCACTTCCGACATGGGCGCGACGACAATACGCTTGCATGGGTGGCGCAAGACGAGGCAGCCGCCCACGAAATCGGGGCGCCGGGCGCTGACTCGCTCACCGCGTCGGATTGGATGCGAATTTATTTCAGCCAAGCAAGGCTGATTCATCGCGTCGCCTTGCAGCTTCTGGAGGAGTTTCCGGCGGCGCGCCCGTCGCTCTACCGCCAATTCCAGAACTTGCGGTCGCGCCTCTCGAATGCCGAGTTCGCCGTGGTGGACGGCCGGATCTTCCTGCAGCGCCAGGAAACATTGAGCGATCCCGAACTGCCGTTGCGCATGTTTCGATTCATGGCGCGCCACGGCCTGAGCCTCAGTTCTTCCGCCGAACACCAGATCGAGGAGGTTCAGCCGGCGCTGGCCGCCTCGCCGCCGAAAGGCGCCGAGCTATGGAACTACCTACAGGAGATTCTGGTCGCTCCCCATGCCGCGGAGGCGCTGCGTACGATGCACTCGCTGCGCCTGCTCACGCCCCTCTTGCCGGAATTTCAGGCGATTGATGCGCTCGTCATCCGCGACTACTCCCACCGCTTCACGGTGGATGAACACAGTTTCGTTGCCATTGAGAACTTGCACTCCTTGCGGAAGTCCCAATCCAAATGGGACCAGGGCTACTCCGAGCTTCTCGACGAACTCGAGCAGCCCGACCTGCTCTACCTGGCGTTGCTGCTCCACGACACGGGCAAAGGCACGAAGCCCGAGAACCACATCATCGGCAGCGTCGAGATTGCAGAGGCGTGCCTGGCGCGGCTCGATTTGGATCCGCCCGACCGCGAAACGGTTCTTTTCCTCATCACCCACCATCTGGATATGGGCTCGGCCTTGCGGCGGGACATATTCGATCCCGAAGCGATTCGCCAAATCGCGGAAAAAATGGGAACGCCCGAGCGTCTGAAAATGCTCTGCCTGCTCACGTACGCGGATATCAAGGCCGTGAACCCGGAGGCACTGACGCCGTGGAAGGCTGAAAATCTCTGGCAGCTCTATATCGGCGCCGCCAATTACCTGATGCGAAGCGTGGACGAGCGAGTGCATGGCGACGCCAACAACGAAGTCATGAACCACCTGCGCACGCTCACGCCCGCGGCGGGTCAAAAGCTCGACACCTTTCTCGATGGCCTGCCGAAACGCTATCTCCGCACCCAGTCGGCGAGCGATGTGATTCGCCACCTCGACATGGCCGGCCGTTTGGACGCCGACCCCGTGCAGGTCGAGCTGACGCGCGGGCGCCATTGGTACGAACTGACCGTCGTGACGCTCGATCGCCCGTTCCTATTCGCGCGAATGGCCGGAGCCTTGGCAGCATGGGGTATGAACATCGTGAAGGCGGCGGCGTTCTCGAACCAGGCGGGAATCGTGGTGGATAATTTCTTCTTCACGGACCGATTTCAGACCCTCGAATTGAACCTGCCGGAATGGGAGCGGTTCAAAACGAGCATCCACGACGTCGTGATGGACAAAGTGGACCTCGACCGCATGCTTCGCGACCGGATGCGGTCCGAGAAGAACGCCCCGCCGAAGGTAAAGGTGGAGACGAAGGTCGAAATCGATGACGTCTGCTCCGCACATAGCACCCTGATCGAGGTGATCGCGCAGGATCAGCCGGGCCTTCTTTACCGCATCAGCTCCCAGCTCTCTCGCCAGAACTGCAACATCGAGATTGCGCTCATCGAGACCGAAGGGCAGATGGCGATCGACGCTTTTTATCTTACGTCCGGGGGAAAGAAGCTCGATCCGGCCTATCAGGAGCGCGTTCGAGCGGCCCTGCTCGCTGAATTGAAAGGGACTTAGGCCCGTCTTTCCCGCATCCTTTAGAAAGTTCTGACATCCAAATTCTTTGCGGGGCGCGTAGTATTATTGGAGATGGGGCGGGAGGATTCCAATGCTCATCAGGCGGCAGCCGGATTTGACCTACGCGGACGTGACACCCAAGGGCTTCTATATGGGCCGCCGAAACTTCTTGCTGGGACTCTTGGCGACGGGCGCAGCAGTCGAAGCATATAAGAAACTCCCCGGATTGGTTTCGGCCGCCTCTATCGGTTCAGTGCCTGTGAAGCTGGATGGCGTGGTCAAATGGCCCGGCAGCACCACGGACACGCTGACCCCCATCGAAAAAGTCACGACCTATAATAACTACTACGAATTTGGCACCGATAAGGACGATCCCGCGAAAAATGCCAAGAATTTCGTCACCTCACCATGGACGGTCTCAGTCGAAGGTGAAGTCGCCAAGCCGCGCAAGTTCACTATGGACGAAATCCTGAAGCTTGCGCCGCTTGAGGAGCGCATCTACAGGCACCGCTGCGTCGAGGCATGGTCCATCGTGGTGCCGTGGATCGGCTACTCGTTCAGCACCATCGCGAAATTAGTCCAGCCTACGGAGAAAGCCAAGTTCGTTGCTTTCGAGACGTACTACGATTCGAGACAGATGCCGTTGGGAAGTCAGGCGGGCATTCAGCTCCCGTACGTCGAGGGACTCAGGCTCGACGAGGCTATGAATCCGCTGGCGCTGCTGTGCGTCGGCATGTACGGCGAGACGCTGCCGAATCAGGATGGCGCGCCAGTGCGCATGGTGATCCCGTGGAAGTACGGGTTCAAGAGCATCAAATCGCTGGTGAAGATTCGATTCGTGAAGGGCCAGCCGCCAACCACATGGAATATGTACGGCGGAGGCACCGAATACGGTTTCTATTCCAATGTGAATCCCAACGTGGACCATCCGCGATGGAGTCAGGCGTCGGAGCGCCGCTTGGGGCCGGGGCTTGGCTTGTTTACGAAGAAGATTCCCACTCTGATGTTTAACGGCTACGGCGACCAGGTGGCGAGCATGTACAATGGCATGGACCTGCGCAAAAATTTCTGACCGGAGCCGCGGTGCTGAACTCAGTCCTGACAAGCAAGTGGACAAAACTTGTTGTGTTTGCGGCTTGCCTCGTGCCGATCGCGGTGCTGGTTTGGCGGGGAATCCATCAGGACCTGACTGCCGATCCAATCGCCTTCATCACGCACACAACCGGCGATTGGACGATCCGGTTCATCGTCATCACACTAGCGATCACTCCGCTTCGCAAGATACTGCATCTGCCGCAACTGATCCGCTTCCGCAGAATGCTGGGGCTATTTGCGTTTTTTTACGTCTGCCTTCACTTCACTACTTGGATTTGGCTGGACAAGGGTTTTGTCTGGTCCGAGATGTGGAAGGACGTGGAGAAGCGCCGGTTCATCACCGTCGGCTTCACGGGTTTCGTACTGCTGATTCCGCTGGCAATCACCTCGACGGCCGGCTGGATTCGGCGTCTGGGCGGAAAGCGCTGGCAGATGCTGCACCGGCTCGTTTATGTCACCGCCGTTCTCGGCGTGATTCACTACTACTGGCTCGTCAAATCCGACGTCCGCAAGCCGCTGTTCTACGGCTTGCTCGTCGCGATCTTGCTGGCGTGGCGGTTCGCGACGTGGCTGATTGGCCGCCGCAGCCGTCCCACGGCGGGTAGCGTTCGCCGCGAAGCACCGGTCACGGCCGAGACGGCCTAGTAGATTCGTTGACCATTTCAGACCGCGCCGTACTTTCGCCTCACGGTACGGCCGAACAGGCGAAGAGCTCTATTGGTACGAAGGTTAGCTGTCCCTCGGTTGCACCCCGGTACAGGTGAGTTCCCGCCGAGATACGCGTACAATTTTCTGAGCATTTCTTGCAGCTCGGGACCGAACGAAATCGCATAAGGAGCCGCAATTGAGACCGAAGGCGGGCGTCATCGTTTACGGCATCGCGCTGATCGGGCTGTGCGGGTGCGGCGTATCGAGTTCCGTTGGTGGCGGGACCTCTGCCCCGATAATCACTGCCCACCCGACCAACCAAGCTGTGGTGGTCGGGCAGACGGCAACGTTCTCGGTATCGGCCATAGGAACCCCACCGCTCAGCTATCAATGGCAAAAGGGAAATGCAGACATCATGGGCGCGACTGCCGCCAGCTACACGACGCCCGCGACCACGCTGGGCGACAGCGGCTCCACTTTTCGGGTTGTCGTGAGTAACAGCGTTAACCCGCCGGCGACGAGCAACGCAGCGACGCTGACGGTCAACGCCGCACCGCCGCCGAGTAGCGTCACAGTCCTCACATACCACAACGACATCGGTCGCACCGGATTGAATGCGAACGAAACGATCCTGACGACCGGTAATGTAAATTCGACGAAGTTCGGGAAGCTGGGATCTCTGTCCGTCACGGGACTCGTTGATGCAGAACCGCTCTATGTACCGAACCTGACCATCAACGGGGGTGCGCACAATGTCCTTTTCGTCGCGACGGAGGACGACATGGTTTACGCCTTCGACGCGGATACACCGGCAGCGCCTCTCTGGCAGGTGTCCGTGGCGCCCGCGGGTGAAACCTTCAGCGATGATCGGGGCTGCGGCCAGGTCACGCCCCACATCGGAGTCACTTCGACGCCTGTGATCGATCTCGCTGCGGGAACCCACGGAACAATCTTTGTTGTTGCGATGTCGAAGACCGGCAGTACGTACCATCAGCGCCTGCACGCTCTTGATCTGACGACTGGTGCGGATTTGATGGCTGCCACGAACATTCAAGCGACCGCCTCTGGCACCGGCACGGGCAGTTCGGGAGGCACGCAGACGTTTAACCCGGCGTCGTACGAGGAGCGCGCGGCGCTGTTGTTGCTGAACGGCGTGATCTATAAGACGTGGACTTCGCATTGCGATGCCCCGAACTATACGAGCTGGGTGATTAGCTTCACCGAGTCCAACTTGCAGAGACCGAGCGTACTCAACCTCACCGCGAACGGCACTTCGCAGAACGGGCAGGAAGGCGGCATCTGGATGGCGGGGGACGGCCCGGCCGCGGATTCGTCTGGATTCATCTATTTTCTGGTCGGCAATGGGACATTTGATACGATGCTCAGCGGCGGATTCCCGAACAACAATGACTATGGTAATTCGTTCATGAAGCTTTCGACGTCTGCAGGCAATTTGGCCGTGGCGGACTATTTCGCCATGAATAACGGCCAGGGCACCGCTGAATCGGAATCCAGTGCGGACACCGATCTTGGTTCGGGCGGCGAGATGCTTCTTCCAGACCTGAAAGACATCTCGAACAATACCCGCCATTTGGCAGTGGGCGCCGGCAAAGACTCGAACATGTACATCGTGGACCGCGACAATATGGGCAAGTTCACGAGCAACGACACCGGTATCTACCAGGAATTGTCCGGTGCGCTGGCAGGGGGAGTATGGTCCGCGCCCGCATATTTCAACAACATTGTCTTCTATGGCTCGTCAGGGAACCATTTGCTGGCGTTCCCGATCTCAAATGCGAAGCTCGCCACGTCGCCTTCATCATCGAGCAGCCACTCATTCGGCTATCCGGGAACAACGCCCAGCGTTTCAGCTAACGGAACCGCGAATGGAATTGTGTGGACGCTGGAAGCGGGAAGCACTGGCACGCTACGGGCCTTCGACGCGACAAATCTCAATACGGAACTCTACAACAGCGGCCAGGCCGGCTCACGCGACACCTTTTCCGACAATTCGAATGATAAATTCGTCACACCGATGATTGCAAACGGAAAAGTGTATGTCGGCACACCCGACGCACTCGTCGTCTTTGGATTGCTTCCATAGGCTGCGACGGTCGGCGGGAAACCTGCGCTACTCGTCCTGATCCGGATGGACGCCCAGCCGATCGTTGTCCTCGCCTGCCGCAAGTGAACGAATGCACAGTTCGGTGCCGCTGACGCTGCACTGATATATCTGAGAGACCGGCAGATCCTCCGGCTGCACCCTGTATTCGCCGTTCTCCATATCCACGGCAAGATTGTAATCGCTCAGAACGTACGGATTGCCCGGCAGCGCGCGGACGCGAAATAACCCCGTCGACGGCTCATAATTGCCATAGCTGAAACAGCGGCCGATGCACGCGCGGTCCACCATGTGCTGGATCAACACGCGCGACCCCGGAGGCGGCAGAATCGTCGCCATCACGCGCCAGTTCGGCGGCAATTCGCTGACCAGTCGCACCACTTGTTGCTCCATTCGATTCACGGTGGCGGTGTCCTGATACAAGAACGAGAAGAAGACGACGGCAATGGCCGCGAAGCCTGCCAAATGCCACTTGCGAGGCTGCATCGCGCCGAGCAGGCAGCAGGCTAGAACGGCGGAAACGGACGTGACCCGCTCCGTCAGCAACGCAAGCGTCGCCGTGGGTGGCGGGAAGTGAATCCCTCCCGGCAATAGATGAACGGCCAATTCCACCAGAACATAAAGCTGAAGTGGAATGGCGTAGGATTTCCAGAGGGTCGGTTCCCTCCTGCGGCAAATAATATCCACCGCGAGGGCGATGAACGCGAACGCGAGCAGCGCGATCTCGGGGACGCGATAGCGAGGCCCGAAAAGAAGCAATTGGTCGGCACCGTTGTACATGTAGGGTGGTCCCGCGCCACGATAGACATTGTAGTGTCCCCACAAATAGTGATGGAGCGCGACGAGTGACGCGCTTCCCGCCACGAAAAGCAGCAGTTGGTAGCGGCCCCGTGGCGCCATCTCTGCGATCAAAACATACGCTGCCGCAGCCACTAGCCAGGCGAACCCCAATGGGTGCGCCACCAGAGCGAGCAACGCGAGCGCACCGGCGACCAGCCATTCCCAACTCCTGCCTCGCCATAGAATCGCCAGGCTGAAAGACGCCAATCCCAGGGAGAGGTAGTAGTTGAAGAAGCCGAGATGAAACGTCCAGCCGTAGGTGAACAGGCCGATGCATGGCAGGAGACACCAAGGCGCTCGTCTCGTCGCTGCCGAGACCAGCGCAAAAATTCCCCAGAAAAAAATCAAGACAGCAAGCGAGACGGCGATTTTTTGCGCTGCGTGCAATCCGAAAAGTGCGCCGAAGCCACTCAGGAGAAAATCGAAGAGCACGTTGGTGCGCTGCGGAGCGATCCAGAGGCCGGGCGCTTGTCCGTGGCGGATCAGTTGCGCGAGCCACGCGTTGTAGAGATGGCTTCCGAGATCCGACGCGACGATCTCCCGATGCCAGAAGCACGGTACGAGGAGAACCGCAGAAGTCGCCAGAAATTCTAGCCAGAGCTGACGCACAAACCGCGCGGACGCCGGCAGGATAGCAGGCTCAAAGTGTCGGAACGGCACTAGCGTTGCGGTTTAGGAAGTGGTTTGTAAGCAAGTCGAGGACCGCCGGAGCGTTTGCGCTCGGAGGGATCCCAGTCAACGGGAGGGAAAGCGATGCGCCAGAAGAGCGGAGACGCCTCTGCGAATTCGACGCCTATTTCCGTCTTTCCGTTGTCCTTCTGTCCGAGAAACGTCACGGTGCAGGGCAGCTCTTCCGCAGTCTTCGTGTTGACGATCGCGATTTCCTGATTCCGCGCAACGGGCGTGGCCACCCGCACCATGCAACCATGAGCGCTCACGGAAATCGTTTGGGCCTCTTCTTCGAAGGGCTGCGTCCCCCTTTTTCCGCGAACGAGCACGGGCATCGAGATATTGACGCGGTGCGAGCGCCGCCGATCGGAACTGGTCTCTGCGGGCGTTGGGGCTTTCATCTCGGCCATGAAGCTCTCCCCTGGGTCAGCTGGATGTGTTGGATCGTACCGGAACACTTTCTTGCCCGGGATGCCGGACAGGAACGACGACCTCGGGCTCTGCTCGTGCAATGCGCGGAGCTGCGCAAGCAGAGTCCATGCGATATTCTACACCCACGCGGAATGGTTCAAGCCCCCCATTGCTCCCAAGCTGGAACTATCGGTCAATACCGGGAAATGTTTCGGCCTGGAGACGGAGGGAACGCTACGAGTCTCGGTCTGGTTTTGGCGCGTAGGGATATTTCAGGGGTTTGTGCGCATGGGATACGCGATATTCTTCCAGTTCCGCATCGCTCAAGTGAAAATGGCTTTTGGGCGGGTGATTCTCCGTTGCCGCAAGCTCGCGATGCAGTTTGTGGGAGCAAACGTCCGGCGCGTCCTGGTATCGCACGCGGCGGGAGTCAAATGCTGCATTGGTTATCGCGATTGTGTATTCGCGCGGCTCGGTTTCGCGCTCTCGAACGGTAAACGTGTATTCGCGGACGAGGGGTTTTGCCTGAAAGCCGACGAATTGGACGATGATGTTTTCGCTCACGGGGTCCCTGAAACCGATTTCTTACCGCTGAAAAGAAAAGGCGGACCGGTTGTGCCGGTCCGCCTTTTGCTTTGACTAGAGGCTGGTGACGTTCGCTGCCTGCAGGCCCTTGGGGCCGCGGGTAACTTCGAATTCAACCGCCTGGCCTTCGTTCAGCGACTTGTATCCCTCCGCCTGGATGGCGGAGAAATGAACGAAAACATCCTCGCCGGACTGGCGCTGAATGAACCCGAATCCCTTGCTGGCATTGAACCACTTCACTGTTCCTTGTTCTCTCACTGATGTACTCACTTTTCTTTTAAGCTATTTGTGCTTCTCGATCGCCTCCAGCCGTACAACAAAAAGGGCTGCAAGTGTGAACTTGCAGCCCCTTCAATCGAATCTAAAGGTGTTACAAGAGCAACAAACGCAGCACCAACATAACACGCTTTGGCCGGCAGTCCTAGTGAATTGTTCGCGCAGTTCGAATCGAGAAGCGCTTGCGCAGTAACGTGATAAGCAGAAACGGCAGACGTGTATTCGGTTAATTCTGTACAATCGGAACCAGTTCGCCCATCAGAGACGCTGCGGCCGGCGAATCCCGGGCGCTTCGGACGGATTTTTCGAGTGCACCAAGATCACAAAATGGAAGCCGAGCGCGAGCGGCTGCTTCGCGCGGCGCGGCGACTGATCATTAAGGTCGGCACGGCCACGGTGACGGGAGCCCAGGGCGAGCTGTGCCTCGAGCGCGTCGAGCCGATCGTCCGCTCCATCGCGGCTTTGATGAAGGAAGGCCGCCAGGTCGTACTGGTTTCTTCTGGCGCGGTAGGTCTTGGAAGGGGCTGGCTGGGACTTCACCGTTCGCGGTTGAACGACCTGGTTACGAAACAAGCTTGCGCGGCTGTGGGCCAGGGCTTGCTGATGGACGCGTATAAGAGGTTGTTCGCCAAGTGGGACATCAAGATCGCGCAAGTGCTGCTCACCGAGGAGGATTTTACGAATTGGGGGCGCTACTCGAACCTGCAGCACACCATGGAGAAACTGATCGGATTCGGAGTACTACCTATCGTCAACGAAAATGACACCGTCTCCACCGCGGAGCTGGAATCGGTTGCGGCGGGATCGCGTGTCGCCGCGTTTAGCGACAACGATCGTCTGGCGGCTCTGGTCATGAGCGGCCTCGAAGCGGACGCGCTGGTGCTCCTAACCAATGTGGACGGCTTGCTGCGCCGGGAATCCCAAAGCGGCGAAGCAGCGGACGTCATACCTCTGGTTAGCGAAGTTACTCCCGAGCTAATGGCGCTCGGCGCGGGACCCTCGGCGAGCGGGCGTGGCGGCATGCGGACCAAGCTCGAAGCGGCGGCGATTGCCATGAATTGCGGAGGGACGGCCATGATTGCCAACGGCAACATCGCGGATGCCCTCGATCGCATTTTCGCTGGCGAAAGAATCGGCACAGCATTCTTGCCCGCGAAGCGGATGCGCGGAAAGCGGCGCTGGATCGCATATGCCGCAGGCGTCCGCGGGCGAGTGGTGGTGGATGCCGGCGCACACCGCGCCATTACCCAGGGGAAGGCGAGCCTCCTCGCTTCGGGCATCGTGCGCGTGGAAAACCACTTCGCATCCATGGACGTGGTGAGCATCGTGGATGCCGACGGTCGCGAATTCGCGCTGGGCATCGCCAACTGCGCCAGTGGCGAGGCGGAAAAGTTTTCGGGAAAGAAGAGCAGTCGCGGTGCGCGGGATGCAGCTCCCGCTCCAGTCCTTGTCACGCGCGACAATATCGTGCTATTGCAGAAGTCATGAGCCAGCCGACGACCGCGTCTTTGCAGACGTCCGAGTCCTCCGTCGCGGCCATCGCGCGGAGAGCGAGGATAGCCTCGCGCGCGATTGCAAAACTTTCGGCCGAGGCTCGCAACGAGGCGCTGATCGCTGTCGCGCAGGCCATCGAGCAGAGCGCTCGTAAAATACTCGATGCCAATGAACGCGATTGCCGCGCCGCGGAAGCCGAAATCGCCGCGGGCAGGATGTCGTCCGCCATGCTCGCTCGGCTGCGCGTCACCGAACGCGGCATCGCCCAGATGGCGGCGCAGGTGCGAGAGGTGGCGCGCCTGGAAGATCCCCTAGGTCGAAGACTTTCGGCCACCGAACTGGATGACGGGCTCGTGCTCTACAAGGAGTCGTGCCCGTTCGGCGTCGTTGGCGTGATTTTTGAATCGCGGCCTGATGTTGTTCCGCAGCTTGCTTCGCTGGCGCTGAAGTCCGGCAATGCCGTCCTGTTGAAGGGTGGCGTAGAAGCGGCGCACACCAACGAAGCCCTCGTGTCCATTTGGCGCGAAGGTCTGCGCAGGTTTCCCGCCATTCCGGCGGATTCGATCAATCTGCTGCAGACGCGCGCGGACGTAAAAGAGATGCTGACGCTCGACCGCGATGTGGACTTGATTATTCCGCGCGGATCGTACGCCCTCGTCCAATTCATCATGGAGCACAGCCGGATCCCGGTCCTCGGCCACAGCGAAGGAATCTGTCACGTATATGTGGACCGCGCAGCCGACTTGGACAAGGCCATTGATATCGCCTATGACGCCAAAGTCCAGTATCCCGCCGTGTGCAACGCAGCAGAGACGCTGCTGGTCCACGAGGCAATCGCTGGGAAATTTCTGCCGCGCATGGTCGCGAAACTAAAGGGAGCGAATGTCGAGATTCGCGGCGATGCGAAGACCCTGGCGCTTTTTCCGAAAGATGGAATCGTGCCTGCGACCGAAGAGGATTGGGCGACGGAATACTCCGACCTGATTCTTTCCGTCAAGATTGTCGCCGATCTGGAAGAAGCCATCGAGCATGTCAATTGCTACGGCTCGCGCCACACGGATGCAATCGTGACCGAGGATGCCGAAGCCGCGCGGAGATTTCTGGATGAAGTGGATGCGGCGGGCGTCTTCCACAATGCCTCGACGCGTTTTGCGGATGGTTACCGCTACGGACTCGGCGCTGAGGTCGGCATCAGCACTAGCAAGCTCCACGCGCGCGGGCCCATGGGACTCGAAGGCCTCACCACATACAAATACAAGCTCCACGGCGACGGCCATACCGTCGGCCCATATGCCAAGGGCGAAAAGAAGTTCAAGCACCGCCGTCTTGACTAGCTCGCCGGCCCTTTGCGTCCTCGTTTTCGAGACGCCCCCACGCACCCCAGCAACGTCAGCGCGGATAAGACCGAAATCGCATTGCCGGTTGTGCGATCCCATGTCCGGCGGAAGCGCACCGCGACGTGATGAGCGCCAGGCGGCAATATCACGAGCATCTGTCCCGTGTCCGGGCCTGCGCCTGCGTGGATTTCCTGGCCATTGATTTGCACTTCCCACGCGGGATAATTTACGAGTTTCAGCGCGAGTGTGACGGGCGCCGCAGTCTCCGCCTCAAATACTCTGCGTTCGGCCGACCATCGCTCGATCTGAAGTCTCACGCCCGCAGCCGGAACGATATTGCCGGTCTCCGCATCGAATTTCCCGATCCGCGCCGCAGGCACGGAGGAAACACCTTCGGCGCGCTCCGTATCGTCGGGATCACCCGGGAGTTCGTAGTGATCGCTCCCCACGGGTGCATATTCGTCGGTACCCTCGTATCCGCGGCCCGACTGAATCGCTTCGGCCATCGCTGGAACGTCCACGCTATCCCACCATGCATCGCGGATCATTGCGCTGGCGGCTGCGCCGAGCGCCGCAAACACAAGTACGACGGCGAACCACGACGCCCATCGCTTCCGCGAGCTACTCATTGCCGCGGCAATGAAGAATGCAAAGCCCATGCATACGATCTCCAGCCATCTCCATGGGAATTGCACGAACCGCAAATCGGGCGTCCAGCGCCAGAGAATGCCGCTGAACGGAAGCATGAGCCCGATGGAGACTACTCCGAGCAGAACCAGCATCCAAAACAGTTCTGAAAATTCTCGTCGTTTGCGCGCGGCGAAAACGGCAGCCACCGCAGTCACCAGCGCGACTCCGGCGGCCACCCACGAGACTTTCCAGTTGAAGCGGACGAACTCGGGATCGTTCGCGTGAGTGAAGAGAAAATTTTGGGCTGGGCGAAGATTATCCGCCACAGCCTGCGCGATTTGGACCCAGCGCTGCTCCCACGCCGCAGGCAAGATATAGAACGCAGCCAGGCAAAATCCGCCAGCCATTGCCGCAGCGCCCGGCGCCAGCGGCCGGACGCTGCGTCGCGCCGCGCATTCCCCGACAAAGATCAAACCGAGCGAATATGTTGCGATCACTGCCGCCGGCGCATTCGAAAGCCATATTCCGGCGAAAACCGCCGCCAGCAGCGGAACGCGCCGCCACTCTCCTCGCGCGACGTGCAGCGCTCCCCATACCGCCAGCGGCAGGATCGCGCCGGCCAGCAACTCCGCAAAGTCGCTGCGGTAATAGACGATCACGAGATGATACGGATTCACCGCAAACAATACCGCGGCTACGATGGCTTGCGGACCCGCCAGCCATTCCCGCGCCAGCTTCCACATCGATATTCCGGCGGCGATGAGAAGCAGCCAGATGAAAGCGCCCGGTGCCATTGCCCACGGCAGCACAGTTCCGAGCGCCGCACCAATCATCCACGACGCCGGAGGGTAGAAGACGAACCGCGGCTCGCCAAATCCCCAGTTCGCCCATTCCGCCCATCGCGGGTAGATGATTCCCTCGCGCCATTGGCCGGCCGCGTCCATCCATGACGCGAGATGGAACTGAAAATCGTGCCCGGAGACATTGCCGCGGAAAAACATCGGCGAGACGACGGCCGTCGCGGCGATGCAAACAAAAAGTACCGCGGAGCGCCATGAAGATGCCGGTCCGGAATGCGCTTTCGGGGGCGCTGCTTCTGATGTCGGCTCGACCAGGATCGGACTCCGCGCTTGAGTATTTGATGATTTGAGAATACAGAATCAAATCGTTCGCCGCCACTGCGCTCGCCCTTCGTGCCGAATAGGAATGAGGCGAATCGAGCCGCCTTGCCACGCTTCGCTCAAACCGCTAGAGTAAATTGCGCTTGGCGAGAAAGTTCTTGAATTCTGCCGGCGCCGATCCCGCACCGTCTCCCATAAGGGACCAAAGAATGACGACCGAAGTACAAAGGCTGCATGCCAGCGACGACCGGGAAGTTCACTGGAAGCGCTGGGGGCCATATCTTTCCGAGCGGCAATGGGGCACGGTCCGCGAGGACTACAGCGCGAACGGCGACGCGTGGAACTATTTGCCGCACGATCATGCGCGTTCGCGCGCCTATCGCTGGGGAGAGGACGGAATCGGCGGCATCTGCGACCGCCACCAGCGCATCTGTTTCGCTCTCGCGCTCTGGAACGAAAAGGACCCGATCCTGAAGGAGCGGCTTTTCGGACTCACGAATCGCGAAGGGAATCACGGTGAGGACGTAAAAGAGTATTACTACTACCTCGACGCCACTCCGACGAGTTCCTATCTGAAGTTCTTGTACAAATATCCTCAGGCGCCATTTCCCTACGACGAACTCGTCCGCAAGAACGCAGAGCGCACGCGTCAGGATCCCGAATACGAACTGATTGATACCGGCGCTTTCCGCGAGAATCGCTACTTCGACGTCTTCGTGGAATACGCGAAGGCGACCTCCGAAGACATCGCTATCCGCATCACGGCGTGGAACCGCGGGCCGGAACCCGCGCGGTTGCATATCCTTCCGACGCTATGGTTTCGCAACCGCTGGTCCTGGGGCGAGAATTACGATCCGCCGCAGGTCTACCGCATGGACGGTCCTGCGGGAAATGCGCTGATGGAAATGAACGAATTTCACTACGGCAAGCGCTGGCTGCTCATGGAAGGCACGCCCGAACTCCTGTTTACCGATAACGAGACGAACATGGAGCGTCTCTTTCAGGAGAAAAGCCGCACGCCCTACGTGAAAGACGCGTTCCATCGCTACGTGATCGGCGGCGAGCACGAGGCGGTGAATCCGGCGATGAAGGGGACGAAAGCCGCCGCGCATTACGCCGCGGAAATCGCCGCCGGCAAGGGAAGGACCATTCGCCTTCGCCTGATGGACCACAACCCCGCCGCAGACCAAGCGCCCGGACAAAAGTATTTCGGCGCGCCGTTCGACAAGTTATTCGATCAGCGCCTGAAGGAAGCAAATGAGTTCTACGAGCAACGCATCCACCTGGGGATGGGCGGTGACCCGCGGTTGGTGCAGCGCCAGGCGTTCGCCGGCCTGCTCTGGGGCAAGCAGAGCTACCACTATGACGTTGGCCGCTGGCTGCGCGGCGACTCCACGCAGCCCAAGCCCGATCCTCTACGGCTGCAGGGCCGGAATCACGATTGGATCTACCTGCACAATTCAGACGTCATCTCCATGCCGGACAAATGGGAATACCCATGGTACGCCGCATGGGATTTGGCGTTCCATTGCGTGGCAATGGCGCTGATTGATCCTGATTTCGCGAAGGATCAGCTCGTTCTCTTCCTGCGCGAATGGTACATGAAGCCCAACGGGCAGCTGCCGGCTTACGAATGGAATTTCTCGGATGTGAATCCGCCGGTGCATGCGTGGGCTGCGTGGCGCGTATATAAGATCGCCTCTCGCATCCAGAAGAAACCGGACCGGACGTTTCTCGAGCGCGTCTTTCACAAGCTGCTCCTCAATTTTACCTGGTGGGTAAATCGTAAAGACCCGCAGGGAAAAAACGTTTTTGAAGGCGGCTTTCTCGGCCTAGATAACATCGGTGTATTCGACCGCTCACAGCCCCTGGGTCCCGGGAGCTTCATCGAGCAATCCGATGGCACCAGCTGGATGGCAATGTTCTGCCTGGACATGCTCTCCATGGCCATGGAGCTCGCTCATGATGATCCCGCATACGAAGACGTGGCCAGCAAGTTCTTCGAGCATTTCGTTTATATATCGCAGGCGATGAACGACATGGGCGGTGAGGGAATAGGCCTGTGGGACGACAAGGATGGTTTCTATTACGACGTACTGCACCGCGGAGGAAGTAACGAGCACATACCCATGAAAGTTCGCTCGATGGTCGGACTGATTCCACTTTTCGCCGTGGAGGCATTCGATCCCGAAGACATCGCCAGGTTTCCCGCCTTCAAGCGCCGCATGGAGTGGTTCCTCCGGCATCACCCGGACATGAAGGAGCACGTGGACATGAGCCAGATGACTTCCAAAGGCCCACGGGTGCTCTTGACGATCGCGAACCGCAATAAGCTCGAGCGAATCTATCGTTACATGCTGGATGAAAATGAATTCCTGTCGCCCTATGGCATCCGCGCGCTTTCGAAATTCCATCGGGAACATCCGTTTACCCTCCAAGTGGATGGCCAGACGCATTCGGTGAATTACGAGCCTGCCGAATCTACGACCGATCTTTTCGGCGGCAATTCGAATTGGCGCGGGCCGATCTGGTTTCCGATGAACTTTCTGCTGATCGAGTCCATGCAACGCGTTCATTTCTATTACGGCGACGAATTTAAAGTGGAGTTTCCAACCGGTTCGGGACAGAAGAAAACCCTCTGGAACGCCGCAGGTGAGCTTTCGCGCCGCCTGTCGCTCATATTTCTCCGGCGCGATGGCCGGCGCCCCGTCTACGGCGACGCCGAGCTGATGCAGAAGGACCCCTTCTGGCGCGATCTGATCCTCTTCTACGAATATTTTAATGGCGAGACGGGCGCCGGATTGGGCGCCAGCCACCAGACCGGATGGACGGCGCTCGTCGCGAAGCTGCTCGAACAGAGCGGGGAATAGTTTCGGAACGATCTTCGGCTCAGGAGTTTTCCACCAGTTCGATGAGGACTTTCTTGCCCTGTGGCGCCGGCGCCAGGAAAAAATTGACGCGCGTCCCGTCGGCCCCCGCGCGCGTCGCCGGATAAACCGGCTCCAGCGCAAATCGAATGCGAAGAATCTCCGTTGCGCGGTCCACATCGGTCACGTTGATTTCGATCTGCTGAATCCCCTCGCCGATTTTCACGAGAAATCGCGCGATGGCTCCGGGTCCGCCGGAATGGCGCGTGGTCAGGACGTCGAGCCGCACGCCGCCCGGAAACTCCAACTCGAATTCCTTGGCATCCTGATCCGGAGGCACGTCGGCGAGGCGCGGCGAGTTGTTCGCGGCGCGTATGCGCTCAAACGTGTCCGATTCAACGGCGATGCCAACCGTGGTTTCGAGGGTGCCCGACGGGCTGCGAACCAGCAAATTCGCAAATGGAGCATAGGCAAGCCAATCCTGCATGACGGCCCGAGCCATTTCGGAGCCACGCGCGAAGATTTCCGTCGCTGCCATGGCGCACTTTTCCGGATCGGCTTCGCAAAGTCTTCGGATCAGCGGTGCGATTTCGCCGGTACGAGCCACGCGCGACCTCGGTCGGGAAGATTCTTACTGTGAAGCCTGCGGCCGGATGGAGTTGGAGTTCGACAGCGTAATATATTTGGTTTCTCCGGCGCGCAGGACTACCGGAATATCCCATCGCGGCCGCGCATCGCCCACCGTGGCCGGAATATCGAGCGTGCTGAGCCAGTATGATCCCGGCGCGAGCCCGCGCATGAATCCCTGCCCCTGAAGATTCGTTTCCGCCCGCGCGACGAGATACGTCGATTGCGCGAGATCGAGTGTGCGGCTGTGGATGGCGGTGATGCGCGCTCCCAGGATAGCGTTCCATCTCGGACTCGGGTCAATGCTGGCCAGGTTGAGATCGATTCCGTCGATGCTCTGGGGATGCTGTCCGATATAGCGGCGGATTGTTTCAACGTAGTCGGCGGTAAGCTTGTCGAATTTTGCAGGATTTTTCGCCTGGTCCGACGCTTTGAACTTTGGTGGTTTGGGAAAATCCGCCGATTGATCGCCGGAGTTCCTGTCCATGTACGCGGTCTTAAATTCCGGAACGGCCAAAATATCGTCCGGATGCAGCTTGTGAATGAAGTCCTCGCCAGCGAGCATCACCCAATCATTCTTTTTCATCCACGCTTTTAGTTCCGGCGAAACGTCCAGCTTGGCGATGAACGCGTCCATGTCCGGCTTGGGGTACGCCGCTTCGGCTTCTTTTCCGATCTCCACGAAGCTTCGGCTCAAGAGAAAGAACGGGAACCCGCGCACCGGTTCTTCGAGCCCTCCCGAGGGAGTCGCGTGCGCGACAAATTCGATCGAGGTGTCCTGCGCTGCGGCGCGAGAGCCAAGTGCCATGGTCGCGCTGAAAAGAAAAACGAACAGCCAAACTCTATTCTTCATGTCGCTCATCGTAGCAGAAGGGTGCGTGCTTCGACACGAGTGGGTCCAGATGCTTATTGCTGGGGTGGAAAACAGAGATGACGCTGGCGGGAGATCGGCCGCGCTGCGCGAACGTCAGTACAGCTGGAAAGTGACTTCGATGATTTGCCGCACGGACGCTGGCCGGCCATCCGGACCGAGTGCCGGTTTCAGCCGCCAGGTGCGAACCGCTTCGATCGCCTTTTCGTCAAGGCCCAGCCCAAGACCCTTCGCGACGTGCACGTCCGTCACGCGGCCGTCCGGCGTGATCACGGCGATCAATTCCACCACGCCCTGAACCTTCACCTTCATCGCTTCGTCGCTATAATCGGCTCTCGGGCAATAGAGGCAAGCAGGTGTACCGTAGCCGCCCGTTCCTGCGTTGGGTACTCCTCCGCCGGTGTTCCATCCTTCTCCGGGTCCGACGCCGTTGCCATTCCCGTTGCCGACGCCGTTGCCGTGGCCCTGGCCCATCGAGTCGTTCATGCCCTTGCCCAGCGGATCGCCCCAGTTGGGCAGGTTGTTGTTGGGCAAATGAATGTCGGGATTCCCCAGAACCGTTGGCGTCACCGCAATGATCGGGTGTTCCGGTGGATGCACCATCGGTCTTGAGATCTGCGTCCAGGAGAACTTAGGAAGGCGACCTTTCGCCGCAGGAAGCTTGTCGTTAGCACCTCCGCCACCGCCCGCTTTGGAGGCCGCAGGCGAGAGTTTGGTGAGGTAGGGTGAGACGCTGACATCCGTCGTTTCCGGGCTATAAGCCTTTGTGACAGGCGGCGAGATCAACCCCGGCAGCAGCAGAGGGAGGATCAGGACCAGCGCAATCGCCACCGCGTGGACCAGAATGGAAACGACCTGCACCCGGCTGAATTGCGTATTTTTCGACCAAATCTCCGGAACCGGAATCGGCTGGCTCGTTGTTTTCAGCGGAGGCAGCTTCCGCGGCGCGATCCAGTCGCGCAAGTTCGCCCAAAGGCTCGGCTCTTCGTGCCAATCCACCAGCAGTTTCGATCGGACGTTGCCGCGAGGCCCTGAATGGAAGAATTCCTTCAAATTCTCACCCATCCCGGTGCCAAACCGCGGGATATCGAAGGCCGTCGGCGTGCCGGCGCGAAGCTTAACCGGGCGCTCAACCAGGAAGTCCCTGAGATTTGAGAACAAGCTGCTCAGGTTCGACTCGTGCGATGGCGACGGAAGTCGACCCAGCCGCAGCGAAGGATCGCTGACCTCGCGGACCACGTCGTTCAGTCTGGCGCTAGAGTCTGACATTCGAGTTACCTGCGTCCCTCACCGCCTACTACCAGATATTAGACGCATCCTTGCGGAAAAGGATGTCTGGGGCCGAGGCACGGCTGACACGCTTCAAGAATCATTGTAACATAGCGGCTGCAACGTCAAATTTTCAGTTTCTACGTCGCAAACTTGTAGCACAAGCAACCATGCCCGCGCTACATCACGCGCTTGGGCTTCGAAGAAAGGGCTTCTCGATCCCCCAAGATGGCGACATCCTTCGATTTAAAAGCTTCACTGAATCTGCCGAAGACCGATTTCCCGATGAAGGCCAAACTTCCTGAGCGCGAGCCGGAGCAATTAGCTGCCTGGGAGCAGATGGGACTTTACGACCGCATCCTTGAATCGCGCGCCGGCAAGCCTCTATTCGTCTTGCACGACGGTCCTCCCTATCCCACCGGCGAAATCCACCTCGGCACGGGCCTGAACAAAACCCTCAAAGACATGATCGTGAAATCGAAGACCATGGCCGGCTTCCGCGCTCCGTACGTCCCCGGCTGGGATTGCCACGGACTCCCCATCGAGACGCAAGTCGAA
>JARLGK010000164.1 GCA_031296075.1 Candidatus Acidiferrales bacterium
CCGGCTACGACTGCGTGCTTATCGCGACCGATCACAGCAGCTACGATTACGAAGCGATTGTGCGCGACGCGAAACTGGTCGTGGATTCGCGCAACGCCACCCGGCGCGTCACGCTGGGCCGCGAAAAGATCGTCCCCTGCTAAGAGAGCCCGGCTGTACCGATTTTACGGCAAACTTCGCGCTTTACGATTGGAGTTGATGGCGCTTCGGCTCCGCGCCGAAACACAGGAAGGATGGGCGCCGTATGCTCTCGACAATATTCGGTGTAGCATTCAGTAAGTTAGAAACGTGCTGGATCGTCAGGAGAAACGTATTCCATGAAGAAGGCTATCGTCACTGGCAGCACAGGTCAGGACGGCTCGTATCTGATCGAGTTTCTGCTCGCCAAGGGCTATGAAATTCACGCATTGAAACGACGCTCCTCGAGTTTTAACACTGACCGTTTGGATCATCTCTATAAGGATTTCCACGATAGCGGCACGCGCTTTTTTCTCCACTACGCGGATCTGACGGACGGTAGTTCATTGACGAGGCTTCTGTACGACGTCCGGCCTGACGAGGTTTACAATCTCGCGGCCCAAAGCCACGTCAAGGTCAGTTTCGAGATTCCTGAGTACACGGCCGATGTTGTCGCCACCGGCACATTGCGCCTGCTCGAGGCCATCCGGCTGACTGGCCTCAAGTGCCGGTTCTATCAAGCGTCTTCCAGCGAGATGTTCGGCAGCACTTCACCGCCGCAAAGCGAGACAACAGTGTTTCACCCGCGCAGCCCTTACGCCTGCGCGAAACTTTTCGGCCACACCATCACCGTAAACTATCGCGAAAGTTACCGCCTTCATGCGTCCAGCGGGATTCTGTTCAACCATGAGTCGCCACGTCGCGGCGAGACTTTCGTGACGCGGAAGATCACCCGCGCAATTGCCCACATCAAGCTCGGATTGCAGAACAAGCTCTACATTGGAAACATGGAGGCGCGCCGGGACTGGGGCTACGCGCCTGACTATGTCCGTGCCATGTGGATGATGCTCCAGCAGGATGTCCCCGATGATTACGTCATCGGCACTGGTGAGGCTCATAGCGTTCGAGAATTCCTGGATCTTGCATTCGCTCACGCAAATCTTGACTGGCATGAGTTCGTCGAGATCGATCCGCGGTACTTCCGCCCGGCTGAGGCCGATCATCTTCTGGCGGACGCTTCAAAAGCCCGCCGCGTACTTGGTTGGCAACCCTCGGTGACGTTCAAGGATCTGGTCCGAATCATGGTGGAGGCGGACCTTGCCGACGTCGAGTCGAAACTCCGTGGCGGAGAAGCGCTGCTCCGCTCCACAGTCGAGTCGCCGGGCAGGAACAGCTGAATGGATCTCCGGGCCAAACGCATCACCGTCACAGGAGGCTCAGGCTTTCTCGGAAGTTATTTGGTAGAACGCCTTCGGGGCATGGGCTGTCGTGATGTCTTTGTGCCAACTCATTCTGAGTTTGACCTCACGCAAATTGATGCCATTGAGCGGCTTTTCGAAGATCAGCGCCCCGATGTCGTATTTCACCTGGCGGCCACTGTCGGCGGCATCGGCGCCAATCGCGCCAATCCCGGGCGGTTTTTCTATGAGAATGCCATCATGGGCATCCAGCTGATTGAAGCCGCTCGCCGGCACGGTACGGAGAAGACGGTGGTTCTAGGAACCATTTGTGCGTATCCCAAGTTCACGCCAGTGCCGTTTCAGGAGGCGGATCTTTGGAATGGCTATCCCGAGGAGACGAACGCTGCTTATGGCCTCGCGAAGAAGATGCTGCTGGTGCAGACGCAAGCCTATCGGCAGCAGTACGGAATGAACGCGATTTTTCTGCTGCCGGTAAATCTGTACGGTCCGCGCGACAACTTCGATCTGCAAACGTCGCATGTGATCCCGGCGCTCATTCGCAAATGCGCGGAGGCGGTGGATCAGAACCGCGCAGAAATCACGCTGTGGGGAGACGGTTCTCCCACCCGTGAGTTTCTATTTGTAGAGGACGCCGCCGAAGGAATCGTCGCGGCCGTCGAACGCTACGACAAGCCTGAGCCGGTCAATCTCGGTAGCGGAATGGAAATCTCGATTCGCGATCTCGCCGACAAAGTGGCGAAACTCGTGGGATTTCGAGGAAGCATCGATTGGGATGTTGCACAACCCAATGGCCAGCCGCGAAGGTGCGTCGATGTGAGTCGCGCGGAGCGGGAATTCGGGTTCCGCGCCAGGACCTCATTTGAGGACGGATTGCAGCGAACCGTCGCCTGGTATCTCGCGAATCGCAACACGAACCGCCCGTTGGCGGTCAAGTAGCGGATGGTTTCCGGTAATTCCGAATCGATGCAATAGCGATGGATAGCGCGAACATCGTCATTATCGGCGGCGGCGTGGTGGGCTGCGCGATTGCGCGCGCCGTATCCGCACGTTGGAGCGATGTCTTTCTGCTTGAAGCGCTTCCGAAGCTCGCCATGGGGGCAAGTTCCCGCAACAGTGGCGTGATTCATTCCGGCTTGTACTATCCTCCGGGTTCGCTGAAGGCCCGGCACTGCGTGCGCGGGAATCGGCTGACCTACGAATTCTGCGCCGCCCACAACGTGTCCCACCGCAACACGGGCAAGATCGTCGTCGCATCCTCCCACGCAGAAGAGCAACAATTGTCGGCGCTGGCGGAAACGGGCCGCGCCAATGGTCTCGAAGGCCTTCGGCTGATTGATCGCGATGCCATTCGCGCCCGCGAACCGCATGTGGAAGGCATCCAGGCCATCGAAGTTCCCTCCACGGGGATCGTGGCGAGCGAACAACTCGTCAAAGCTTATGCCCGCGTCGCCGCGGATCGCGGAGCTCACATCGTCACTCATGCAACAGTTGAAAAGTTAGAGCCCGTGCCAAGTGGAATCCGCGTCCTCAGTTCCGCTGGCGAAGTCGAAGCGCGCTGCGTCGTAAACAGTGCCGGACTTTTCGCCGATGAAGTCGCGGCCATGATGGGTTCGAAAATGGCTCGCCATCGAATTTATCCTGTCCGGGGAGAATACTGCGAGATCGTGCGCAGTAAACAGGATTGGGTACGGGGATTGGTCTATCCCCTGCCTCACACCGACGGATTGAGCCTTGGCACTCATTTGACCAAGACGCTTTGGGGCAGCGTATTGGTCGGCCCGACGGCGCGCTATGTCGATGATAAGAATGACTACGAACACAATCGTGAGCCGGTCGAATACTTCGCAGGTTTGGCGAAACTGCTGTTACCCGGGATCGAAGTCTCCGACCTTACCCTGGCGTATTCTGGCATTCGCGCCAAACTGGCTCCTCCCCCAAGTTCGCCGCCGGTGTCCCACGGTAGCGTGATGACCGACTTCATCATCGAGCGCGATCCGGAATTCCCGCGCGTCGTGCAACTCATGGGCATCGAATCACCCGGGCTCACCTCCGCTCCTGCGATTGCAGAGCACGTAAGTGAGCTGGTCGCCGAAATACTAAAGTAAGTGATGGACAAAGAAGCCGTCGGGCGCGTCGCCTACTAGTTGGGGACTATCACCGAGATCGGACTGGACTGCGTGCTCTCCACGTTGCTGGAATCTACAGCCGTTACTGCGTAGTAGTAGGTTTGACCACCCGGAACGCCGCTGTCCGTGTAGCTCGTGGACGGATCCACGGATGAACTCAGCCTCGACAAGCCATCCACCGAGGTGCCGCGATAAACGTGGTAGCCAATCACCGCAGACACACTTGGCTGCCAATTGAGCGTCACCTTGTGAACGACCACTTGAGCGACGCCCGTCCCGGACAATCCGATCTGTAACACCGAGTTCGAAGCATTGCTCGAGATGGACAGGTTGCCTTGTGCCCCGCCCACGCCCTTTGGATCGAAGCTCACCGTGACATTCACCGACCTGTTGGGAGCCAGTGTCACATTTGTTCCGCCGCTTGCGCTGAACCCGCTGCCTGCGGCCGACACGGCGGAAATGGTTACATTTGCGGTGCCAATATTGGTTAGGGTCACGATCAGTCCCGTGGGGGTTCCAACCGCCACGCTTCCGAAGCTCAAGCTGGTCGAGCTCGCCGTGAGCTGGGACGACGCCGGTGCCTTCACCATACCCGTGCCGGACAAGTGGAGAGCCAGCGGCGAATTCGAAGCATCGCTGGTGATTGACAGTTTGCCTTGTGCGCTTCCCGTGGTGGTGGGATCAAAATTCACCGTAATCGTGACGGTCTGATTCGGAGTCAGCGTCACATTTGATCCACCGCTCGCGCTGAACCCACTGCCTGTGGTCGAAGCGGCGGAAATGACGATATTCCCCGTGCCGTTGTCGGTCAGGGTCACAGACTGAGTGGATAACGTTCCGACAGCCACATTTCCAAACGAAACGGTCGTCGAGCTTGCCGTGAGTTGAGATGATGGAGCGGGATTGCCGCCCGGAGATCCATTGCCGCCAGAGCTCGCCGTGCCCACCAGACCACAACCGGTGGTGCCTAGCATCGCGGCCAACGCCGTCGCGCTCGCGAGAACGCCAATTCCAGATGCAATTCTTCTGGTCGTACTTCGAAGTAGCTTCTGGCGCGCTGCACAATTCGCCGAAATGGATATACTCCTCATGGACGAACGCATTGTGGAACGGAGGACTTGCGGAAAACTACTGGACGCGGGTACACGCGTGGGACAGGTGTTGTAACCTGTCCGTGAGGACAGCCATTTGAATCGTCCCAGCGGATCGCTTTTCTCTTCCTACCTTATCGATCCCGCCTTTAAGGACCCTTCATTCTCCCCAATTCTGGGTCGCCCCGCTTAGGGGATAGACGCCGGAACCTCGTTCGACGGCAGGCTGTTCCCACCGGGATCAACCGCCGTCACTACGTAGAAGTACGTCTGGCCTGAGGTTACATTCGAATCCGTATAAGTGAGTCCGGGAAGCGGTGACGCGTTCAACGGTGTCGTGCCCTCTGCACCTGAAGCGGTCCCTCGAAACACGTTATAGCCGCTGATTCCACTCGTCGGGCTGGCGTTCCACGTCAGCCCGACCGAATGGGAGGAGGATACTTGCCCGGTACCGGATAGAGTGATCGTCGTGGGCGAGCCCGTGGCGTTGCTCGCGATGCTTACGCTTGCGCCATTCACGGCGCCTGGCGTCCTGGGCGCAAACGTGACCGTCAGCGTGGCGGATTGTCCCGGCGTCAGCATCGTGCCGTTCGATACGCCACTGGCGCTAAAGCCTGCGCCGGTGACGGTCACACCGGAAACGGTGATGTTCGAATTCCCGTTGTTGGTCAGCGTCGTCGAAAGCTGGATCGAGTTGTTCACGTTTACGGTACCGAAACTCAAGCTTGTCGGACTGGCAGCCAAAATCTGCGTTGCGGAGACGCCGGTCCCGCTGACATTGATCGTCATCGGCGAAGGCGTGCCATTTGTAGTCAGCTTGATAGTTCCGTTGACGGTTGCCGTCGAAGTGGGTGTGAAGACGGCGTTGAACGCCATGTTGCCGCCCGCCGCGATCGTCGTGGCCGTGGACAATCCCGTGATGGTCATTCCCGTGCCCGTCACGGTGATATTCGAAAACTTGAGCGTCGCATTGCCGTTGTTCCGTAGCGTTACAGGTTGCGAGTTGCTGTTCCCGACAACGACGTTCGCGAAAGCCACGCTCGTCGGTGAAGCCGCAATCTGGGCCTGAATGCCGGTCTCGGTCAGTGCGATCGTGGCTGGCGACCCGGGAGCGTTACTTGTGATGGAGATGCTTCCCGGGGCGCTGCCTGCGGATGTCGGAGTGAATGTGACGGTAAATATGCTATTCGCGCCGGCGTTGATGGTTTTTGGCGCGGTCAAATTCATCGTGTAGCCCGGTCCCGTGACACCGGCTGCGGTTATGTTTAAAGCTGCATTGCCCGTATTGGTCAACGTAACGTTCTGGGTCGCGCTGCTGCCTACATTCACGTTGTTGAACGCCACGGGTGAAGGACTGATCGTCATTTGCGCCTGTGTTGCTGTCCCGGATCCGCTCAGATTGATCATGAGCGGCGAGCCGGGCGCATGGCTGGTGATCGATACCCCTCCGCCAGCGCTCCCAGCCGACGTCGGCGCGAAAGTGACGGTAAACGAAGTTGTTTGACCTGGATTGAGGCTTGCCGGCGCGGCCCATCCGTTCAACGTGAAGCCCGTACCCGTAATGTTGTGTGCGGTAATCGAGACGGGAGCTGTTCCTGGGTTCGATAGAGTAACCGATACGGCTCGGCTCGAGCCTACCACGAGGGTCCCAAAATTGATGCTTGAGGGATTTGCGGCCAGCGCCCCCTGCGTTCCAGTTCCGCTGAGCGGAATGGTCAGTGTCGGATTTGTGGCAGTCGAAGTAATCGTTATGCTGCCTGAGTGGGCCCCCGTGGTCGCGGGCGCGAATGTGGCCGTAAACGGCGCGCTTGCTCCTGCCGCAATCGTTTGTCTCGCAGCAAGACCGCTTGTGCTGAAGCCTGATCCTGTCATGGTGACCTGATTGATCGTTATCTTCGCGTTCCCGGAGTTCGTTAACGTGATCGTCTGTGGACTCGTGCTGCCCACGACTACGTTGCCGAAATTGAAGCTGCCCGGATTAGCGCCCAGCGTGCCGTCCGCCGCTACGGCGCTACCGGTCATCGTGAGCGTCTGGGGGGAGCCGGGAGCATGGTCGGTGAAAACGATGCTTCCGCTCGCGCCGATCGTTGACGTGGGCGAGAATTGGACGCTGAAAGACATGTTTTGGCCGGCAGCAATCGTCTTAGGCAGAGCAAGGCCGCTCATTCCAAAGCCAGGCCCCGAAATCGTCGCGAGATTCAAGACTAGGTTGGAATTCCCGCTGTTTGTCAAGGTGATGTTTTGTGTGCTGCTCTGTCCCACTGGCACGTTGCTAAAATTCAATGATGCTGGAGAAATCGTCAGTCCGGGCTGCGTGCCGGTTCCACTCAGCGAAATCGCAAGCTGTGAATTCGAGGCATCGCTTATAACCGTGACGGTGCCTGTGGCGGCGCCAGCCGCCGTTGGGGCAAACTGAATCTGCACAGTCACGCTTTGGCCGACCGGGACCGAAGTAGAAGGATTCCCGCCTACCACGCTGAATGCCGCCCCAGTAATCGTGGCCGCAGAGATGTTTACCGCGCTCGTTCCGGTGTTCGTGACCGTCACGCCCTGCGTCGCGCTGCTCCCCACGGCGACGCTCCCGAGACTGACGCTCGTCGAGCTGGCCGAAAGCACTCCTGCACCCGGATTTCCCGGCACACCACCCCCGCCCCCAGTTCCGCCTATCAACGCAGACGTGGTATAGCCGGAGCAGCTAGAAAGCCCCACGACCGCCAAAACGACAGCGAAAGTCGCGAAAAAGGTTAATACCCCGAGACGGCGCGGTCGCTGGCAACGAATAAACGGATTTGGGCAAGGAACCTCGTAACTGCGGTCTTGTGCGTGCGATGCCATAGCACACAGTCTAGGGACCCGTTTGAGTCCCTATCTACTGGACAGAGGACCAAAGAAAGGGCAGGTGCCTCGCCTGTTCGAAAGGACACTTGTGACCTGCCCTGTGCCGCACGAGATGCTGTTCGAGCCTGTCCCGACAATATTTTCCGAGCGTGCGCTGGAAAGTCACGGTGGCGAACGGGTTTTGAGCGCTTCGCCAACTAGGGCGAAACTGCCGAATGGTGCTTGTCGCGGGACGCAAAGAAGGCCATATTTCAACTTGCCGCAATTTCAAAACGGAACCCTTGGCTAGTGTTGAGCTTACGCCTTCGAGTGACGGATCCAGGTCGATGACCTGCCAAACAACTAGGAAAGGAATCCACGCGAGAATTCCGGGGCTGCTTTGCGTGGCCGTACTTTGCGGCATACTCACGGCGGGGCTCTGGCCATTTCAGCGTCCGCCGAATGGTGTGACTTGGCTGGAAAATGAGAACGGTCTCCGTCTCGCTGGTCGCGCAACCCTGTGGAGCTCCGGTTCATTTCAGACGAACGGTCAGCAAGACGAAGAGTCGCGAAGTCTCGAACTCTGGTTGCAACCCGCCCTTACGAGGGGTTCGAGCACCATTCTTTCATTTTCTGCCCCTGAAAATCCTTTGCAGCTTTCGGCTTACCAGTATCATTCTGTCTTCATACTGAAGCGTGTGATTCAGGGCGGCCAACGTCGAAACACCACAATTGGAATTGAAGGCGTTCTCCGTCAAGCCAGGCCCGTATTCATAACGGTTACTTCAGGCCCCCATCAGACGGCAATATATGTTGAAGGCGTTCTGAATAGGGTGTTTCCGCAGACTCAGCTAGGGCAGGACTTCACGGGTCAACTGATCGTCGGCACCTCTCCCGTCGACGATGCCAGCTGGTCCGGTCAGTTGCGGGGGCTCGCCATTTATGAACAGGAGCTCACGGCGGCACAGGTTCTGAAGCACTATGAAACCTGGACGACAGAGGGACGCCCGGAGTTGTCCGATGGCGAACGCGCAATTGCGCTATATCTGTTCAGCGAGCATTCTGGAAACGTCGTTCACAATGCCCTCCTCGGGGGAATCGAACTGTTGATTCCCCAGCGATATGCGCTCGTCCATCAAAGATTTCTGGAACCTTTCTGGCAGGAATACAAGCCCAACTGGACGTATCTGGAAGATATTCTGGTAAATATCACCGGCTTCATTCCCCTTGGTTTCTTCTTCTGCGCCTACTGGTCGTCGGCGCGGCCCATCAAGCGGACAGTCTTACTCACAACTCTTCTTGGATTCGTCGTCAGTCTCACGATTGAACTCCTTCAGTCACACCTTCCGACCAGAGACTCCGGCACCACCGATCTAATCACGAACACACTGGGAACTTTTCTTGGCACTCGGTTATACGATTTGAGGGTCGCTCGAGTATTGTTCGCGAAGATCTATTCAGGATGATCCATCATCTGGACGTGACTCTTCTCTCCGACTTTTGTCCGCATGACGACCTCCCCAACCAGAGTTGAACCTCTTACAACATCGGCTCGCCGGAATTGCGCGCGATGATCTCGCGCGTCGCGTCTCGCAGCCGGACAATCTCGCGCCAGTCGTCGCCCGCTGCGGGATCGGGCGCGATCGGCGGACCGAATGTCACGGTGACGCGCCCTGGCCGGGGCAGGTATGTGTGATCCCGTAATATCCGGCGCGCGCCGCGCACCGCCACCGGGCAAATCGGGCGTCGTGAGTCCACGGCAGCCTTGAACGCCCCCAGTTGGAATGGCCGGATGCCCACCGAAGATGTGAATGTTCCTTCCGGATAGATTGCAACCGATTCCCCGCGGCCCAGCGCCGCATTCACTTCTGCTGTTTGCTGAATGCGCGCTTGCGGATCGCTGCGATCGAACGCGAGCTGGCCGCTCCGGCGCGCCATCATTCCGAAGAACGGCATCGCCAGCACTTCACCCTTCACTACGAACCGCACATCCGGCGGCAAGAATGCCACCGTCACGAGAATGTCCACGTAGCTCGAATGGTTCGGCGCGAAGATCCACGGACCTGACCCGGCCGCTCCCGCCAGTTGTCCTCCTCCCTCTACTCGAACCGGAATTCCGGCGGCAAAAAGCATTCCGCGGGTCGCCACGTGCATCAACCGCGCCGCCCGCTTCCGATCTCTGGTGACTCCGACGGCAAGCCAAAGCGGAATGAACGCAACGGCAAAAACGATCAGCGCATAGATGCCGTAGAGAAAATCAATCGCAGCCTTGGCGCCGCGTTTGACGAGCGCCCCCGCGCGCGGCGCCGCTGTGCGCACTGCCAGTTTCGCGATCTGTAACCAGGGCGGCGCGACCTTTTTGCCGAGTTTCCCCTCGAGGAAAAGCCGCCGCGTCTCGTTGCGGCGCAATTTGCCACTCGAAGTTTTCGGAATCGAATGCGGCGGCACCAGCTCGATCAGATCGGGCGGCATACCCATCGCTTCGTCCACGGCGCGAGTGATCTCTGCCGAGATGCGCCTCGCCTCCGCCGGATTTCGCACTTCGGCGGCGACCACGAGCCTTTCCGTTCCGTTGCGCGCATCCGGCGCGCCGAACGCAACGACGCACCCGGTTCGCACGCCCGCCACGCGCCCCGCGACATCTTCGATTTCGTGCGGATACAGGTTTCGCCCCGCCTTGATGATCAGGTCCTTCGCCCGGCCCGTGATGTAAAGCTCGCCACCGGCGCGGTAGGCGAGGTCACCCGAGTCGAGCCAGCCCGGCTCGCGCATTAGCTCCAGCGTCGCGGTGGGATTCCGGTAATACCCGCTCGTGGCCGCAGGGCTTCGAAACCATAGCCGCCCCTCGCAGCGATCGCCCGCGTCGTAGCCATCGTTCCCTACGATCCGCACCTCCACGTCCGGAAACGGTTCTCCCGCGCTCACGAACTCGAGCGCCGCGGCATCGTCCGGCGCTGCCGGAATGGCACGACCCTCGGACTCGAACGCGGCCCGCTCGATCCGGTCCACTTTGTAGCCGCCTGACTTCGCCGCCGAAACACCCAGCGTCGCTTCGGCCAATCCATACACGGGAAGCAGCGCCTCGCGGCGAAATCCGTATTTCGCGAAGCGCGCCGCGAACCGCTCCAGAGTATCGGCGTGAACGGGCTCGGCGCCATTGAAGGCCGCGCGCCACGAACTCAGATCGAGACCCTCCAGTTCCTTGTCCGCGATTTTCCGCACGCAGAGTTCATAGGCGAAATTCGGCGCCGGGCTGATCGTCCCGCGATGCCGATGAATGGCCCAGAGCCAGCGCTCCGGGCGGCTCAGAAAAGCGAGCGGCGACATGACCACGAGCGGATTGCCCGAAAAGAGCGGCACAAACCACGCACCGATCAATCCCATGTCGTGGTAAAGCGGTAGCCAGCTCACGGCCACGTCCTCTGGCTTCAGTTCGACACCGGCTGCAATCGAACGGATGTTTGCCAGCAAATTGGCGTGGGTCAGCGTAACGCCCTTGGGATCACCCGTCGATCCGGATGTGTATTGCAGGAATGCGATGTCTTCCCCGCGCGCGTGATGTGAAAGATTCTCCACGGGCCTCCACTCGGTCGAGGTGGGCCTCGGCTGTGCCGGCACGCTCGCCAGCCGTTCCGCGTTCAAGACCTCGCGCAGCGTCGGTACGCGCGGCTGCAGCAGGCGCGCGAGCCCTTCCGCTTGGCGGAACGTGATCAGGAATCGCGTCTCAGCGTTGCGCAGGATGTTCGCTTGCCGCGTGGCGTACTCCGCGATGCGGTCCGCGCGGAACGGCGGATAGATCGGCACGGGTATTCCGCCGGCCAGCAGAATCCCCGCGAACGTGTAAAAGAATTCCGCGCATGTCGGAAGCATGATGGCAACGGTCTGGCCCTGCTCCAGGCCGCGCTGCCGCAATTCCCGCGCGACGGCCGAAGCGCGGCCGTACAGCTCTCCGAAAGTAATGGTGTGCAGTTGCTCGTCTTCTTCGTAGAGATGGATGTGCGCGCGAGTGGGCTCGCCGAGGCCGCGCAGTCGCAGGATTTCCGTCAGCGATTCAGCCCCGCGAATCTTCTGCTCGAGATCGGCAATCTGCGCAGGCGCGGCGTGCGCCTCAAAATCCCGCAGCTTAGGGGGTCGAAGCTTTAGCTCCGACATATCCAGCTTGCCTTTTTCAGGGGCTTCAGCCCCTGAGGACAGGCTCCCTGCGTTGGAGCTTTCTCCGAGATTCTCGCCCAGGAGTGCATCTGCCAAATCCTGAACGGTATCGGCTTCCGCCACCACTCGATCCGGCAGCCGCACTCCACAAACATTTCCCAGGCGCACCATCAGCTCGACGCGCTCAAGACTGCCAAGCCCGAGCTCTCGTTCCAGATGCGCCGCCGCGCCGCGCGCCACCAGTTCCTCGAGCCCGCGCGATCCGCCCAGCTCCACAAGCAGCTGGCGCACCGTTGCCAGTGTTTGTGCTTCAACCGAAGCGGCTCGTTCGAATTTTGTGCCGGTGGCGCTCACGGGCTTACCGGGGCCTCAACTCCGGCGAGCCTACCACCGCGTCCCATGCGGTTCAATCAATTCACGGCTCGTTCCGGTTTGACTCGCAGGCCGCTTGCCGTTATCCTTACTGAAGGTGTTCGCCTCCTTCTATTAGCGCGTTCTCTCGCCGCCCTGTGTGGGGCGCTGGCACGTTGTTCCCGTGTGTTTGCCGTTCACGAGTTACCAATCACAAGTCACGAATAACGCTTTACCGAGTCACGACCATGGCTAATTTGACGCTTTTTGAAAAACTCAAGCAAATCGAATCGCGCTACGACGAAATAACCCGCGAGCTTTCTTCGCCCGAGGTTCACGACGATTCGGCGCGCTACCAGAAGCTTGCCAAGCAACACTCGGAGCTGGGCGAGATCGTCGCCAAGTACCGCGATTGGAAAGAGATCGAAAAGGCCCTCGAGGGCGCCAAGCAGTTGTTCGCCGAAACCGACGACGCCGAAATGAAGCAAATGGCGCACGATGAGCAGCAGACGCTGGAAGCTCGCCGCGAAAGCGTCGAGCGCGAAGTGAAACTCCTGCTGATCCCCAAGGATCCCAATGACGAAAAAGACGTGATCCTCGAAATTCGCGCCGGCACCGGCGGAGACGAGGCCTCGCTCTTTGCCGCCGAGCTGTTCCGCATGTATTCGCGTTACGCGGAATCGCAGAAGTGGAAAGTCGAGATCCTGGAAAGCTCCGCCTCACCGGTGGGCGGGATGAAGGAAATCGTCGCGGCCATCCAGGGCAACAAAGTTTATTCCAAGCTGAAATACGAAAGCGGCGTGCACCGCGTTCAGCGCGTTCCTTCAACCGAGCAGCAGGGCCGCATTCACACGTCTGCCGCCACGGTCGCCGTGCTTCCCGAAGCGGACGACATTGACATCAAGATCGAAGCGAAGGACCTGCGCATCGATACGTTCTGCTCCTCCGGCCCCGGCGGCCAATCCGTGAACACCACATACTCCGCCGTCCGCATTACCCATATTCCGAGCGGCCTCGTTGTTTCTCAGCAGGACGAAAAATCACAGATCAAGAATCGCGCCAAGGCGATGCGCGTTCTCCGCGCCCGGCTCTACGAAATGGAGCAGGAGAAGCAACATCAGCTCCTTGCCTCCGAACGCCGCGGCCAGATCAAAACCGGCGATCGCTCCGAAAAAATCCGCACCTACAATTTTCCGCAGAACCGTGTCACCGACCATCGCGTCAATTTCACGCTGCACCAGCTCACCGAAGCAATGGACGGCAAGCTCGGCCCGCTCGTGGACGCTCTGGTCACGCATTTCGAATCCGAGCGCCTCAAGCAGGAGCTTGTGGAAGCGTGAGAACCACCGGCGAAAGCCGAGCAATCGCAACGATGTCGCTCGACGTGCGCGCAGCATTGAAAGAAGCGATGGCCCGCCTGCGCGCAGCCCAAGTCCCTTCCCATACGCTCGCTGCCGAACTTCTGCTGATGCACGTGCTCGGCCGCGACCGCACCTGGCTCTACACGAATCCCGAATCCGCGCTCAATCCCGCTGCGGCCGGGGCGTACTTCGCTCTCGTCGCGCGCCGCGCCGCCGGCGAGCCGACGCAATATCTCACCGGCAAGCAGGAATTCTGGAGCCTCGAATTCGAAGTCACTCCCGCGGTTCTGATCCCGCGCCCCGAAACCGAACACGTCATCGAAGTCGCGCTCGATCGCTTGGGCGCGCGCGGAATCAAGATTGACATGATCACGGGTGCGCCCAGCCCGCCGCTGCACGTCGCCGACGTCGGCACCGGTTCGGGCTGCCTCGCCGTTGCTCTCGCGCACGAATTGCCGCACGCCGAAATCATCGCGACAGACATTTCAGCGCCCGCTCTCGACATCGCCCGTCGCAACGCCGTCCGTCACGCCGTCGCCGATCGCATCCAATTCATCGAGTGCGATCTACTGGGCGTTTCTTCGAACTCGCCCCTCGCCCCTCGCCCCGCCTCCCTCGACTTAATCGTTAGCAATCCACCCTACATTTCGCTCAACGAGTCCGCCACTCTTCCTCGGGAAGTCCGCGACCATGAACCTTATGCCGCCCTTTTCGGCGGGCCCACAGGCGTCGAGATCTACGCGCGGCTGATCGGGGAGGCGGGCGCGCTGCTTCGCCCTGGCGGAATCCTCGTGCTCGAGCTCGGCTACAACTCGTCGGACGAAGTCCGCAAAATGTTCCACGTGCAACGCTCCTGGGCTAACGTCAGCATCACCAATGATCTCGCCGGAATCCCGCGCGTCATCGCCGCCGAGCGCATCTGACCCTCGCAGGCTTCGCCGTCCTCAAGAAAAAGTCCACAGGGTTTTGATTCCTGCAATTCCCGCTCTCCGGCGCTATATTGGGGCCATGCCGAAGCTGGCTCATTTTCGCGCGAAGCACGACTCGCCATTGGCCGCCGCGGCCGATTCGACCGCTGCAATTCTCCACGTTGATATGGACGCGTTCTTCGTCTCGGTTGAGTTGCTCGCGCGCCCTGAGCTGAAAGGGTTTCCCGTTGTCGTCGGAGGACAGCGCGATCAGCGCGGTGTGGTCACCTCCGCGAGTTACGAGGCGCGCCGTTTCGGCGTTCATTCGGCTATGCCGTTGCGCACCGCCGCGAAGCTCTGCCCGCAGGCGGTTTTCCTCGACCGCCATCACGATCTCTATGGCCAGTGGAGCGACCGCATCGCCGCGATCCTCGCGAAATATTCTCCCATTGTCGAAATGGCCTCGATTGACGAGGCGTATCTGGATCTCGCCGGCACCGAGCGGCTACACGGGCCTTCGCTCTCCGCTGCGAATAAGCTCCTGCGCGAAATCACTGCGACGACGGCTCTGCCTTGCTCCGGCGGTCTGGGTGCCACGCGCCTGGTCGCAAAAGTCGCCAGCGACCAGGCCAAGCCGCGCGGTTTGGTCTGGGTTCCACCTGGCAGCGAAGCCGCCTTTCTTGCGCCGCTCGTCGTGCGCAGAATTCCAGGCATCGGCAAGGTTACTGAAGCCGCGCTGAAGACTCTCGGAATCGAAACGATTGCGCAATTGCAGGCTCTGCCGCGCGAGCGATTGGAGGAATCGTTCGGCCGGTGGGGTACGGCACTCTATCGCAAAGCGCGCGGCATCGACTCCTACGAATTTTTCGTGGACGCCGAAGCTAAATCCCTTTCACACAATCAGACGTTCGGCGAGGACACGAACGACGCTGAGAAATTGCACTCCACAATCAGCTACCTATGCCAGAAAGCATCTAAGCGCTTGCGCGACGCGGGCCTTCACGCCCGGACCGTTACGTTGACCATCCGTTTCGCCGATTTCACCACCATCACGCGAAGCCAAACACTGGCGGAACCCTCCGACCTCGACGCTGTGTTTCTGAAAACGATCCGCGATCTTTTCTCCCGCTCGTGGGATGGCCGAGCGACGCTCCGGCTCGTCGGCGTCGCACTCACTTCGTTTTCCGCCGGATCGGGACAGCTCGATCTCCTCGATCCCGGCCGCAGGGAAAAGCTCGAGCGCCTCGCGCGCACGACAGATCGTCTGCGCGATAAGTTCGGTTTCTCCAAGGTCCAGCTCGGCGGTTCGCTCGCAAATCGCGGGGACCGGGATTGAAAGGATCGCCGCGGCGCCTCCGCGCCGTATAATTCCCATTCTCATGGCTGCCACACCCACTCCGGAGCACGCCACCAAGCCTCCACGCCGCCGCCGCTTCCGCGATTTCTGGGCGCGCGTGACCGAAGGCGCCGAGCTCGGCCAGCTCGGCAGCCAATTCGTTTCCGACGCCAAAGCCAGCTACGCCCTCTACTCCAAGGACGTGGACTGGGACGAAATCGGCCGCGGCTCGCGCGGCCCCGGAAGAATCTGGCGATCAGCCTGGGCTTTGTTTCAGGCCATGCTGATGAAGCTTACGCCGGCGCGGCGCGTTCTGCTGCTGATTGCCATGGTGTTGATATTCTTCGAGCCCGACATCCACTGGGGAGTTCGAGGCGAAGCGAGCTTCCGGTTTAGCTGGATCGGGATAGCGATACTATTCGTGCTGCTCGCCGTTGAACTCGCCGATCGCGTCACGATGAAACGCGACCTTGAAATAGCGCGCGAGATCCAGCAATGGCTCGTCCCTGACCATCCGCCGAGCGTGCCCGGCGTGGACATCGCTTTTGCCACCCGCCCGCAAAACACGGTTGCAGGCGACTACTACGACGCATTTCTCCGTCCGCTGCCTCCGAGAGACTCGGTGTCGCCACCGTTGTTCGTGGTCGTCGCCGACGTTGCCGGGAAAAGCGTTCCCGCCGCGCTGCTGATGGCCACGTTTCAAGCGAGCTTGAGCGCGCTCGCGGCGACTCCCGTGACAATCGATGAAATCGTAGTCGGCCTCGACCGCTATTGCCGCGCCCACAGCCTGGAAGGACGACGCTTCACCACTGCATTTCTCGCCGAAGTCGATCCGAAGACGCGCGAAATGATTTTCATCAATGCGGGCCACAACGATCCGATACTTCGGCGCGCCTCGGGCCAGGTCGAACGCCTCTCGACTGGAGGCCCGCCGTTTGGACTTCCACTTTTCTCTGAAGAAAAAGTTCTCTACCCATCCGGTCGCGTGCAGCTTCAGCCGGGCGACCTGCTCTTCATCTTCACCGACGGAGTGGTGGAAGCTGTCAATGATGCCGGAGAGGAATATGGCGAAGCGCGACTCCTCCCTTGCATCCAGAACGCGCCGCCCGAAAGCTCGGGCGAAACTTTGAAACGAGTGATGGAGGATGTAAACGCCTTCGTGGGATTCGCGCGCCAGCACGACGACATCACGTGTCTCGTCCTGCGCGTCAGCGCGTAGCAACATCCGGAGTTTTCCGTGATAATTGCGTTATGAACGCTCGCGCCCTCGCCGAAAGAGTCTGCCGCACGCTGCGCGCGGCGGGCCATCAGGCCTACTTCGTGGGCGGATGTGTGCGCGACATTCTCCTGGAGCGCGAACCCGCCGACTATGATGTCTCAACCGACGCCACGCCGGACCGCGTCCAGCAGCTCTTTCCGCACAGCCTCGCTGTAGGCGCGAAATTTGGAGTCGTCATTGTCACGGAAGAATCAGGCGCGGAGTCTTCCGCGCAGGTCGAAGTCGCCACGTTTCGCTCCGATGTCGGCTACTCCGACGGCCGCCACCCCGATGAAGTTGTGTACACGGACTCGCCTCAAGAGGATCTCAAGCGGCGTGATTTCACGATCAACGCCTTGCTTCTCGACCCCGAAACGAAAGAGATCCTCGATTTCGTCGGAGGGCGTGACGACCTTCGCGCCGGAATCATTCGCGCCATCGGCCGCGCGGACGACCGGTTTCGCGAGGACAAATTGCGCATGGTTCGCGCCGTGCGTTTTGCCGCGCGCTTTAGGTACGCGATCGAGGCCGCCACCTTTAGCGCCATCGTGAAATCCGCCCCTGCTATTCACGAAGTTTCGGCCGAGCGTCTTCGAGACGAGCTCACCAAACTCCTCACCGAAGGCGCCGCCCGCCGCGGTTTCGAGCTTCTCGACGAGACGCGCCTTCTCCCGGAGCTTCTTCCCGAAATCGCGCGCATGAAGGGCGTCGAACAGCCGCCGCAATTCCATCCCGAAGGCGATGTCTGGACGCACACGCTCATGATGCTCGATGGTTTGCCGGCACGCTCCACGCCGACTCTGGCTTGGGGCGTCCTGCTCCATGATGTCGGCAAACCCCCGACGTTTACGCCTCCCTCCGGTCCCAACGGCCGCATTCGGTTTGACCAGCACGTCGAAGTCGGCACGCGCATGGCCGAGGAGATCTGCCGGCGCCTCCGATTCTCTAACGACGATACGGCGCAAATCGCCTCGCTCGTCGCCAATCATCTTCGGTTCAAGGACGTGCCGCAGATGAAGCCCTCGACGCTGAAGCGCTTCGTCCGGCTCGACCGTTTCGACGAGCATCTCGAACTGCACAGGCTCGACTGCAGCTCGAGCCACCGAAATCTCGATAACTATGGCTTTGTCCGCCGATTCCTGGCTGAAACTCCGCCCGAACAGGTCCGCCCGCCCCGGCTCCTGACCGGGGATGACCTCATATCCCTGGGCTACGCGCCCGGACCGCCCTTCCACGCGATCCTGGAGGCTGTTGAGGAGGCCCAGCTCAACGGCAAGGTCACGACGCGGGAGGCGGCGCTCCGCCTGGTCCAGGAGATGTTCAAGCCCGCGCGGCATCTGAAATAAGTGCCCCTACATCAGTATTTTGCGTGAAATGGACGGCGCGACCTGAACCGCGGGAGGCTAAACGCCATTGCATTTAATTCCTTAGCGCGATATACTCACGTTTCTTTATAGGAGGCGGCGAAGATTGATAAATCTTTCTTCCGCTCTACTGCATCTAACTACTTCGACAGCCGATATAGCTGGCAGATGGACTGATTGCATTTGATTCGCGTATGGTGCCAAAGGGGGCTAACGTGGCCAAACAAACGAGAGTCGTTCCAGAAGAGCTCGCGATTCTTCCCGTGCGAGACACCGTCCTTTTTCCCGGAGCCGTCATGCCTTTGCCGGTGGGACGGGAAAGCTCTCTTGCGCTCCTAGATTCTCTGGAAGGTCCTGAAAAGTTGCTTGGTGTGGTGGCGCAGCTTGATCCGCGCATCGAGTTGCCGACCGGCACGGACCTTCACAGCGTTGGCACGCTCGCCAAAGTTCACAAAATGGTGCGCATGCCCAACGGTAATGTCGTGGCATTTCTCGAAGGCCTCAGCCGCCTCCGCGTTACCGAGGTGATCGGCTTGAAGCCGTTTTTGCGCGCTCGCGTCGAGAACCAGCCAGACCTTGAAGACCAGTCCGATGCCGAGCTGACTGCTCTCGAGCGCAACGTCCAGGAACTCTTCCGCGAAGTAGTGGCTCGTTCGCCGCAGCTTTCCGACGATCTCCAGACCGAAGCCGCGAACATCGATTCCCCGGCCCGTCTGGCCGATTTCGTCGCTTCCACTCTGCCTTCGCTCAACACCATGGTGCGCCAGGAGTTGCTCGAAACATTCAGCGTGCGCAAGCGCCTGGAGATCTTGATCAACGAGCTTTCCAAAGAAAAGGAAGTGCTCGAGCTGCGCACCAAGATCCACGACCAGGTGCAGGAGCAGGTGAACCAGAGCCAGCGCGAATTCCTGCTGCGCGAGCAGATCAAAGCGATCCAGAAGGAACTGGGCGAATCCGAGGACGGCCAAACCGAGATCGAAGAGCTCCGCAAGAAGGTCGAAGAGTCGGGGATGTCCGCCGACGCGAAGAAGGAGTGCGACCGCGAACTCAAGCGTCTCGCAAAGATGACCCCGGCCTCGGCCGAGTACATGGTCTCGCGGACATACCTCGAATGGATGACCTCGCTCCCGTGGAACAAGACCTCCGGCACCGGCGAAGAGGAAATTGATATCGCGAAGGCGCAGGAGATCCTCGACGAGGATCACTACGACCTCGAAAAGGTCAAACAGCGCATCCTCGATTATTTCGCCGTGAAGAAGCTGCAACCCGGTATGAAGGGTCCCATCCTTTGCTTTGTCGGGCCTCCCGGAGTCGGCAAAACCTCGCTTGGGAAATCAATCGCCCGGGCGCTCGGCCGTAAATTCGTGCGCATTTCGCTCGGCGGGATGCACGACGAGGCTGAGATCCGCGGCCACCGCCGCACCTACATCGGCGCTCTGCCCGGCCAGATCATCCAGGGTATCAAGCGCGCCGAAACGATGGACCCCGTCCTCATGCTGGACGAGGTGGACAAGCTCGGCCGCGATTTCCGCGGCGATCCGTCGGCTGCGCTGATGGAAGTGCTCGACCCGGAACAGAACTCGACCTTCCGCGATCACTATCTCGATGTGCCGTTCGATCTGTCGAAGGTCCTCTTCGTGGCCACGGCGAACTGGATGGACCCAATTCCAGAGGCGCTCCGCGACCGCATGGAGGTCCTCGAGCTGGCCGGCTACACCGAGGAAGAAAAGATCCACATCGCGAAGCGATTCCTGATCCCCCGCCAGACCAAGGAACATGGCCTCGCGCTGGGTGAACAGATCGAATTCACCGATGATTCGCTTCACGATTTGATTCACCACTACACGCGCGAGGCGGGCGTCCGCAATCTCGAACGCGAGATCGCCACGCTCGTGCGCAAACAGGCCCGGCGGATTGCCGAAGGCAAGATGGACAAGCTCATCGTCACGCCCGACGTGATTCACGAAGTCCTCGGCATTCCGAAGTTCCGCCTCGAGAAGGAAGTCGAAGAACGGGTGCAGAAGCCCGGCGTATCGATTGGACTTGTCTGGACGCCCGTGGGCGGAGACATCGTCTTCATCGAAGCCAGCAAGATGCGCGGCGGAAAGCAGTTCACCATGACCGGGCATCTGGGCGAGGTGATGCAGGAGTCCATGCGCGCGGCGCTCAGCTGGGTCCGCTCAAACTCGGAGCGCTACGACATCGACCCGGATTTCTTCCGGAAGCTCGACTTGCACATCCACGTGCCGTCGGGCGCCATTCCGAAAGACGGGCCTTCCGCCGGCGTTGCCATGGTCACAGCGCTGGTCAGTTTGCTGACCGGCCGGCCGATTCGGCCGCGCGTGGCGATGACCGGAGAAATCTCGCTCACCGGAGTCGTCCTGCCGATCGGCGGTGTAAAGGAAAAAGTGCTCGGCGCAAAGCGGGCGGGTATCCGCGAGGTCATTCTCCCGTCGGAAAACGAACCGAACGTGAAGGAGGATCTGCAGCCGGAAATGCTCGAAGGCATCCAGCTCCACTTCGTGCGCACCGTCGAACAGGCCCTCGATATCGCGCTGGGCAAGTTCGATAAGCCGGTGCGGCCGGCCACCGGCGGCGCGCTCGGCGAGGGTCGCCCGGTCGTGGGTCCCGTTCACTAAGAACGCGAAGCAGGGAACTCGAAAGACGAAGGCCCGGGCAGCAATGTCCGGGCCATTTCTTTTGGGCGCACGAAAAACCTTTCCTGTTGCGGGGCGCGGCGCATTCGCGTACAGGTAGCCGATGCCTTACCGTCCTCGAGAGCTTGTCGTGCGCGCGCGCGAAGCCGCGGCCGTGCTGCTGGCCACGCTCGATCACAACGAGATGGTCGCGCGCTTCCTCGATATCTATTCCGCCGAGCATCGCCGCCCCGGTCGCGCCGACCAACCCTCGTTCTACCGCGAACAGCTCCAGATGATTCGCCGCGAATCCATCCTCGCGGCGGTTTTGCGCATTGAAGCGGCGCTGCCCGCGCGGCTGAAGGTCAGCGTCACCGTGCGCGGCGCGCGGCGCCCACCAAAGAAGAAGACAAAAGGAAAGAAGGCCGCTCGTGCGAAGCCCAGGGCAAAAAGCGCGGGCTTGGATCTGGCGATCCCTTTCCTCGATCTTTTCCGTGAGGAGTTTTTTGTTGCTTTGGGGCAGTCGCTTAGCTGGAGTGAGGAAGACGCTCAGGAATTTTGGCGCGACTTGGAACTGTACGAAATGCTCGCCGCTCGCGAGCCTTCGCGTCCGGCGGGACGCGCCGCCGCTTCGGGGCCTTTCGTGGATCGCGTCGCGTTGTTGCTCGATCCCTCGCTGATGGAACAGGCCCGCCGCGCGGCCGGCAAGTTTCAGCTCGAGATCAATGCTGCCGCCGACCGCGTCCTGCGCAAAGTCTTTTCCCGCCGCCGGGCCAATTGAGTTGACTCCCGGGCGGCGCGGCGGGGCGCAAACCAAAGCCGAGCCGAAAGACCTCACCCCAATGAGGCGGGATGAGCTACATAGAACATCGGAGCGCCGAAGCGAATGGCCGGAGTTGCGCCAAGGATCAGCGCCGGGCGTAGTGGTGCTACGCCCCTACAACAACCGATGCGCCTCAGGCCGAGGCGGCGATCTCTTTACGGCCGTGCTTCGAGCACGATATTGAAGGGAGTTTCCGCGGCCCGCCGGACGCGCTTGAATCCGGCCGAGGTCAGAATCTTCGAAAGCCGCCCCTGGCCCGCTTGCGCGCCGAGCCCCAGCCCGACTTCCTGCGAAAGCGAAGCGGGCGTGCACAACATCGTGGACGCTCCGTAGAACACGCGCCCGATGGGATTCAGATTGTCTTCCAATTTGTCGTGCGCGAATGGCTCGACGATCATCCACGCGCCGTTTGCGTCGAGCGACTGCAGCACGTGCCGCGCCGCGCCCTCCGGATCGCCCATGTCGTGCAGGCAATCGAAGAACGCAACCAGTTGATAGCCCTTGCCGGGAAAATCCTTCGCCTTTGCGACCTCGAATTTCACCCGATCGGAAACTCCAGCCTTAGCCGCCGCCTCCCGCGCCATTTCGACGGACTTCGGATGGTAATCGAAGCCCGTGAAAGTTGACTTCGGAAATGCCTCCGCCATCAGGATGGTCGAAGTTCCCAGTCCGCAGCCCACGTCGGCGACTTTTGCTCCCGCCTTCAGCTTCGCCTCCGTGTCGCCGAGCGCCGGAATCCATTCGCTGATCAAGTGCGCCCGGTAGTTTGGGCGGAAGAAGCGTTCCGTTCCCACGAAGAGCGAATGATCGTGCTCGTGCCAGCCCACGCCTTTGCCTGTTTGGAACGCCTCCGAAATCTTCGGCTCGTCGATGAAGCACGACTTTACGGCTTGGAAAAATCCCGGAAGAAAGACGGGGCTCTGTTCATCGGCGAGCGCCATGGCCTGCTCGGGAGGCAGCGTGAACTTAGCGGTGGCCGCGTCGTAAGTCACAAAGCCGCCGGCGGCTTGCGCCGAGAGCCATTCGCGGACGTACCGCTCCGTCGTCTTTGTTTTCGCGGCGAGTTCGGCGGAAGTCATTGGGCCGGCACCGGCCATCGCCTTGTACAGGCCCAGCTTGTCGCCGACGATGATGAGCGCGGCATTCATCGCCGCTCCCATTTCGCCGACGGCTTTCATCACGAATTCGTGCAGCTTCGCTTCGTTAATCGGCATAGACGGAGATGTAGCCATGGTTTCCTCCTACGGGCCTGCGAATTGGGAAAAAGCCGGAAGATGAAGATACGATTTCGGCCGGATTCTACCCGTGCTGATCTAGCAAGTCAACGTGCGCTCAAGCCCCGTTCGAAGCGTGTTTTTGATATTCTCGCGCCAGTGCTCTTCTTTTTCTACCTTCTGGTCGTAGTGCAGATCGCGCTGGGGCTCTATTGGCTCTGGGACGGATACGAATGGTTCCGCCTGGTCAGGGGAAGGCTTTCGTCGCACGCGGGATTCTATGCCCCGGTCACCGCGTTGATCTGCCCGTGCAAGGGCGCCGAGCCCGGCCTCGAAGACAATCTGACCGCTCTCACCAAGTTTGAATATGGAAATTACTAAATCTATTTTGTCATGGCGACCAGCCTCGACCCGGCGCTGAAAGTCGTCGAACGTGTGAAGGCGGCGAGCCAGCGGCCCGTCCACATCGTGATTGCCGGCCCGGCCGAGAATTGCGGCGAGAAGGTGCACAACCTTCGCCGCGCGGTGGAATCGCTGTCCGAAAATTTCGAAGTCATCGTCTTCACCGATTCCGATGTGCGTCTGCCGCATGGCTGGCTCAGCAAGCTCGTCGCGCCGCTCCAGGACACGCGCATCGGTGCGACGACCGCCTATCGCTGGATTAACCCCAGCCCCGCCATTGGCTCCGGCGGACTTGCCAGCGCTCTCGCATCGGCGTGGAATGCGTCCGTCGCCACCATGCTCGGCCGTGCCCGGGAAAATTTCTGCTGGGGCGGCGGCACCGCCATCCGCCGCAGCACGTTTAACGACGTCCGTGTGCTCGAGGCCTGGGAGGGAGCGATCAGCGACGATTTTGCCCTCACGCGCGCGCTGAAAAACGCCGGCAGGTCCATCGTCTTCTGCTCCGAATGTTTGGCGCCGACTCTGCATCCCTGGACCGGCTCGAGCCTGCTCGAATTCACCAATCGCCAAATTCTGATCACGCGCGTCTACGATTCCCGGCGGTGGGGCATGGCCGCGGCCGCGCATCTGAGCTACGTGTTCACGCTGATCTTCGCCGCGTTTGTCATCATGGCGCAGATGGCTGACGGCGATCCGTGGATGAATCTTGTCCTGATGGCCTTCGTCATTCCGTTTCTTGCCGTGATGAAGGGCGTGCTTCGAACCATTGCGGTGGTCGAAATGCTGCCGGATTGGAAGGCCCAACTGAACCAGTGGAGCTGGGTTTGGACCGCGCTGGCTCCCGTCACCCCGTTTCTTTTCGCCTGGAATTTCATTGCCTCGCTCCTGACCAGGCGCATCCGCTGGCGCAACGTCCGCTACGAACTCGTCTCCCCGAGCGTCACGCGCGTATTGCAGCGATAGCGGCCCCTTTTCGTTGTAATTTTTTTCTCCCCACGCGTAATCGAATGTAGAATCCCGCCAATCTAGGAGCGAAGAAGGGGACTAATGGCCACCGCGACCCTGCAGCAGGCGCCGGAAGCGCCCGAGAAGGTGAATTCTTTCGGGCGGATTGTCGGCGTGATTTTCAGCCCGAAGGAGACATTTGAATCCATCGCCCGGCAGCCGACTTGGCTGGCGCCCGTGATTTTCGTCACGATAATCAGCTTTGCGATGAATGTCGTGCTGGCGTCTCGCGTGGATTGGCCTGCCTACATCCAGACACAGATGGAAAGGACCGGCCGCACGGATCAGATTCCCAACGCGCAGGTCATGAATCGCGTCGTCATGGTTCAGAAGTCCATTCGTTACGTGCGCGGCGTGGTCGGCGATATTTTCAGCGTGTTGTTTGGCGCGGCCATCTATCTCGGGATCTTCAACCTTATCGTCGGCGCGGACCTGAAATTCAAAACAGTGCTGTCGATCGTCAGTTTCGCAGCCGTCCCTACGGCCGTGAAGGAGCTCATCGGAATCGGAATTCTTTTTCTGAAAGATCCCAACACGATAAATCCCGACAATTTTATCGCGTCAAATCTCGGCGCTTTTTTCAACAATCCGCCTATCTGGCTGATGGTTCTGGGCATCACCATTGACATCTTCATCTATTGGGGCATGTACCTGGTGGTGGTCGGCTTTACCTCGCTTCACCACAAGAAGATAAGGGCTGGCACGGCGTTCGGCGCGGTTCTTGCCTTGTATCTGTTTGTTGTCCTTCTGACCGTCGGCCTGACCGCGGCGTTCACCTGATACACTTCGCGGATGGGTTTTCAATTCGAGGTTCTTGCGACCGATCCGACGGGCGCGCGTCACGGACGTCTCACGACCCCGCACGGCGTGATCGAAACGCCCGCCTTCATGCCCGTAGGCACGGCTGCCACCGTAAAAGGCCAGACCCAGCGCGATCTCGAAGACCTCGACGCGCAAATCATTCTCGCGAATACCTACCATCTCTATTTGCGTCCCGGGCACGAGTTGATTCGCGGCATGGGCGGCCTCCACCGGTTCATGTCCTGGCCGCGCCCGATCCTCACCGATTCGGGCGGCTTTCAGGTTTTTAGCCTGAGCAGCCTGCGCAAAGTGGCGGACGACGGCGTCACATTCCGCTCCCATCTCGATGGCTCCGAGCATTTTCTTTCGCCGGAAAAGGCGCTCGAGATTGAAATCGCTTTGGGCGCGGACATCATCATGGTGCTCGACGTATGCATCGAAGCGCCGTCCCAGGAATCCCGCGCGCGCGAAGCGGCGGCCCGCACGCTCGATTGGGCGCGCCGCTCGCGCGACTACTTCACGAGCCATGGCGACGCCGCCCGGCAGATGCTTTTCGGCATCGTCCAGGGCGGGACGCATGCGGCACTGCGCCGCGCGAACGCGGACGCGCTCGTCGATCTCGATTTTCCCGGATACGCAATCGGCGGGCTTGCCGTCGGCGAATCCCACGCGGTCACATGCGAG
>JARLGK010000165.1 GCA_031296075.1 Candidatus Acidiferrales bacterium
CTGTTCACGCCGCCGATCAGGATTTTCTCGGCGCGGGCGAAGAGGTCGGAAGATTTGCTCACGGTGAAATCATATTACGAGCAAGGCGGTTGGAACCACAGATGAAAACAAATCAACGCTGATGAAGAACCGCCGACTGAAACCCCACCGCTCAGAGCAGCGGAATCACATTGTGAGCGCCCTTCAACGACGGGAGACGATGCGAGAATGAAGAGAGATCCCTCGGCCAACTAAAACCGCCGGCCTCGGGATGACAATCCTGATCGGATTGTCACTTCACCCAGCGGGCGACGTCTTTGGCGTGATACGTGAGAACAATCGAGGCGCCGGCGCGCTGGATGCTGGTCATGATTTCGAGGACGATGCGCTGCTCGTCGATCCATCCCTTGCGGGCGGCGGCTTTGACCATCGAATATTCGGCGCTAACGTTGTAGGCGGCGACGGGCACGTCGAATCGTTCGCGGACGCGCGCGATTATGTCGAGATACGGCAGCGCGGGCTTGACCATGATGATGTCCGCGCCCTCTTCGAGGTCCAGCGCCACTTCGCGGAGCGCCTCGCGGGCGTTCGCGGGATCCATTTGATAGCTGCGGCGGTCGCCGAACTGCGGTGTGGACTGCGCGGCTTCACGGAACGGGCCGTAGAACGCCGAACAGTACTTCGCCGCGTAGGAAAGAACGGCCACGTCCGAAAACTTGTTTTCGTCGAGCTTGCGGCGGATGGCAGCCACCCGGCCGTCCATCATGTCCGAAGGCGCGACGATATCGGCGCCGGCGCGAGCGTGCGAAAGGGCGGCGTCCGCGAGAAGCGCGATGCTTGGATCATTGAGGATCTCGCCGTCTTTGATCACGCCGCAGTGGCCGTGGCTGGTGTATTCGCACAGGCAGACGTCGGTGACGACCAGCAGATCCAGCTTGGCCTTGCGAATCGCTTCGATCGAGCGCTGCACGGCGCCGGTGGGCGAGGCGGCTTCGGAGCCGGTCTCGTCCTTTTTCTCCGGCAGCCCGAAAAGAATCACGGCGGGAATGCCGAGGCCGGCGACTTCGCGACACTCCTCGACAATCTGATCGGGCGATTGTTGGAAAATGCCGGGCATGGAGCTGACTTCCGTGCGAATTTTATTCCCCGGGCACGCGAACATGGGGTAGACGAGGCCGCTGGTGGAAAGGCGCGTTTCACGAACCAGTCCGCGCAGCGCTTCCGTGCGGCGCAGGCGACGAGGACGATGGATCGGGAAAGTCACGGCTGCCTCGGAATGGATAGCCCGTCGTGGTAATGCTTCAAGATCGCATCCGCGAGGCCCGCGGCGGACGCTTCTTCCGCCTCGATATGCACGCGCACACCCGCCTCGCGCATCGCTCTGGCGGTCGTCGGCCCAATGGTGGCGAACTGGACGCGTTCGGCAAGCTTTGCCAGCTCTCCCGCGCCCAGAAAACCATTCAGATTATGGAAAGCTGACGGACTGGAGAAAATAGCCACGTCAAATTCGCCGCCGCGAATGCGGTCGAGAACGGCTTGATCGGGGACCTCAGGAGCAACAGTGCGATAGGCGATAACGTCGGCAACCTGCGCTCCGTCTTCGCGGAGCGCCCCTGCAACCTGCTCATCGGCGCGATCGCTGCGAGGCAGAAACACCCTGCGGCCGGCGACAGAATCTCGCAACTCGCGCGCCAGAGAATGGGCGGTGTGATTTGTCGCCACGTAGTCCACGTGGAATCCTTGCTGCCTGGCAGCTTCAGCCGTCGCCGGGCCCACGGCCGCGATCCGTTGAATCGTCGGCGGAAGGCCGAGTTGCTTCAAGCGCAGCGCTACGAATCGTACCGCATTCTGACTGGTGAACAGAACCCAATCAAACGATCCGAGTTCCGCGAGCGCACGGTCGAGCGGCCGTGAATCCTCCGGCGGCCCGAAGGCGACGGACGGAATAGTTATGATCTCGGCGCCCATGTGCGTGAGCGTGCGGATTAATTCACCCGCCTGTTCGGGCGCGCGCGTAACGACGATGCGCTTGCCCGCCAGCGGTTTTTCAGGAAGCTCCATCATCTTTTTTGGCCCACGGACCGGCCAGCGAGACGCAGAATTCGATCGGCGCCGGCCTCGAGCAGAATTTGTCCCAGGCGCTTCCCTGCCCCGGCGGGGTCGGATGCGGGGCTGCGATGTTCGCGGCGCAAAAACTCTTTTCCGTCCGCCGAAAAAACGCCAGCCTCAATGAGGATTTCGACCGACTCCGATGCGCGCGTATTATCTTCTTCAGGGGCTAAAGCCCCCGTTTTTTCTTCGTGGTGTATGTCGGAGTTAAAGCTCCGACCCCCTAACAAGCTAGACTTCACCAGGCGCGCCCACGCGCCGAGTGGGACTTGGCAGCCGCCCTGCAACTCGTGGAGCAGGGCGCGTTCGGCGGTGACACACGCGCGCGAGTCGGCGTCGTCAAGCGCGGCGACAAGCTTCGAGGTTGCGGCGTCGCCCGTGCGCGTTTCGATTCCGAGCGCTCCCTGGCCGACGGCGGGAAGCATAACGTCCGCGTTCATCACTTGCGTGACGCGGGCGGTAGCGCCGAGGCGATTCACTCCGGCGACAGCCAGAACGATGGCGTCGAATTCTCCCGCATCGAGTTTTTTCAGGCGCGTGTCCACGTTGCCGCGCAGATCGAGCGCTTCGAGATCGGCGCGATTGTGGCGGAGCTGCGCCTGGCGGCGCAGGCTGCTGGTGCCGACGAGCGAACCAGTTGGCAAACCTTTCAGGCTGCGCCCGCTGCGGGAGATCAGGCAGTCGCGCGGATCCTCGCGCCGGGTGATCGCGGGAAATGCGAGGCCCGCGGGAATCTCCGTGGGGACGTCCTTCATGCTGTGGACCGCGAGATCCACGGTGTTGGCCAGCAGGGCGTCTTCGAGTTCCTTGATGAAGATGCCTTTGCCGCCGGATTCCGCCCCGATCTGTTCGCTAATTTGAGCTACAGGCGCGGATTGCATGCGATCGCCGGAAGTGCGGATGCGGACGATTTCGGTTTCGATTCCGTGGAGTTGCGCGAGGCGCTCCGCGATGTGATGGGCCTGCCAGAGCGCGAGCGTGCTGCCGCGCGTCCCGATTCGCAGCCGCGTCACTCCCCGCCCCCGCCTTTTCCGCCCTTGCCAGAGTCGCGATCTATGCCGAAAAGATGGCGGAGAGCTTCGATAGCCCCGAGACGGCCGCGCATCTCGCGAGCGTTGCGGAGCCGTTCGGCGGGCTCGTCGAGAACGCGCTCGATCAATTCTTCCGTGATACTCGAAAGGCGCTGGCGCTCCTCCGGCGAGAGATCTTTCATTTCGGCGAGTCGCTCGCGCAGGAGCACTTCGCGGTGCTTGCGGAACCGGCCGCGGAGATCCTCAACGATCGAGCCGGCCTGGAGCGCCGCGCGCCAGGCTTCAAATTTCGCGATGTGCTCGATGATGATGGCCTCGACCCGCGGAATTTCGGCTTCGCGGGCGCGCTTGTTCTGCTCAACGATCTCGCCGAGGTCGTCAATGTTGTAAAGGTATAGATTGTAGAGCCCGGCGGATTCCGGAGCCACGTTGCGCGGAACACCGAGGTCAACCACGAACACGGGCCGTCCGCCGCGAGCGGCGATCGAGCGGTCCAGCATCTCGCGCGTCAACACCGGGCCGGTGCTGGAGACCGACGTGACAATAATATCGGGCGCGGCCAGAACCTTTTCCAGCAATTCCCACCTGACGGCTTCTCCGCCCATGCGTTGCGCGAGTTCGGTGGCGTGGTCGTGCGAACGATTGACGACGCGCAGGTTGCCTATGCCGCGGCTTCGGAGATGCTCGACGACTTGTTCGGCAACAGCACCAGCGCCGACAATCAGCGCGGCGTGACCTTTGAGATTGCCAAAAACCCGCTCGGCAAGTTTTGTGCCCGCGAGCGCGACAGACATGGGCCGCGCGCCCACTTCGGTTTCCGCGCGGACACGTTTTCCGACTTCGAGCGCGCCTTGAAAAGCGCGATTCAGGACCGGGCCCGTGGAACCGTGATCGAGCGCCTGCCCATAAGCGGTGCGAAGCTGGCCCAGGATTTCGGCTTCACCGAGCAGCATCGAATCCAATCCAGCGGCAACGCGGTAAAGATGGCGGACGGCGTCAGTGCCCTCCCAGCGATACAGGCGGCCATCC
>JARLGK010000166.1 GCA_031296075.1 Candidatus Acidiferrales bacterium
CGGTCTCCTGGCTCGGCGGATTGTCCCGAAAGATTCGGGACTGCGGCGCGGCCTTCCCATCCCGTCATCGAATCCGTGCGGACTCTCTGTGCGGGTCAGTGGCACGCGCCGAAAACTCTTCCGCCTTACAGTCGCGCGGCGGCGACGGATTTTCACCGTCTTCCCTTGCGCGGAGTCTCCTGTGATTGTGGACGGCGCTCCGTAATCAAGAAAGCGCCGCTTGCGAAGGCGATTGCCGCCCCGCGAATTCGTGCGTCAACTCGACGCCGTGCTTAGTGATTCCCTCCCAAAATCACCCTCGGACGCCCGTTCGCTCGCATCTCCACTTCGAGCGGCGCCTCGAAAACCTCTTCCAGCAGCGCGCGGTCATAGACTTCCGCCGGCGTGCCCACGCGCAAGCATTTGCCTTTGTGGAGCAGCACGATGCGATCGCAAAATTCCGCGGCCAAATTCAGCTCGTGGGTCACCACCAGAACGGTGTAGCGGCTTTCATCCGCCAATCGCCGCAGGCGTCGCAGCAATTCCACTTTCCCGCCGATGTCGAGGTGCTGCGTCGGTTCGTCGAGCAGCAGCAACGACGGCTGCTGCGCCAGCGCGCGCGCCAGAATCACGCGCTGCTTCTCGCCTCCGGAAAGCTGATCCATCCACCGGTCGCGCAGCGCGTCCGCTCCCACCTGCGCCAGCGCGTTTCCGGCGAGCAAGCAATCTTCCTCCGACTCGAACCGCAGACGCTTTCCGTATGGATAGCGCCCCTGCAGCACGTATTCCCACACGCGCAGTGGAAAAAGCAGCTCGCTTTCCTGCTGCACCAGCGCAATCCGCTGCGCGCGCGTCCGAGTATCGAGCATGCTGACTTCGACGCCGTCCACCTCTATGCGCCCCGAAAGCGGCCTCGCCATTCCCGCCAGCAGCGTCAGCAGCGTGGACTTTCCGCTCGCATTCGGGCCCAGAATCGCGACGATTTCCCGCTGCTGCGCCTCGAAGCTTGTCGGACCCAATGTGAATTTCGGCGCCGATCGGTCCGTCGCGGCATACGCGTAGCTGGCTTGCTCCACCTTCAGGCGCACGCCCGAAGTCCCCGGCGCCATGATCGCCGGCGATGCGGACGCCGCGCCCCTTCCCGCGACCGTGTTCATCGCACCCTCCGCCGCATCAGATAAATGAAGACGGGCGCGCCCGCCAGCGCCGTCATCGCGCCAACCGGCAATTCCGTGGGACTCACGATCGTGCGCGCCAGCGTGTCCGCCAGCACCACCAGAATCGCACCGCCAATCGCCGACGTCGGAATCAGCAGCCGGTAATCAGTGCCGAACATCATGCGCATCAGGTGCGGCACCAGCAGTCCCACGTAACCGATCGTGCCGCTCACCGAAACCGCGAGTCCCGTCAGCACGGAAGCCGCGATGTAGACGACCAGCTTCACGCGATGCACATTCACGCCCAGGTGCCGCGCCTCCTGTTCGCCCGTCAGAATCAAGTTGAGGTCGGACGAAGTCGCGTAAATCGCTCCCGCCGCAAGCACGAAAACCAGAAATAATCCCTCGAACCACGGCAGCGGATTCGACGGCAGCGTCGAGCCGAGATCGCCCATCAGCCAGAACGCCATTCCCCGCAGGTCGCGCCCGCTCAACGTGGTCATCAAGAACATGATGATCGCGGAAAGAAAAGACGCAGCGACAATCCCGGCAAGGAGCAGCGTCCCGCTATCGAGTTGCCCACCGCGGCGCCCGAGAAAATAAACCGCCGCAGTCGTGGCCGCGGCCCCGGCAAATGCGGCCAATTGAATCGCGCCCGGTGTGTGCGGCGCCACGATTAAGCTGATGATCGCGCCCAGCGCCGCGCCGCTCGATACGCCCAGCACGTACGGATCGGCCAGCGGATTCCGCAGCAGCGCCTGAAAGCCCGAGCCGGCGGTTGAAAGCGACGCGCCCACCAGAATTCCCAGCAGAATTCGAGGCAGTCGAATTGTGAACACGATCGATCTGTACTCGCCGGGAATGTCGTTCCAACGGCCAATGGCGCCGCTGAAAAGTGTCTTGACGATGTCGGTAATCGAAATCGGATAGGCGCCCATGCGCAACGAAATGACCGTCGCCACAAACAATACGACGCCGAGCGCAGCGCAAATCCAGGCAACTCGTCGCGGCGTCAGCGGGCGCACGTGGCTAACTCCTTGGCTGGACAAGTAGGGGCGGGTTTCAAACCCGCCCCTACGGAGTCAATTTCATGCTGTGCGTAGAGAGTGCCGCCTCGCGATCTTCGGCCTTCGTCCGCCGCGAACGCTTCCGGATGCACGTCGCGCGCCAGCTGCTCGATCACGTCCACCAATCCCGGCGAAGGCCGCACGACTTCTTCGCTGACATTGACCACGTGCCCCCTCTCGACGGCGTCAAGGTCTCGCCATACCGGGCGCGCGCGCAAATCCGCAAGCTCCGTGGACACGCCTCCGCCATGATCCTCGGTGAAAACGATGTAGTCCGGCTGCAGCCGCACTACTTCTTCAAGGCTCAGATGCGGCCAGTTCTGCTTCGATACCAGCACGGATTCGGTGCCGGCCCATCGCAGCGCGTCCGCAATGAAGGTGTTTTGCCCGATCGTCTGCAGCGGTTCCAGCCAGACCACAAATAGCACGTGAACCATCGGCCGCTCGCTCAGCCGCGCGTGCAAAGCATCGAGCCGTTGCTGCATCCGGCCAACCAGTTCCGTTCCCTGCTGCGCGGCGCCAATCACCTCGGCCACGTGGCTGGTCGAATCCAGCATCCCGCGAACCGTTTGCGGATCGCTCGTGTAAACCGCGATGCCCAGCCGCTTCAGCGCGTCGGCCGTCTCAAGTGTGTTGATCGACGTTGTCGCCAGCACCAGATCGGGATGCAAGGCCACTATTGCTTCGAGGTTGGGATTCTGCGGATTGCCCACGTGCGGCTTCGATTTCGCTGCCTCCGGCGTGTCGCAAAAATTGGTGTCACCCACCAGCCGGTCCCCAAGTCCCAGCGCGTAGATCGTCTCGGTCAAATTCGGCGCCAGCGTCACGATCCGTTTCACTTCCGCGGGGACCGTCACTTTGCGCCCCACTTCGTCGGTGACCGTGCGGCTCGTATCCGGCGCGGCAAATGCGCGCGGCCCCGCGCTCACAATCAGCGCGCTCACAATCGCCGCCGTTACGAATCGTCCATGCCAGACTCGCATCAACTTCTCGTCTCCAATAAAAAAGCCTCGCGAGAATAGCGAGGCGCATCGCCACACCCCTTCTCGCGAAGAGTGTCAGCTTCTACAAGTTTTGGCAGGTCACCTGACTTTCGGCTTCGCACTTTCCCTGAGAATCCGCCCGTGGCGGATTCGAATGGGTGCAGCGCCTGCCGATCACAGTGGCGGGACCGTGGCCGATTTTCACGGCCTTCCCACTACCAAAACCAATTCACTTGTCGAACGCGAGTTTATGCCGTGCTCGCGCGCGTGTCAATCCGCGTCAGCCAACGGAAATATTTTTCTCTTGGGAGTCATCAGAGCACGGCTTCAGCCGTGCCGTATTGCCATGCGCACCGAAGGAGTTGTAGCCCCTGAGGTCTCTGCGGATGCAACTCAGCGGTTCTTCCATTTCGGGGCGCGCTTCTCGACGAGCGCTCGCAAACCTTCCTGCGAATCTTCCAGCTCGGCAAGCTCGTTCAAGAAAACTTTCATCGAGTTTCGAACGCCTTCGCGCAGCGGCAATCCCAGGCTGCCCATGATGGCTTTCTTCGCCATGGTCAGCACCGGCGCGGATTGAGCTGTCACTTTCGCGATCACGTCGTCCACTTTTTTCTGCAGCTCGTTTTCGGGCACCAGCCAGTTCACCAGTCCCAGCTCGCGCGCGCGTTCGGCCGACATCGCTTCGCCCGTCAGCACGAGTTCCAGCGCCTGTTTCGGTCCCAGAATGTACGGAAGAATCGCCGCGGCCAGCGGCGGAAAAACTCCCAGTTTGATTTCCGGCTGCGCGAATCGCGCCTTGGGCGTCGCCACCACCAGGTCGCCCAGCGCCGCCAGCTCCGCGCCTCCGCCGAGCGCCGGCCCGTTCACGACCACCAACACCGGCTTCGACGTATCCAGCATCGCGGAAAACGCCATGTGAAAGGCGTCGAGCAATTGAAACACGCGCCGCTGCGTGTATTCGCCGAGCTCGATGCCGCCGCAAAATGTTTTCCCGGCGGATTCGAGAATGATGAGCTTGATGTTGTACTGCTCGCCGAGGATATTGATGCCGGAGGCCAGCTCGCAGAGCATCCGTTCGTTCAGCAGGTTGTGGTCGGGACGATCGAGCGTGAGCCGCGCCACCTCGCCATCAATGCGCACCTTCACGAACTGAAATTCTTCGATTTTCGGCGCCACCAGCGCCAGCGTTCCGAGGACCTCGACACCTGCTCCGCGCTTCTGCTGATGCGTGTCCATGGAAATCGCTCCGGTCTAGAGGCTCTTCTCAAAAAACTTTCTAAGAGCACTCCCAAAAGGTTAGACCGTTTCGATTTCGACCGCCACGCCCAATCCGCCGGACACACACAATGTGGCAAGGCCCCGCCGGCCGGCCCGCGGGCTGGCCTCTTGGCCAGTGCCCTGTCCCGTTGGCCGCCGGAGCTCGTGAATCAGGGTTGTCAGAATTCGGCTGCCCGTGCACGCGATGGGATGCCCCAGCGCGATCGCGCCCCCATTGGGATTTAGCCGCTCGCGATTGAAGTGCAGATCGCGGTCGCACGCCAGCACCTGCGCGGCGAATGCCTCGTTCAGTTCGACCGCGTCGTAATCTTCCACCTTCGTGCCGGTGCGTTTGCTCAGGTTCCGCACCGCGGGAACCGGGCCGATGCCCATCACGCGCGGATCCACCGCCGCGATCGTGGCATCCACGATCCGCGCAATTGGCGCGAGCTTCAGTTCCCGAACCTTTTTCTCGCTCGCCAGCACCACCGCCGCCGCTCCGTCCGTGATGCCGCTCGAATTCCCCGCGCTCACGCTGCCCGTCTTGCTGAACACGGGCGGCAGCTTCGCCAGCGCCTCGAGCGTCACGTCCCCGCGCACATGCTCGTCTTTGTCCATGCGCGTGACGTTGCCTTTCTTGTTCTTCACGTCGATCGGTACCATCTCAGCCTTGAAATGGCATTCCGCGGCGGCCCGTGAAGCCGTCCGGTGGCTTTCAAGCGCGAACGCATCCTGCTCGTCGCGCGAAATCTTGTACTGCTCGGCCAGAATCTCCGCCGTCTCGCCCATGATGAGCTTCGATATCGGGCAGATGAAGCCGTCGCGATATATCGCGTCAATCAGCGGCTGGTTGCCCAGCTTGAATCCCCAGCGCCCTTCGACGAGATACGGCACGCGGCTCATGGACTCCGCGCCGCCCGCCACAATAATCTCCGCCGCGCCCGTCAGAATTTCCTGCCAGCCGAGCACCACCGCGCGCAATCCCGATGCGCACGCCATGTTTATCGTAAACGCGGGCACGTCGTCTCCCAACCCCGAGCGCCACGCGACTTGCCGCGCCGGGTTCGGCCCCACGCCCGCTGGCCGCGCGTTCCCGAAAATTACTTCGTCCACATGCCACGGCATTCCATTGCCGTTACCCGTGCCCTTTTCATTTTGCTTGTCATTCCGAGGGACGCCATCGGCGCCCCGAGGAATCTCTCTTCCAGCATCCGTCACTGGCGCATGTTCAAATTCTCCTGGCGTCCGCTCCGCCGGCAGCGGCAATCCAAACGCGCGCTCCAGCGCCGCGCGCACCGCGATCGTTCCCAGGTCCGGGTGCGTGAACTCCGCGAGCATCCCGCCGAATTTCCCAATCGGCGTTCGCACCGCGCTCACAATGTAAACAGTATTCGCCATGTTTTGTCGGATGTTAGCACAGCTGTCCGCGCTTCAAAGACGTCCGGCGTCCCCGATCCGAAGCAGTTAAATCCTCTTTCCTATTGCGCCTCTCTTCCGGCACAAACGGCGGATCGGCAGCACAATTTGCATGGTTGTAGCACCCGTCGCGCTTCGGTCTTTGCCACAAGGCTGTGCTCTAAGGCACGCAACTACTGGCACTTGTACGATGACGGCGGCGTTGGCAGGACCGTTGCTACCTCAGTACTGCGAGCAGCACTTATACACATTCGGTCTGCTACGGCCCTCAGAAGGAGGATGGCGATGGTAAAAGAAGCTCTTATTCAGAATCACGCTGAAGACATCTCGAACCACGAGTTTCGCGCGCCCTATGTGGAAGAAACTTTTCAGATTCAAGCAACAGAGGTCGAGCCTCGTCTCCAGCGCATATGCGATCGCTATAATAATCTGAACGCGGCTTCGCATCTCGTCGTGCTCGAAAGCGGGCCCTACATTTACGATCCAGACCTCAACCTGCGCGTGAAAGTTGAGGCCGTGCGCTGGATGTTGCGCATCGCCAAACACATGAGCGAACCCGCGCGCGAGGTAGTATTCCTGCGAATTGAAAACTCCCTGCGGCAACTCGAAGCCGCCGTTGAATCGAGACTTCGTGCCGCGGAATCCTTCGCGGACTCCGCCCGCCCCCATCGCGCCGCCCGCGCTTAGCGCTCTCGTGCAAGTCTCGGTCCCTGCCTCCGGCGTTTTGTGCGGCGCTTTGCGCTATACGCGTGGTGATTGCCACCGCCTCCAAACGCATGTAATATCGCGCCCACAAAACCGCAATCTAAATTTGGGTGGACCCAGGGGGCCGAGGTGCGTGCAAAAAAGGTGCAAACGAAGAGTTTCGTTAGTGCAGTAGCGCAGTTGACCGCAGTACTTGCGTTGTCGGTTTTGATCTCATCCGTAGCACGCGCGCAAGCCAAGGCCGAAGACTATCCTCCGCCAAAGCCGGCTTTCCCCGGCCAGACGAACGCACCCGCGCCCGCGAAACCGTCCCCGGCGCTCAAAGTCGAGACGATCATTTCACGCTTCAACGGACCATGGTCGCTCGCACTTCTGCCCAACGGCAAAAACCTCGTCAGCGAGCGTTATGGCTTTCTCCGCGTCGCGGAGATGAACGGCTTTTATTCGGCGCCCATCGCCGGTGTGCCTGACACGAAAATCGTCGCCGCCGAATCCCTCCACGACGTGGTCCTCGATCCCGATTTCGCCCACAATCGCATGATCTATTTCACGTATTTCGCGCCGCCGCCGGGTGAAAC
>JARLGK010000167.1 GCA_031296075.1 Candidatus Acidiferrales bacterium
AGTGAGTAGTTTCTGGAAGGTGGAAGCGTGGTGTTTTAACCCCACGAAAAGCCGCCCGGTCATTCGGCGGCTTCAGCCGTGGCTCCTGAACTTAGACCTGCCCAGCTAGGAACGGCGTCGTTGAGCCGCGGAGCGGCGACCGTAATTAGCCCGGCACGAAGCGCAGCGCAGTGCCGGGAAAAAGTCGAAAAGAGCCCGTAGTCCCGGAGGGACGATTGAGGGGCTTTAGTCCTGGTCCGCGAGCCAGGGCCATCACGCTATCGTCAGGAGCAAAACCAAATGGCTGCTCGAGCGAAACGGCACGGCCTGGACGCCTCAAGGTTGCGGCATCTCAAATCCGTCATCAAAGACGACATCAAGCGCGGCCGCTATTACGGCGGCGTGATTCTGGTCGCTCGGGACGGCGTCGTGGCCGTCCATGAAGCCATCGGCCTCATCGATCCGAAAACCGGGAAGCCGGTCACCAAGAAATCCGTCTTCAGTCTTTTCTCGACCACGAAGGCCGTCACCAACGTGCTCGTGTTTCGCGCCATCGAGCGCGGCGAATTCGCGCTCACCACCAAAGTCTCCGAAATCATTCCCGAGTTTTCCGGAGGCCAGCGCCAGCACATCACCTTCTACCATCTCCTCACGCACAGCTCCGGCCTGCCGAGCGTTTTCACGCCGAAGCCAGGCATATACATCGACAGGCTGGACGAAATCATCGCGGCCATCTGCGAAAATGTTCACTGCGCCGCCCCGCCGGGAGAAGTGATCAATTATTCTCCGCTGGTCGGACACGCCCTCATGGGCGAGGCCGTTCGCCGTTCCGATCCGAAGAAGCGCTCCTATCGCCAGCTCGTGGAAGACGAAATCCTGAAGCCGCTCAAGATGAAGGACACCTCCATCGGCGTCCGCAAGGATCTCCGCGCGCGGAAAATCGTTCCCATCTTTCTTGCCAAGTTTCCCATCGACCATCCGGGCCACAGCAACCTCGGCCCCAATGGCGCCTTCGAGGAAGAAAACGCGGAAATGCCCTGGGTCGGATGCATCTCGACCGTGGCGGACATGTTTCGCTTCGCGGAAATGCTCAGGCGCGGCGGCGAACTCGATGGCGCGCGAATCCTTTCGCCCGCGACTCTCGATCTCGCTACTCGGAATTGGTCCGGCGACAAGCCCAACGAGCTGTACAAGCCGCTGGTCACCGCCCGCGGCTGGGAGCCCTATCCCGCGTATCAGGGTCTCGGTTTTCAGGTTCGTGGAGACACAATCTGCCACAGCCTCTTCGGTACCTTGGCTTCGCCGCGTACCTTCGGCAACTACGGCGCGGGCAGCTCGCTCTTCTGGGTTGATCCCGTGCGCCAGTTGACCTTCGTCTGCCTCACCACCGGCGTCATGAACGGCGTCGACAACATCGAGCGCTTCCAGCGCCTCTCGGACATCGCCCTCTCCGCCGCAATTTGAGAAAGGTTCCTGTCGATCCTCGTAAAAGCGTCCGTCGCGACAGAATACTCCCGTTGCCGCGCCGTCGTCGCGTGGCCACGAGCACGACGTGGCGCGAAAATTCACTTCAAATGGAAAGAGAGCCTCGCTACACTCTCTCATTGCGAGCGTCGTATTTCCTGGAGTTCTGACAACGCGCCGACAATGCAGTTACGCGGTAGAACGCAGCCTTTTTTCAACTCCAATTACCATTCTTCTCCCATTCGTCGTGAGATATGCAGACTAGCCCCACCATTCGCAGCGCTGCGGCAGTGCCACAGCCTCCATCTAGGCGCATGATTTGTAGCGCGATGATATTGGCGCTCGTATTGTTTGCCGTGTTTTCCGTTCTTGCTTCTCCGGTGGCGCAGGAACAGCGGAACAGAGGTATTCACATTACTGTGTACGCTGAGGTACTCCCGTTCGCCTTCGTGCTGCTTCCCTATCTCACGGCTTTTGTGCTAATCACCTTGGGAAAGAACCAAAAATGGATCGCGTCCGGCGCCGACGTGGCTCTCGCCCTCTTTGGCGCATTCGTTGTGATGTCTCCGAGTGCGTTGTTGACCGTATTTGTGTGGGCCGGACTGTCCGGAAACCCGATGCTGGCCGCGGCACTGGGCGTTCTGGTCTTGTTGGTTCTGGTCAGCGCTTGGATCGTTTGGTGCGCGATCCGCCAGATGAAGAATTCCTCGAGTGCTTTCTTTGCCGGCACGTGTGCCGCAGCTCTCTACCTAATCATCGGTTCTCCCGCCGTAAATCTGAGGGAATTCCGGGCCCAGCAGCACGCAGAGGCAATTCACACGGCGGAGACGTTGAATTACTATGGTGCCGGCGCGGCGGCACACAAAGCCATCGTGTCTCTCACTGGCTGCTTGATTCAATACCAGGCGGCACGGCCGGAGCGCGAGTTTCCCGCTTCCTTGTCGGAGATTCCGCAAGGGCCGGGTTGCGACGGCAATCTTGCCAAGCCTGGGGCGATCCCTTACTACACGCTCACCTATACTGCGCGGCGGGATCCCACCGGTGGTGTTGCGGATTTCCAACTGTTGGCAATACCGATCAAGAAAGGGTTGGACCGCGTCAATCCAATTCTGTCCGACAAACGTGGAACCATTTTTGTGTACGAACGCTGGTTTGCCATAGACCGGGGTGAAGGACTCCAGCCGCTGATTGCCGAGGAGCCGAACGATTTTCTTGCTTCAAAGCTGTTTTCGCTCAGGCTCGAAATCACGTCGTTCATGAAAAACAGCGGAGGCGGGCGGCCGCCAACGTCGCTGTCGCAATTAGGTCCACCAACTCCCGATGAGCGGACTACCGATCCGGACAGTCGAAGGGAGGATCCGTACGTTCTGAGATATTCTGCTCCGCGCAAAGGCGATCCGGGACGTTACGCCGTTTCGGCCGACTGCCAAAGTTACGGTGACGCCTGCATTCGAAGTTTTCTTCTGGATTACGATGGCGAAGTTCACCAGACGGCAGAGCCACGCCCCGCCAACACCCAAGATCCGCCCATCCCCGACTGCGAGAAATTTGCTCAAACCTGCCGGGATGTCGACTGGCCGGTTCCACTATCGGCTGACACCACCTCTCCCTAACCACGCGGAAATCATGCCAGCTGGACTTCTCCTGTCCCTTCGCACAGTCGCCACGCCCGTCGCACCGTGCTACGTTCGGGTGAGGTCCATCAACATGGACAAGCGGCGCGCTGTGCAACCGCAAGAAATGCACGCCGAACTCCGCTCCATCCGGCATCTCCACTCCCTCGCAACGGTCCGCTCCAAACGATTCCATGCGGTCCGCACGAAATTTGTTCATCTCGACCTCGCGCCTCGCGAACACGCCGTCACGAATCACGAGTCACAAATCACGAGTCACGATTCACCCCTCCCAATCACAAATCACGCCAAATTAACCGACACACCATGCCGAGTAATTTTCCGCGTAACTCGATGAAAACAAACAATCGGTGCACCAATTACTCGACACACTTTTGCGGGGTCACTGTCCCGCCGTTTTTCCCGCTATCCGCCGCCACAGCGCGCCCGACGTCACTGCGATGCGAGTTGCGCGCAAGCGCGAATTGGTGTTACATGAGGGCGATTTCACGGTCCGAGGATCAAGGAGAACCGCCATGGAACCGATAAAAGCAGCGGCCGCCGGAGGACATGCGGTTCAGGCGGCTGCGGGTTCAGCCGCGGGCCACGCGGCGCCGGCTGCCAACAAGAAAGGCGAATCGCGAATCCGGCGCTGGCAAATCGGCGACGTGAAAGTCACCAGCATCATGGAATCAGCTGACGCGATTCCCTGGGCGCCCCTTTTTCCCGCGGAAGCTTCCGAGCATTACAAGAAATACGACTGGCTGGTGCCGACGTTTATCACGCCGGAAGGAAACATCATTCTCGCGGTGCAGGCTTTTGTGCTCGAAGCGGGCGGGCGTCGCATCGTGATTGATACCTGCGTGGGCAACGACCGGGCGCGCGAGGTTCCGGGCTGCGAAAATCTACAGACCGCGTTCCTCGAGGATTTCAAAGCCGCTGGATTTGATCCCAATTCCATCGACATCGTCCTGTGCACGCACCTGCACTTCGATCACGTCGGCTGGAATACGCGCCTTGAAAACGGCCGCTGGGTGCCGACCTTCCCCAAAGCTCGCTACATTTTCGGCCGCCGTGAATGGGACTACTGGCAGGGCGTGCTGAAGGAGCCCGGGCATGTTGACGTGCGGCACATCCTCGATTCCGTTCAACCGATCCTCGATGCCGGCCTGGCCGATTTCGTCGAATCGAATCACCGCCTGATGGAGGGGATTTGGCTGGAGCCTTCGCACGGCCACACGCCCGGCCACGTCAGCGTGCGCGTCTCGTCGCGCGGCCAGGAAGCGGTCGTGACCGGCGACGTCTTCCACAACCCCATCCAGTTCGCCGAGCCCGAGATCTGTTCCATGGCCTGCGTGGACAAGGAAATGTCGCGCCAGACGCGCCGCGATTTCGTAGCCCGCTACGGCGATAGTCCTGTCCGCTTCTTCGCCATACATTTTAGTGAGCCAGTCGGCCGTGTGGTGCGCGATTCGCAAACCTGGCGCTTCACGACCGACTAGGAATCCCACTCATGCCCGATCTTCGAACTTACGACTACATCATCGTTGGAGGCGGAACGGCCGCATGCGTCTTGGCCAACCGCCTCACGGAGAACGCGTCCATCCGCGTCCTGATGATCGAGGCTGGCCCGGAGCCCACGAGCCCATGGATCAAGATGCCGCTGGCGATGGGCAAGCTTTTCACGCACCCGGTCTTGAACTGGGGTCTCTACACAGAGCCGGAAGCCCACCTGAACAACCGTCCGATTTTCTGGCCGCGCGGGAAAGTGCTCGGCGGCTGCAGCTCCATCAACGGCAGCGCCTACATTCGCGGCCAGGCCGAGGATTACGACGGCTGGCGGCGTCTCGGCAATACGGGCTGGGGCTGGTCCGACGTGCTGCCATACTTCCAGAAGCTCGAGCGGCGTGAAGATCTGCACGGCTCCTCGACGAACGGGAAGGGAATGGTCACGGTCTCCTATCCCGTATACGTCAGTCCGATCGCGCGGGCGTTCATGGCCGCGGGCGTGCGCGCGGGCTTGCCCGGGGGCAACGATCTGAACGGAACATCTCCCGAGGGCGTCAGCCTCATGCCCTATTCGGTGCGGCGCGGAGTGCGGCAGTCCGCGGCTGAAGCGTATCTGCGTCCCGCGAGGAAGAGGCGCAATCTTGTAGTCGAAACTTCCGCATTCGCTCGCCGGTTGCTTTTTGAGGGACGCAGAGCCACAGGCGTCGAATATGAGCGGGACGGCAAGATCCACAAGGCGGTAGCCGCTCGGGAAGTAATACTTTCGGCCGGCGCCATCAGCTCGCCGCAGATACTCATGCTTTCCGGCATCGGTCCGGGCCGGCATTTGCAGGAGCAGGGAATACCGGTCGTGTTGGACGCGCCCGGGGTGGGAGAAAACCTGCACGATCACGTGGCCGCCACGTGTACTTATAGAACCGCCCCCGAAAACTCGCTCAATCGCGAGTTGAGCGGACTCGCGGTGGTTGGGCACGCGCTGACCTACTATGCTGTGAAGCGCGGGCCGCTGACAAACGGCGCTTCGCAGGCCACGGCTCTGGCTCGCGGTCTGCCGGACACGCCTTGTCCCGACCTGCAAATCGTTTTCCGAGCGATGAGCTATGTGTACGACAAGAGCGGACGCATCGCGCCCGATCCGATCCCAAGAGTGACCGGCGGTGTCGCTTACGTGCGCCCCAAGTCGCGGGGCCGGCTGCTGTTGAAATCCGCCGATCCCCGGCAAA
>JARLGK010000019.1 GCA_031296075.1 Candidatus Acidiferrales bacterium
GGATGCGGGAAGTCCACCTTCATTCGCTGCCTGAACCGGATGCACGAGACGATTCCAGAGGCGCGGGTGACGGGCAATGTGCGGATCGGCGAAATCGACGCCTACAACGGCACTTCGCCGACGCAACTCCGCCGCCGCGTGGGCATGGTGTTTCAGAAGGCGAACCCCTTTCCCACGATGTCGATTTACGACAACGTCGCCTCCGGGCTGAAGCTGAACGGATTCCGCGACCGGCGCAGGCTGGAAGAAATCGTGCACCGCTCGCTGGATGCGGCCGCGCTTTGGGATGAAGTCAAAGACCTCGTGCACAAGAAATCAGGCGCGAGCCTTTCCGGCGGCCAGCAGCAGCGGCTGTGCATCGCGCGGGCGCTGGCCGTCGAACCCGAGGTCCTGCTGATGGATGAACCGTGCTCGGCGCTGGATCCCATCTCCACGGGAAAAATTGAAGAGTTGATCTTCCAGCTCAAAGAGCGGTATACCATCGTGATCGTGACGCATAACATGCAGCAGGCGGCGCGCGTGGCGGAGTTTACCGGTTTCTTCCTGCTGGGCCGGATGATCGAGTTCGACAAGACAGAAAAGATTTTTACCAATCCTTCGGACAAGAGGACGGAGGACTACATTACGGGCAGATTCGGATAGGGAGTGGATTTCACCACGAGGCACGGAAATACGAGGCACGGAGACACAGAGAAAGACGAATAGTAGGATTCTCCGTGTCTCCGTGGTGGGTTGGGGTTGTTAGAGGGGAATGAATCATGCGCACGCGCTTTCAGCAAGGGCTGGACGATCTACGGCAGCGGTTGCTTCGCATGGGAGGACTGGCGGAGCAGGCGGTGGACCGCGCGCGCCAGGCCTACGTAGAGCGCGACCTGACTCGCTGCCAGATGGTGCTCGAGGGCGAGAGCATGATCAACACCGCCGAGCGCGAGATCGACGAAGCCGCGTTCGACCTGCTTGCCATGCAGCAGCCGATGGCGGTCGACCTGCGATTCATTCTGGCGGTGACCAAGATCAACGCCGACCTGGAGCGCGTGGGCGATCAGGCGGTGAACATTGCCGAGCGCGTAATGGATATGGTCGAGCTGCCGACGGCGGACTTGCCGGTCGATATTGCCCGCATGGGTGCAGCCGTGAGCGCCATGGTGCGGCGGGCGCTGGAATCGTTCATTGAAGGCAAGGTCGAACTGGCGCAAGCAGTGCTCGAAATGGACAGCGTGATCGACCGCATGCGCGACGAAGCTTTCATCCAGCTGGTCAAGACGATGAACGAGCGTCCGGATGTGGTGCGGCAGGCGCTCGATGCGCTGCTGGTGGCCCGCAATCTGGAGCGCGTGGCCGACCACGCCACCAACATCGCCGAGGACGTCATCTTCTGGGTGCGCGGCGCCGATGTCCGCCACAACGTCCATCCCGAGGAGTCTGAGGGGCGCGAATCAGAGCGTCCGACTACGAGAGCGTCCGGGATCTAGCCGCACTTTGACCATCCGCAAGGCATTGGATTACGCTCATCACTCTTCGTTTTTTTCACTTCTGTCGAATTGGCTTCGGGAGGCGTTCGTGACTCGTTCTTTTCTGCATCTGAAAGCGTTGTCATTCCGAGCGTTTTGGCCGAGCCGAAAGGCGAGCCCCGAGCAACGCCGAGGGGGAGGAACCTGCTGTCTGTTTGTAGCTGCAGCAACGCTTGCCTGCGCACAGACCCCCTCCGCCGCCCGCCCGCCCATCAACCTGCCCACCAGCAAGATGCTGACCGTGCCTTCGCCCGGGCGCATCGGCAGCACGAATAGTTTTCCAGTCACGATGGTGCTCAGCCCCGACGGCCGCTTCGCCGCGCTGCTGAACGACGGCTATGGCACGCAGGAGATGCTGGCCCATCAGTCGATCGCCGTGCTCAACCTCGAAACCAACCAGATTACCGACTATCCCGACGCGCGGCTGAGCGACGAAGCGCATCAGAGCTACTTCATCGGGCTGGCGTTCAGTTCTGACGGCAAACATCTGTATGCGTCGGTGGGATCGCTGACCGATCCGACCGGCACGAAGCCAGGTGACACGGGGAATGGCATTGCCGTGTACAGCTTCGGGGAGGGAAAAGTTAAGCCCGAGCGGTTCATTCCGATCGGGCCGCAGCCGATTGGGATGCAGAAAACGGTGGCCTCCGGCCTCAATCGAACGTCACCGCATACGGCGATTCCGTATCCCGCGGGAATGGCGCTGATCGCCGACGGCGGACACGACAAGCTGCTGATCGCGAATAATCTTTCGGACAACGCGATCGTGCTCGATCCCGCGACGGGGAAGATTCTGCAGAGGTTCGATCTGAGCACGAGCGATTTTATTCCGTCGTCGTTTCCGTATACCTGCGTCGCGACGCGTAATGCGCACCGGGCTTGGTGCAGTTTGTGGAATGCATCGCAGGTGGCGGAACTGGATTTGGCCACCGGCAAGGTCGCGCGCTTTATCACCCTGCCGGTGACGAAAGCACCGCCGGATCCGCTGGCTCCTGGTTCCCACCCTACAGCTCTGCTGTTGAGTGCGGACGAGAGATCGCTCTTCGTTGCGCTATCGAATTCTGACGCCGTTGCCGTTGTCAACACCGCGGGACAATGGACGAATTGGCTTCGTACGTCTGATCCGAGCCAGCGGTTCGCAGGCTACCAGCCCGGGCCGTTGGCGCTATCGGCAGATGGAACCCGCCTGTTTGTTGGGGACGCGTCGATCAACGCGGTGGCAGTCTTCGATGCAGAACATGCCGTCTTCGCGATGCTCAGTGACCGTACGCGCGCGCCCCTCGGTTTCATTCCCACCGACTGGTATCCCTCCGCCCTCGCCGTCCACGGCGATGATCTGATCATTGCCACGGCTAAGGGCGAAGGCTCGCGCGCCAATAAAGACATGGGCAAGACGGTCTACGAGACCAAGCACAAAGAGCATCCCTATATTCCAACGCTGCTCAAGGGATCGATTGCGCGCCTGAACATTCCGTCGACTCTAGCCAAGCTTCCCGAATACACGCAGATGGTCGAGCACGACAATCTGTTCCATAGCGATCCCGGGAAGATCACATTCGCCTCCGGGCAGAACCCCATCAAACACGTGATCTACGTGCTGAAGGAAAACCGCACCTTCGATCAGATTCTCGGCGACCTGGGAGTGGGTGACGGCGATCCTTCGCTCACCATGTACGGCGAGGACATCACGCCCAACGAGCACAAGCTGGCGCGGCAGTTCGGCGTGCTCGACAATTTTTACGACAGCGGAGAAGTCTCGGGCGACGGGCACATCTGGTCAACCGCCGCGATAACCTCCGACTACAACGAAAAGACCTGGCAGATCGCCTATCGCGGCAAGGAGCGCACCTATGATTTTCAAGGGCTGGTCGGCGAAGAGTATCCGCTGGAGCACAACATTCCCGACGTGGATGACCCCGGAACTGGATTTCTTTGGGACAATCTGGCGCGCAATCACGTGAGCTACCGCTTTTACGGCGAGTTCGTGAACGCGGTGTGGTGCACCGGATATCATTCGGATTCGATCGGGCAGGGAAGGACGCCGCCGGAGCTCGAGGCAGGTTGCCCGCGCAAGACGGTGGAACAAGGAGGAACGCTGCCGCCAAACGTGGGTGATCCGCACGCGGGGCCGAGTCCGTGGCCGTGGGCGGTGCCGCTGTTCGCGAGCGTGAAGGCGAGCAAGGCGGCGCTGCGCGATCACTTCGATCCGCTGTATCCGGATTTCAACACCGACTATCCCGATCAGCTGCGGGCCGACGAGTTCCTCAACGAATTCAATGCTTATGTTCGCGCCCGGCAGGAGCATGAAGGTGCGGAGCTCGAGTTGCCGTCGTTCGTGCTGCTGTATCTGCCCGACGACCACACCGGCGGCACGCGGGCCAACCACGCGCGTCCGGCGGCGTCGGTTGCGGATAACGATCTGGCGCTGGGGCGCGTGGTTGACGCCGTTTCGCACAGCCCCTACTGGGATGACACGGCGATTTTCGTCCTCGAAGACGACGCTCAGGACGGGGCCGACCACGTCGA
>JARLGK010000168.1 GCA_031296075.1 Candidatus Acidiferrales bacterium
CACAAGGAATTTCAAACTCCCTGGCAGATCATCCAGCGACTCCATCCCCACTCTCCCCTCCAACTCTGCTTGCTTCCTCCCGTCATCCTCGACTACCACCTCAACCCACAGCGGGGATACGATGTGCCCAGGCTTCCCTAGGAAGTCTTCGCGTGGCGATTCTCGGCTCGAACGGCGCGGCGAATTGCGTGGAATCGCTAATGACCAGTTGGCCCCGCGTAGTACCCCAGTCCTATTGGCTGCCGCAATGCCCACCGGTAACGTGTGATTCAGACATGAGCATCTCCCAGAGAGTCGATCTGTCCGCAAGAACATGGACTCAACTGAAGCCCTCTAGCGCGCCAGCGCGGAAGTCGCCGCAAGACGCTCGGACCAGGAAGCGCCTGAAGGTCTCGCTGCCAGTGCATGTGTGCCCGTTTGACGCTCGATTCGCAGAGATCGAGGACGTTGGCCAGGTGGTGGATTTCACGCGCGACGGGCTGTACTTCAAGACGGCCATGCCCCACTACTTCGTCGGGATGCGTCTGATTGTCACATTCCCTTTCGGCGAAAAGGTCTCGGCTCACCGGAAATTCCTCGCTTCGGTCGTCCGGTTGGAGCACCTCGAGAACGACAGCCGGGGGATCGCGGTTCGGTTCTTGCTGTAAAGCTCTGTCGAGCTTCCGCGTGGGACCCAAACGCCCTTAATTCAGGGATTCGCCGAGCGGTGGGCCTAAATGTAGTTGAATCGCCCGTAGAAGCGCGTCCGCTGGCAGGATGATTGGCTTTTGGGCAAGCTGTTGGGGGATTGGGCTTGTCAGTCGTTGGACCTCCCGGGACAATGGGGCAGTATTGACCGATCGGCCCGCCACTTACGGAGCCTCGGAATCAGCAATAAAACCATAACCGGAAAGCAGGAAACAACCATCATGTATAACCAAGGCCACAAGAGCCAACCTCGCGGCAACGAAACCGGCACGAGCGAAGCCGACCGCCGAAATACCGACCGGCATCCGTTTACGGCTGTGGCTGAGGTCGTGGAGCTGGGATCCGGGGCGAAGTTCTCGACACGGACCACCGATCTCGGCCCGGGCGGCTGCTTCGTGGATACGATGGTTCCTTTTCCGGTAGGAGCGAACGTTCGGGTCAGCGTTCACAAGGGCAAGACCAATTTCGAAACCGGCGGCGTCGTAGTCTATTCGCAGGATGGACTGGGGATGGGCATCGCCTTCGAGAGCATGGAGCCGCAACAGCGCCAGGCCCTCGACAAATGGCTTGCGGAACTCACCGGGGGACGGCAGGCGTCCTTGCACGACTCTGGCTATGCGTCAAACAAGCCGGGAGTGGCCCGCGGCGGGGAACGCGCGACGTTAGTTCGGCTGATCCAACTGATGATTACCAAAGGCATCCTTACGGAGGCAGAAGGCTCCTCCGTCCTAATCGATCCCCTGCTCTAAGGCCCTGCCTATCACTAAGTTATATAATGGCCTAGTTCTAGGACTACTCCGATGCGACAGGCGTGCAGCTTTTTCCCACTCTAGGAAATTTTTCCTCGGTTAAGTTCATATTGAACTCTACCGGAATCTCGTAAGCCGCATCTAATCAATAAAAGGGTAGCTCGGGTAGCTGGCAGAGTTCGTGCATCTCATTTGGCGCAGAGGGGGCCTATGGGAGAACGCAGAAAAGCAAGAAGGTACGAGGTCTACCTGCCATTGCAGGTCTGTACATCCCGCCTTCGTCCCGCCGAGTTCCATACGGCTCAGCTCCGAGACATTTCCCGGTCGGGGATCTACTTTCATTCGGGTGTCGCACTCGAGCCTGGCACCGGCATGGAGCTGACATTTGCGCTGCCAACGGAGAAAGACCGCGGCGCATCCGTGCTCGTCCGCGCCAGCGCCAAGGCCCTGCGCGTTTCGGAACTCAAGGGCGAATTGACGCCTGTTTACGGAGTGGCGGCCACAATCGACCGAATTGATTTTGTCCGTCCGGTTGTCGCGCACGTTGCCGCCTAAAGCAGCCGATTCTCGACTTCCCGCCGCGTAGTTCGAGTCTTACTTCCAGTCGCCAGGCCTTCGCGCATCGCCACTACTTTCTATTCTCAAGCGCTTCGTCCACAAATCGCTACAATAAGCCTCGCTGTCGCGTCTACATTCGATGCCACGCCATCACGAGTCCGACACTGTGCTGCATCTCGAGCGCAGGATTCTGCGGGCGCTCTGCGGCAGTGCCAGCACTCCAGCTGCTTGGGATGGGCTGACGAGCCAATTGGCGGACCACATATGGCAAGAACCGGAGCACCGGGTAGTGTACGAAGCGCTGCGGCAAATTCGGAGCCGCGACCCGAAAGCGCGCCGAGAGCAGCTCCCCGCACAAGCTACGCGGATGGGATTCCCTGACGTGGAATGGACCGCGTATCTTTCGCCTGAAGGTGACGAGAAAACGGATGCCACACAACTGATCGCGCGGTTGAAAGCCGCGACGGCGGACCGGCCGCGACAACCCTAATTCTTGGCGGCCAGCTCGAAATCAATGAAGCGGTCGAGCGTCTCCACATCTCCGCCTACGAGTGGGCGCCCGTTAACGTAAACCGTCGGCGTGCTGCTTACGTCGAGCGCCACACCATCGGCGCGGTTGGCGTCAACGGCCTTCTCGGCATCGGGCGACGAGAGGCAGGCTTTGAACGTGTCCACATTCAGACCGGCCTGCGTGGCGAAATCGACGAGCTTGTCCCAGACATTTTCGGCGGAAAGCACGTCCTGATTGTCGAAGATAGAGTCGTGAACCTTCCAGAACGCCGCTGGCGACTGCTCGAAAGCACAGCGACCACCGAGAGCGGCCGTCTGCGCCCACGGATGAATCGTGGTGAGCGGAAAATCCTTATAGACGATCCGCACTTGCGGATAGCGCGCTTCCACGGCCTTGAGCGCTTCGTATAATTCCCGGCAATGCGGGCATTCAAAATCGCTGAACTCCACCAGCGTGACGCGTGCGTCGGCCGGCCCTTTGGACGGATTCCCCTCGAGGTGCGCCTTCTCGCGGTTGGCCGCAAAAGGATCGGCGGAAATGTCATACATTTCGCCGCGCAGAAGCGTCTTGCCGTCCTTGCTGACGAAAACTTCGCCGGTTTGAATCTGTTCGCCCAGCGTCACTTGAATGGGAACCACGTAGAAAGCCGGCGAGACGGATGGGCCGAGCGGACCCAGCGTCACTTTGATGTCGGGAGCCCAACCAAAGAAGTGGCGGACAAACGCCTCGGCGGACTTGAGCAGGCGCGCCTGCTCCGGAGAAACGGAGGCTGGCGCCGCTGCCGCCGGGACCGGTGCCGCCGGCGTCTGGCCGGCGCATGGGATCGCCGCGATCAATAACGCGAACGCGCTGAGAACTGCTGGTCTGACCGACATCGGATGAAACCTCCCGCGAAGCGGCACCCAAGGATTATCGAAGACAGTTCAGCATAAAGAAAAACGGAGAGAAGAGCAAAAAGGAAAAGTGAGTGCGCCGAAACATACGGCGGGATCTAGGCTGATGCCAGTTTACCGGCGAGCCAGTCGCCGACCTGTCGCGTGGTCAGTGAGCCGCCGACATCCGAGGTCGTCTTGCCCTCGCGAATCGCGGCGCGCACCGCGTCTTCGATGGCCTGCCCCTCTGCCGTCCAACCGAGATACGTACACATCATCCCCGCCGCCAGCGCCGCTCCCATCGGATTCGCGATATTTTCCCCGGCGATATCCGGCGCCGAGCCGTGTACCGGCTCGAACAACGAGACCCGCCCCGGATGAATGTTCCCGGAAGGCGCGATCCCCAGCCCGCCGATCAGCGCCGCGCCCAGGTCGCCTGCGATGTCGCCGAAGAGATTGCAGGTCACGATCACCTGAAACTGCGCGGGGTCCCGGACCATTTGCAGCAATAGATTGTCGATGTACATGTGGCTCGCTTCGATTTCGGGATAGTCGCCGCGGACCTCGGCGAAGACTCGCGTCCAGAGGTTGTGTCCATAGGCCAGCGCGTTCGATTTGTCGCTCATGCACACCCGACGGTAGCCGCGGCGACGGGCGAACTCGAATGCGTAACGCAGAATGCGCTCGACGCCCTTGCGCGTATTGATGTCCTCCTGTGTGGCGATTTCGTCGGCGGTTCCCTTCTTGAAAAATCCGCCCATCCCGGCGTAAAGCCCTTCGGTATTTTCGCGGATCACGTGGAAATGAATGTCCTTCTCCGAGCGGCCCTTGAGAGGCGTGAGATTTTGCTCGAAAAGCACGCAGGGGCGCTCGTTTACGTACAGATCGAGCTGGAACCGCAGGCCCAGGAGAATGTCGGCGCCGTGCTGGTTTCCGGGGACGCGCGGATCGCCCAGCGCGCCAAGCAGAATGGCGTCAAAGTCGCGCCGAAACATTTCGGGGGCATCGGGCGGGAGGGCTGTGCCGTCCCGCAAGTAACGGTCCGCGCCCCAATCGAATTCGGTGAGCGCGATTTCCCTGCCACCGGCAGTCGCGGCCGCCTTCAGTACCTTGATGGCTTCCGGAATCACTTCCTTGCCGATGCCGTCGCCCGGGATGATGGCAATGCGTCTTGCGGAACGAGAGCGCTGGTGCATGACCGTCGCGGAACGTAACACGCGAGTTGGGCAGTGTCAACGAACGGACAATTCACTCCAACTCTCGCTACGGACAGCGATGGAGCAGCCGGTAGCTCCGCGACGGCCGGTGCAGTTGCTAGAACTGAACGTGGTGTGCTTGCAAAGGCCTCCAATTGGCCGTAACGTAAATTGAAGGTAGTTCGTCGGATACATCGCTTGCTCGTAGCACGTTCGGCCCCGCGTCCGGCGATCGGTAAATCAGGAAGGAAGAACATCGCGAATTTCGGTTCGGCGAAACGTTCTCCATGCCAATCACTGGGAAAACTTCGGGCTTCTCTGAGCTAGCGGTGGGCGAGGCCTGCCTCGTTCACAAGGCGCTTCTTCCTCGAGAGCCGCTTCACGGGCCCGACTACGAGATCACCTATCTCGTCCGCACATTCAGCGAAGTGGGCGGCGACTTCCTGGACTACTTCTGCATGTCGGACGGGAAGCTGGGGATCTACATGGGCGACGTCGTCGGAAAGGGACTACCGGCGGCCATGTACGCGGCGCTCGCCGTGGGCGGCTTGCGCTCAATCCGAAAGACAGGCGAAGAACCGGCGGCGGTGTTGGAACTATTCAATAAGTGCCTGATGGTGCGACCGATACCAACCCGATACTGCGCCAGCCAATACGCCGTCTTCGATCCGGCGACGCTCGAGCTTCGGGTCGCCAACGCAGGATTGCCGCTTCCGCTGCATCTGTGGGCCAACGGGTCCTGTGCGATCGGCGAGGGCGGCCTGCCGTCAGGACTATTCGATTTCGCGACCTATCAGCAGTCCACCGTACGGCTCGCGCCGGGCGATGCTGTCCTGTTCGCCACCGACGGTCTTGTCGAAGCCACCGGACCGGACGGTGATCAGTTCGGCCCCTCGCGCCTCGGAGATCTTTGCACGATGCTGGACAACGAATCGCCCGACCTATTTCTCCGTTCTCTTTTCGACGCGATCGAACAGTTCACGGGGGGACAATCGAGCGATGACATGACGGCGGCGGTGCTCAAAATACGGTCCGATGCAGCGCCGGCTGCCGGTACTCTATAGGAATCGGGAGATTGGGAATGCGCCGCCTGCTGCTGATCGACGATGACGAATCCATGAGGAAGCTCCTGCGAATTCAGCTGGAGGGCTCCTACCAGATTACCGATACCTCCGATCCAGAACAGGGCATCGTGCTCGCACTGCAAGAAAAGCCCGATGCTATCCTGCTGGATCTGATGATGCCCCGATATTCCGGCTTCGAGATTTGCCAGACGCTCTCCTCTCTTAGCTTCACGCAGAAGATTCCCATCTTCATCGTTTCCGGAGAATCGAGCGCGCGTTACGCAGGTTTTTGCAGGAACCTGGGCGCAAGGGACTTTTTTCAGAAGCCCGTGGACTTCGACCATCTGCGCAAGGAATTGGCCGTGGTTACGGAAGGCGGAGGCACCATGACCCGCGCCGAACCCCGCGTTCGTATCCGCGCGGCGCTGAAACTCACGGGATCGGATTCCGCGGGAGCGCCTCTGGATGTGACTATCATGACCGAGAGTGTGTCGGCACAAGGCTTTCGCTGCGCATGCCGGGCCAGCCTGAAGCAAGGCGCCGTGGTCGCAGTCTATCTCGCGGCAATCGGGGCGCAGTTTATCGGAAACGCCAGCGTCGTTCGCGTGGACGGAGGCGGAACAGCGGGGCAATCCTGCGATTTTCAGTTCAACGACAAGCCGCTCGATTGGGTGCTTCCCCAATAGGCGCTTGCCGGCGCATCCGGCCTGTCTCGTCCCGATGGCCTCTGGTTCACCGAAGTCGCGCCCCAGCCCGAAAATGTAGGGAAGCCTGGGCACATCGTATCCCCGCTGTGGGTTGAGGTGGTAGTCGAGGATGACGGGAGGAAGCAAGCAGAGTTGGAGGGGAGAGTGGGGATGGAGTCGCTGGATGATCTGCCAGGGAGTTTGAA
>JARLGK010000169.1 GCA_031296075.1 Candidatus Acidiferrales bacterium
TCATATCACGCACCAGATCGAAATAACGAGCGGGGGTAATCATGGCGCCCGGATTTTACGCGCGCCGCGCCCCCCCGGTCCTACCCTTTAACCCGGGCGGCGAGTTCTTCCCACCGCTTCGGACTAATGCATTTCAACTTCGCCAGGGGGATACGATGTGAGTAGGCTCTCCCACGGCTGCGCGTGCATCGTGTAACCTGGGCTTCTGTGATAGATTCCCCACTTGATGCGATACTGATGCGGCACTGGAAAAAACTCGGCTGGATCGGACTGGCGGTTTGCGGACTCGCGCTGGTCCTGCTCCTCGCCGCATTTTCACGGGCCCGATTCTTCACCGCTCGGACGAATTCGTGGAACTCACGCGCGATCGAGAGCACGCTCGCGGGTGTGCGGGTACACGAAGTGGATTCCGCCCATGCAGCCGTGGTCTTTTCCTACGACTTGGACAATAGAACGGGCACCGACTACCGGCTCGCGAGCGGACCGAACGTCGTGATTATGAGCCGGCTCAAGCCGAATGGAATCTTGACCGCCGCCCAACAAGTTAGCCTGGATTCTGCCGCGTTCGTGCCCGCCAACGATCGAACCCGCATCTCGCTCGAAATGAGCCATCCCTTCGACTGGCCGACGCAGAGGGATTCCTCCGCAGATCGCCAGCTTAGGCAGTTTGTGGCCGACCAAGTTGCGGGCCTCCAGGGATTCGTGCTATTCGATCAGGCGAATCGGTATCAAATCGAACTCGCCACTACGTCGCCGGAATCCCAGCAAGCTCCCGCGTCGAACGGCCAAAACTGACTCTGGTCCGGAAGTTCCGGCCTGTCTCGGCCGCAGTCTTGAATTGCCCCCTCGGCCAGCATACAATTCGTGGAATCAGCGGATCGTTGCGGAACCCGGGCCCGCAACCAAAGGAAGTTCGTCGGTTATGTCCAACACTCTCGCACAAGCCCACGACCCAGTACCGCCGTCCGAGCGCCGCCTGTACGCCCGCCAACCGATCCGGTCCCTCGCCTACGTGGAACTCGATGAAGGAAATGGCGGCATTATCCTGAACATCAGTGAAGGCGGCCTCTCCGTGCAAGCCGTCACAAGCCTGATGGACGACCTTCTGCCCGGCGTGCGTTTTCAATTGTCGGAGTCCGAGGGCTGGATCGAAGCAAACGCGCGGATCACCTGGACGGGCCCATCGAGAAAAGTGGCGGGTCTCGAGTTTGTCGATCTCCCCGAGGAAGCACGCAGCCGAATCAGAGAATGGTTCGTCCGCGAAAATTTGCCGGCCGGAGCAGATGTCGAGCTAGGCACGTCTTCAAAAGACGTCGAACCGTCAACGACGGTACCCGACGCAGGCGAACCCGCGATTTCAACCGCCCCTACCGTGGAGGCGAGCTTCGTCACAAAGGATCGAAGCGAGGAACATGACCCGGTGGCTTCCGCCGTACAAATTGGACATGCCATACCGGCCGCACCGGTTCCAGAGATGAACTTGTCAAGCATGGCTGAGACGGGCGCGTCGGCTCCGAATCAAGCTCATGAATCCGCCCCCGAACAAGCTGTTCAAATGGCCGCCTCCGCGCCTCACGTCGTGTCCAGGCTGTTCAGCAACCACGCGGCTCTGGCGACCATCCTTGGGCTTCTTGCCGTTGGTTCACTCGCCCTAGGGTGGGCGGCCGGACAGGGAGACTTGGGGAAATTTTTTCTGAGAATTCATCCGATTGCGTTGCAGAACGGCGCGGCCGATCGCGGGAACGCATCGAGCTCTGCGATGCCGGTGGCTCGACTCTCCGAAATCGAAGTAGTGAATGCGAATAACCAGCGGTGGACGATCCCGTTCGATGGCCCGCTGGACAATTCTGCAGATAGCGCTCGCCGACCGACCTCCGCAATCCTTCCCTCGCCAGCGCGCAAGCTGAAGTCGGGCTTCCGGACGTGGATCCTCTCTCCCCCGCAACAAAGACGAGCAGCTGCCGATGATGGCAGGCTCGTGAAAGAGAACCCACCGGTTCTAGCGGATGCTCCGGGCGGGACTGAAAGTGTCCTGACATCGTCGGGAGCGATCAATTCTCACGCCCTCGCGGGACCGCCGACCCTGCGCGTGCCCGAACCGCCGCCCGCGACTGGCGTCGTCAAACAGGGTCAGTTAGTGCGCCGCGTGGATCCAAGCTATCCGACATTGGCCAGAATCCAACGAGTGGAAGGCACTGTCAGGCTGAATGTCACGATCGGCGCAGATGGCAGCGTCCGTGGCGTAGCCGTATTGGGCGGTTCGCGATTGCTTGTCGAGGCTGCGGAGAAAGCCGTTCTGCAGTGGCGTTACTCTCCGACCTTCCTTGATGGCAAGCCTATCGAAGTCCAGAAGGAAGTGGACCTCCGGTTTCATTTTACCGACGCCGCGCGCTGAGGCGCGGCGCTTGAAGCCTCCCTCGTTTCCGCATTTCGTCCCGCAACTTGAAAAATGGCCCCGCAGTCACCGGTGATATTCACAATCAGCAATTTGGATTGGACTTGGCATGCACCCGGCAACTAGAGTTCTGCGGGGTGCTGGTCAGCTGACTGCGAATTTTGCCGTGGCAGGGCCTGAGCCAGGCGGCAGCGAAGTGCGGGGGGTTGCATCTCCGCGACCGTGGCTCTCGCGCGACCGCTTCCCAATCGTCAAGGCATGAGATAAATAGAGGCAGACGCAATGGCACAATCGGGCGTCCGACGGAAAATTTATGGCAAGGAAATAGAGACCTTGAGCCAGAGCACCGAAGAGCGTGATGCGAGTTACGTCCTGACTCTCGAAGAGATCGGGAACCTCGCACAGCAGGGAGGCAAGCCGGCCGAAACCCTGATGAATGTGGTCGCGCTGATTGCCAAGCGGTTTGAAACCGACGTGTGTTCGGCCTACCTTTTGGAGCCCGACCGGGCGAATTTGGTGTTGGCCGCCACCGTGGGGCTGCGCCGCGAATGTATCGGCACTCTGCGCATGGGAATCCACGAAGGTTTAGCCGGCTTGGTGGCCGAACAGGTGCATCCCGTTGCCGTGGAGCAGGCGAAAGATCATCCGCGGTTTAAGTACTTCCGTGAAGCGGGTGAAGACGCATACCAATCGTTCCTCGGCGTTCCGCTGATTGATCGAGGCGTTCTCCAAGGCGTTCTCGTCGTCCAAACCATCGAGGCACGAGTCTTTCGGGAAGACGAAGTTCAGATGCTGGCGAAAGCAGCCGCGGAGGTGGCGCCGGTCGTGAGCGAAGCTCGCACCCTCGATCGGTTCATCGCGCCTGCACAGGAGCGGCTCTGGTCGCTGGCCCGCAACGTGTGGTGGTCGTGGGACTATGATTCGACGAGCCTGTTCCGCGACCTGGATCCAGTGCGCTGGAGAGAGCTCAATCACAATCCGGTGTCCATGCTGAGCGAGATTCCTCTTGCAGAAATCGAGCACCGCGCTGGAGAACTGGTGCTGCATAGCCGCATTAACTATGCGTACCGTCGCCAGCTCGAATACCTCGAAGCCGATCGCACATGGGGCACCAGGCACGCCGGCGTGCTGCGACCCCGCCCCGTGGCGTATTTCTCGGCCGAGTTCGGATTGCACGAATCGATTCCAGAATACTCTGGCGGATTGGGTGTCCTCGCAGGCGATCACATCAAGAGCGCGTCCGATCTGGGCATTCCGCTGGTCGGCGTAGGCCTGTTCTACGGCCAGGGATACTTCCGGCAATGGCTCGACGCCAGCGGCTGGCAACAGGAGGATTATCTGGAGTCGGATGTAACCCAGCTGCCCATGGAACTGGCGATCGGGGCTAACGGCGAAGCGGTAACGGTGCAAATCGAAACGCGCAGCGGTTTGATCCGCGCGAAAGTCTGGCGCATGAAAGTGGGTCGTTGCGATCTGCTTCTTCTCGATTCAAACGTAGAGGGGAACGCCCCACAAGACGTCGAGCTCACATCGCGTCTCTATGGTGGAGATGCGCGTGTCCGAATCCGGCAAGAGCTGTTGCTCGGTGTGGGAGGTTTTCGTGCCCTGAAAGCGATGGGCATCACGCCGGGCGTTCTTCACCTCAACGAAGGGCACAGCGGATTTGCGGTCCTCGAAGCCATTCGCAATCGTATGCAGGATGAAGGCCTGGGGTTCGACGATGCAGTCCACCGCGTTTCGCGGGAGGTGGTGTTTACCACCCACACGCCAGTGCCGGCGGGGCACGATCGCTTTGGCGCGGAGCTCATCGAGGAACACCTGGGGCCTCTCGGAGAATTTCTGGGGCTGTCGCCCGACAAATTGATGGCCCTCGGACGCGAGAATCCCGGCAACCAGAACGAAGAGTTCTGCATGACGGTCCTGGGGTTGAAGATGGCGCGACGCGCCAATGCCGTTTCCGCTCTGCATGGCGAGGTGTCCCGGGCGATGTGGACGGGGCTCTATCCCGGCAAGACGGAAGACGCCGTGCCCATCGGACATATCACCAATGGCGTGCATGTCCCCACGTGGCTCGCGCCGCAAATGTTTCGTCTTTACGACCGGCATCTGGGAACGGGGTGGCACGAACACAGCAGCGAGGCGCGCATCTGGGAAGGCATCGAAAGTGTGGACGATGGCGAACTTTGGGAAACGCATCTCAGTTTGAAATCGCGCCTTCTGGAATTCGTTCGCCGCCGCGCGGTAACCCAAGCCGAGCGCCGCAACGAAGCTCCAGAAGTGCTGCAGAGGCTAAGCAACCTGTTCAGCCCGGATGCCTTGACCATCGGGTTTGCGCGCCGCTTCGCGACCTATAAGCGGGCCGACTTGATTCTGAGGGATATCGAAAAGCTGGCCTCGATGGTGAACGATCCGAAGCGGCCGGTTCAATTTGTTTTCGCCGGAAAATCTCATCCGCGGGACGATCCCGGCAAGCGCATGCTGCAAGAAATTGCTCAGATGATGCGCAATCCGCAGTTCGCGGACAAGTTTGTCTTCGTCGAAGACTATGACATTAACGTCGGACGCCATTTCGTCCAGGGCGTGGATGTGTGGCTGAACAACCCGCGGCGTCCGCTGGAGGCGTCGGGTACGAGCGGCCAGAAAGTCGTCTTGAACGGTGGTCTGAATCTGTCCGTGCTCGACGGCTGGTGGGCGGAGGCCTACGACGGCTTAAACGGTTTCGCGATCGGCACCGGCAGGACTCATTCCCACATGGACGTTCACGACGCGCGCGACGGCGAAGACCTGTATCGCACGCTGCTTGATGTGGTGATTCCGCTCTACTATCAACGCGACCGCGACGGGCTCCCGCGCGGCTGGATTAAGCGCATGAAGCGAACCATCCGAACCCTCGGCTGGCGGTTCAATGCCGACCGCATGGTGATGGACTACACGCGCAAATGCTATGTGCCCGCGGCTGGTGGCACCTCGAGCGACATGAGCACGACGCTTTAATCCATCGCGCGGTCAGCGATTGAACGCCCTAGAAAGCTTCCGCTGCGCAGTCGATCCTTTGCGACCCTGTTCCTCCGACTGTGCAAACATCGCGCTCGACCGGCCGTTCCGCTATAATCCAAGCAGCTTAAAATAAATTAGCGCGGACGAACCTATCTAGGATGCCACCATTTCCATCATCCCCTTCGGGCAAGGCGACCAGAGGAGCCGAAAGGTCGCCGCGATCCGCAACGGCTGGCCAAAATAGCCACTCGAAGCAGCCCTTCTGGAAGTTGCTGCCTCACGTCTGGGAGTTGATCAAGCCGCGCCGGTGGATACTCGCAGGCGGATTCGCTCTGATGCTCGTCAACCGCGTTTCCGGGCTGATAGCCCCCTATTCGCTCAAGTTTTTGTTCGACAACGTGATCGGCAAGCATCAGGCATATCTGTTGCCGCGCATCGTGCTGGCAGTTGTCGGCGCGACGATCGTGCAGGGCATGACCTCTTACTCGCTCACGCAGTTGCTCTCGAAATCATCCCAGCGAATGATCACCGAGCTGCGCGTCGCGGTGCAGGCTCATATCGGGCGCCTGCCGGTATCGTTCTACGACGCGAACAAAACGGGTGTGCTCGTCTCGCGGATCATGAGCGATGTGGAAGGCGTCCGCAACTTGATCGGTACCGGCCTGGTGGATTTCGCCGGTGGGATCGTCACCGCGATTCTGGCTCTGGGCTATCTATTGCACGTCAGCGTCTCGATGACTGCGGCAGCATTCGTCGCTGTCGTGATTTTTGGCGTCGGGCTAAGCAAAGCATTCAAGACGATTCGCCCGATGTATCGCGCGCGGCCCAAACTCAACGCCGAGGTGACTGGACGGCTTACGGAATCGCTCGGCGGCGTGCGCGTCGTGAAGGGTTACCACGCTGAGGAGCGCGAGGAAAAAGTCTTTAGGGGCGGTGTGCAGAAGCTGCTCGACAACGTATTGGAAACACTGACGGCCACTTCATTAATGAGCCTTTCCGCCACGACATTGATGGGGATTGTTTCTGCGTCGATTATGTATCTCGGCGCGCGACACAATCTTGCCGGAACGATGACGCCGGGGCAGCTTGTGTCTTACATGGCTTTTCTCGCATTTCTGATCGCGCCCGTAGCGCAGATTGCTTCCGTCGGCCCCCAAATGACCGAAGCCCTCGCGGGACTCGAGCGCACTCGAGAAGTGCTGAGCGAAAAACTCGAGGATCAGGACCCGCTGCGGACCGAGCGGCTCGATCGCTTCAAAGGCCGCGTCGTTTTCGAAAATGTGGACTTTGCGTACGATCCCGGAAAGCCGGTTCTGCGCGGCGTCAGTTTCGAATCCGCTCCCGGCACCTCGACGGCGCTGGTCGGGCCATCGGGCGCCGGGAAATCCACGATTATCGGGCTGATCGCGGCGTTCTACGTGCCTACTACGGGCCGAGTGCTCGTGGACGGAGTGGACCTGGCGCACGTGCGCCTCGATTCCTATCGCACGCAGCTCGGAGTCGTGCTGCAGGAGACGTTTCTCTTCGACGGCTCGATCCGCGAGAATGTGGCTTTCGCCCGCCCGGACGCCCGCGAGGAAGAAATCCTCGCGGCATGCCGTATCGCTCGCGTGGATGAATTCGCCGAAGGATTTGCAAAGAAATACGAGACGGTGGTCGGCGAACGCGGCGTGAAACTTTCCGGAGGGCAGAAGCAGCGCGTATCGATCGCGCGCGCCATCCTGGCGGATCCGCGAATCCTCATCCTCGACGAAGCCACGTCGAGCCTCGATTCCGAATCCGAGGCGCTGATTCAGGAGGGATTACATTTCTTGATGCGCGGGCGCACCACGTTTGTGATCGCCCATCGCCTATCCACGATCCGCCGCGCCGATCAGATATTGGTCGTCGAGGCCGGAAAAATCATCGAGCGCGGCACCCACGCGTCGCTGTACTCGGGCAGAGGCCGCTACTACGACCTTTACACGCGACAGCACGGCATCGAAACGAATCTTTTCCTCGCGCCCGGCGAAGGCGATACGCCGATCGAGGACCTTCAGGGCCCGAACGGAGATGCGGATTCCGGGGGAACCGGAGGCTCGGCTCTGCCCGATGCCATCCGCTTGATTCGCGAACGCCGGACTTGAGCGCTCGCGCGATCACAACACTTCGAACATATCCGGGAGTGGCGTAGGCCAAATGTCCGAAATAACAATTCCTGTTTCGGGTGAAATGGGTTTCACCGACGGCTTGCCCGGCTCCCAACGCCGCTGGGCGATGATCAGTTATCTGGTCGGACTTGCCATGTCCGTCCTCGACGGCAACATCGCCAACACTGCCTTGCCCAGCATCGCGACGCAGCTTCATGCCAGTCCCGCGGCGTCCATCTGGGTCGTCAATGCTTTTCTGCTGACGGTCGGCATCTGCGTCGTGCCGCTGTCCTCGCTGGTGGATATCATCGGCTACAAGCGCGTGTATCAGGGCGGTCTGGTGATTTTCACGCTCGCGTCGGCGGGCTGCTCTCTTCCACATTCTTTGAACACACTCGTGCTGGCTCGCGTGATTCAAGGAATGGGAGCCGCATGCATCTGGAGTGTCTCCGCGGCCGTGATGCGGTACACCTACCCGCGCGCGCTGCTGGGCCGCGGGATTGGTCTCGGCGGCTTCGTGGTTTTCACGTCCGCCGCCGCCGGCCCGAGCGTCGCCTCGGCAATTCTTGCGATCACCACATGGCACTGGCTGTTTGCCATTAATATTCCTTTCGGCCTGCTCGCGTTGAGCATGTCCGAGCGCTGCCTCGCCCCGGCCGAAGGCTCGCGTCATCGCTGGGACTTTTGGAGTGCAGTCTTGAATGGGATCGCGGTGACTCTGTTGATTACCGGTATCGACGGCATCGGCAACGGCAAAGCGCGTGCGATCCTCGTGGCCGAATTAATCGGCGCCGCGATTGCCGGCACCGCCCTCGTCAAGCGGCAAAGCCACCTGTCGGTTCCGATGTTGGCAATCGATTTGTTCAAGCGCCCGATCTTTGCGCTCTCCTCCTCGGCGTCGTTGTGCGCGTTCATGGCGCAGGGCCTCGCCGTTGTAGTTCTGCCCTTTTATTTCATTGACGTGATGGGGTTCTCGCAAGTGATGGCTGGGCTGCTTCTCAGTCCGTGGCCGATCGCGGCCGGAATCATGTCGCATATCTCCGGAAGGATGGCCGATCGTGTTCCGATCCGCGTCCTCGGCACCATCGGCATGGCTGGAATGACGTCCGGGCTGATCCTGCTCGGCTTGGTGGGGGCGCATCCCACCGTTTTCCAGATCGTATGGCGAGCCGCGCTCGGCGGCGCAGGATTTGGTTTCTTCGGAGCTCCCAACAACCGCGCCATGGTCGCGAGCGCACCCAAGGAGCGGAGCGGAGGCGCCGGCGGCATCAGCACGATGTCCCGCCTACTCGGACAATCCATCGGTGTTTCGGTTGTTGCGGTGATATTCGGACTTTCCGCGAATGGCGGAGTCACGCTCCATGGCGCCAGCGTCGCACTGATGTTCGGGGCGAGCTTCACGGCCGTGTCGGGAATCATCTGCGCCGTCCCGCAGCCGCACCTCCACCCGGAATAGCTGGACCGGCCGACGGCGCAGCACCAGCCGTCATGGCCGGTGTAGCTCCCGTCTTTCCAATGCAAATTCGGCCATATTTGTATTTCTGATGGGTTGGATAAACGAAAGTGTCCTGCGCCGGCGCGACGAGTTGAAGAAGAACGCTGTGGAAAGAAATGCTAAGATGTACCCTCGCCTAGGTTCAGTCGCATCATGAAAAAGCGGCGCAAAATGAAATCCATCTACCCATTTTCGGGCTTGCCCGAAGCGCAGGGCATGTACCGCCCGGAGAACGAGCATGACGCTTGCGGCCTCGGTTTCGTCGCCAATATCGAAGGGCAGAAATCCCACGATATCGTGCTCAAGGGTATTCAGATTCTGGTCAATCTCACCCACCGCGGCGCGTGCGGCTGCGATCCGGAGACGGGCGACGGTGCGGGCATCCTGATTCAGATTCCGCACGCTTTTTTCGAGCGCGAATGCGCGAGCCTCGGTTTCACGCTTCCCCCGCCCGGCGAATATGGCGTCGGGATGATATTTCTTCCCGTAGACCCGCAGGACCGAATCCTCTGCGAAGGCATCGTGGAAAGAACCGTGCGCGAGCAGGGGCTAACCGTGCTCGGCTGGCGCGACACGCCGATCAACGGTGACACGATCGGGCGCGTCGCGCGCAACACTCAGCCCTACATCGAGCAGATTTTCATCCGGCGCGCGCCGGGCATGGACCAGGACGCCCTCGAGCGCAAGCTCTACGTCCTGCGCAAAGCGGCGGAAACCGCCATGGCGGAATCCGACCTCAAAGAGAAGGATTTCTTCTACATCCCGTCTCTATCGTCGCGGACGATTGTTTACAAGGGATTGCTTCTGGCTCCGCAGATCGCCAGTTTTTACAAGGAGCTGTCCGATCCCGAAGTCATGAGCGCGCTGTGCCTGGTCCACCAGCGCTTCTCGACCAACACGTTTCCGAGCTGGCAACTCGCGCATCCCTACCGCTATCTCTGCCATAACGGTGAGATCAACACGCTGCGTGGGAATGCAAACTGGATGTACGCGCGCCAGTCCGTTTTGTCTTCCCCGCTGTTTGGGAAAGACATGCAAAAGTTGCTGCCGATCATCACTCCGGGCGGCAGCGATTCCGCTATGCTCGACAACGCGGTGGAGTTGCTGACACTCGGCGGCCGCAGTCTGCCCCACGTGATGTCCATGCTCATTCCCGAAGCATGGGACAACGATCCCGAGATGCCGCAGGACGTTAAAGCCTTCTACGAATACCACGCATCGTTGATGGAGCCTTGGGACGGCCCGGCTGCGGTCGCTTTCACGGACGGTCGGGTGATCGGCGCCAAGCTCGATCGCAACGGACTGCGCCCCGGCCGGTACCTGGTTACCACGGACGGCTTGGTCATCATGGCTTCCGAAGCCGGCGTGCTGCCCGTGAAACCCGAAGACGTGCGCATGAAGGGGCGCCTCGCGCCTGGCCGCATGCTCCTGGTGGACACGGAACAAAAGCGCCTGATTTCAGACGGCGAAGTGAAGAAACAGCTGGCAGCCCGGCAGCCGTACGCCCAATGGCTGAAAGAAAACCAGATCACTTTGGATGATCTTCCCAGCCCCGTGAATGTTCAGCCGACGGATCACAAAACGATCTTGATGCGCCAGCGCGCCTTCGGCTACACCGACGAAGACTTGAAGACGATCCTGCAGCCATCCGCGATAAAAGGCGAGGAACCGGTCGGCTCGATGGGCATCGATACGCCGCTGGCTTGCCTGTCCGATAAGCCGCAGCTCCTGTTCAACTACTTCAAGCAGACGTTCGCCCAGGTGACGAATCCCGCGATCGATCCGATCCGCGAAGACCTGGTCATGTCGCTGAACACCTACATCGGGCGCGAGGGAAATCTGCTGGACGAAACTCCGAAGCAGTGCCACACGCTCAAGCTTCGCCACCCCATCATTTCGAATTGGCGGCTTGAAAAGCTGCGCGGCGTAAAGTGGGGCGATTTCCTCGCCACGACTCTGTCGGCTCTCTTCCCCGTGAGCGGGGGCGAACAGCAACTCGAAAAGGCCGTCGAAGATTTGTGCGTGCGCGCCTCCGCCGCGGTCAAATCCGGCTATACGATTCTTATTCTCTCCGATCGCGGCGTGGATGCCGCGCACGCGCCGGTCCCGAGCCTGCTGGCGCTATCCGCCGTTCACAATCATCTGATCCGCGAAAAGACGCGCAACCAGGTCGCCTTAATCGTCGAATCCGGCGAACCGCGCGAGGTGATGCATTTCGCTCTGCTCCTGGGCTACGGCGCGAGCGCCGTCAACCCGTATCTGGCCATCGAAACCCTCGAGCACCTTTACAAGGACGGCCACTTCCCGCCCGAAAGTACCTGGGACAAGATCTTCAAAAGCTACATGAAGGCCACCGATAAGGGCCTGCTGAAGACCTTTTCGAAGATGGGCATCTCGACCTTGCAGAGTTATCAAGGCGCTCAGATTTTCGAGGCCATCGGTTTGAGCCGCTCGGTCATCGAGCGCTATTTCACGGGAACCGCCTCGCGCATCGAAGGCGTGAACATCGAAATCCTGGCTCGCGAAGCGCTCATGAAGCACGAATTCGCCATGCTGCCGCCCAGTGAATCGGAAACCGAGCTTCGGGTCGGCGGCGAATATCAATTTCGCGTTCGCGGCGAGCGTCACCTTCTGAACCCGTTGACCGTCAGCAAGCTGCAGCACGCCGTTCGGCAATCGAGTTTCGATAGCTTTGAGGAATTCGCCAAGATCGTGGACCAGCAGAATCGCGATCTGCTTATGTTGCGCGGCATGGTCGATTTCAAACCGAACGGGCCACCCGTGCCGCTGGACGACGTCGAGCCCGCCTCCGAAATCGTGAAGCGCTTTGCCACCGGCGCCATGTCCTTCGGCTCGATCAGCAAGGAAGCGCACGAGACGCTCGCGATCGCCATGAACCGGATCGGCGCTCGATCCAACACGGGAGAAGGCGGCGAAGATGAGGCGCGCTTCAAGCCAGATGCGAATGGCGACCTCCGCCGCAGCGCGATCAAACAGGTCGCTTCCGCGCGGTTTGGCGTAACCACGAACTACCTCGTGAACGCGGACGATCTTCAAATCAAGATCTCGCAGGGCGCGAAACCCGGCGAAGGCGGCCAGCTGCCCGGCCACAAAGTGGATGAGATCATCGCGCGCGTGCGCCACTCGATTCCCGGAGTCGGCCTGATCTCGCCGCCTCCGCACCACGATATCTATTCCATTGAGGATTTGGCCCAACTGATCCACGACCTGAAGAACGCCAATCCTCGTGCGCGGATATCGGTGAAGTTGGTCGCGGAAACAGGCGTGGGAACCGTGGCAGCCGGCGTGGCGAAAGCCCACGCGGACGTGATCCTCATCAGCGGCTACGACGGCGGCACGGGCGCTTCTCCCATCAGTTCGATTCGTCATGCCGGTGTTCCCTGGGAGCTCGGGCTTTCCGAAACGCAGCAGGTTCTGGTGCTCAACGATCTGCGCAGCCGTGTGCGCGTCCAGGTGGACGGCAAGCTGCAGACTGGCCGGGACGTGGCCATCGCCGCGTTGCTCGGCGCCGAGGAGTTTGGATTTTCCACCGCGCCGCTGATTTCGATGGGCTGCATCATGATGCGTAAATGCCATCTGAACACCTGTCCCGTCGGCATCGCGACGCAGGATCCCGAGCTACGGAAGAAATTCCAGGGGCGTCTCGAAAACGTAATCAATTTCTTTTTCTACGTGGCCGAAGATCTACGCAGGGTGATGGCCGAGCTGGGTTTCCGGACGGTGAATGAGATGATCGGCCGGGTGGACTGCCTGGTCCAGCGGTCGGACATCACCCACTGGAAGGCCAAAGGAATCGACCTGTCCGCAGTTCTCTACAATCCCCCGATGCCGAGCCATGTGGGGCGGCGCTGCACGGAGGCGCAGGACCACGGTCTGGAAAAGGCTCTCGACTACAAGCTCATCGAAATGACGCACGAAGCCATCGAAAATCGCACGCCGGTTTCTCTCAGCATGCCGATCCGCAATATTCACCGGACTGTCGGTACGATGCTCAGCGGCGAGATCGCACGAAGATACGGCTCCACGGGCTTGCCGGACGACACCATCCGGGTTCAGTTCACCGGCTGCGCGGGACAGAGCTTCGGCGCGTTCCTAGCGAAGGGCGTGACGTTGACGCTGGAAGGTGACGCGAACGACTACGTTGGCAAAGGTCTATCCGGCGGGAAGCTGGTCATCTACCATCCGCGCCAGTCCGAATTCGTGCCCGAGGAAAATATCCTCATCGGCAATGTTTGCCTCTACGGCGCAACCAGCGGCGAAGCATACTTCGGCGGCATGGCCGGTGAACGCTTCGCGGTCCGCAATTCCGGCGCTACGGCGGTTGTGGAAGGCGTCGGCGACCACGGCTGTGAGTATATGACCAACGGTTTGGTCGTGGTGCTCGGCCGCACCGGACGGAACTTTGCGGCCGGTATGACTGGCGGCATCGCTTACGTCCTGGACCAGTTCGGCGATTTCCCGTCGGTTCGATGCAATCGCGCCGAGGTGGACCTCGAACCGGTCGCGAACCATAAAGACATCGATCTGCTGTATCAACTGATCGCGCGCCACAGCGAGTTAACCGGAAGCACGCAGGCAAAGTGGATCATCGAAAACTGGGAGTCCACGCTGCCGAAATTCATCAAGGTATTCCCGCACGAGTTCAAGCGCGTGCTCGGAATACCGCGCGTGTCCTCCGCTGTGCTTGCCGCGCAGGCCGGGAAACATTCCGGTGGGCAGGTGATCCGTGGGTAAGGTCACCGGCTTCAAGGAGTATGTGCGGGAGACTCCCACGCGCCGCCCCGTCAAGGAGCGCGTCAGGGATTATTTCGAAGTCTATCTTCCCTTCGCCGACGATAAAGTGCGCACGCAGGCGGCCCGCTCCATGGATTGCGGCATTCCTTTTTGTCACACCGGCTGTCCGGTGAACAACATCATCCCGGACTGGAACGATCTTGTGTATCGCGACGAATGGAAGGAAGCGACTCGGGTCCTTCATTCCACGAATAACTTCCCGGAGTTTACCGGGCGCATCTGCCCGGCGCCCTGTGAAGCGGCTTGCGTGCTCGGCATCAACGAGCCGGCGGTCAGCATCAAACTGATCGAAAAAACGATCGTGGATCGGGCGTGGAAAGAGGGATGGATCAAGCCAGAGCCGCCCGCTATCCGCACCGGCAAGCGTGTCGCGGTCGTGGGATCAGGGCCGGCCGGCATGGCAGCGGCGCAGCAGTTGAATCGAGCCGGCCATCAGGTGACGCTCTTCGAGAAATCGGACCGCATCGGCGGACTTCTGCGCTACGGCATTCCCGACTTCAAGATGGAAAAGAACGTCCTGGACCGGCGGCTCGAACAGATGGCGTCTGAAGGCGTCATTTTCAGAACGAACACGCACGTCGGCGGCAATGTGCCCGCCGCGGATCTTCGCGAGGAATTCGACGCCGTTCTGCTCTCCGGCGGCGCCGAGAATCCGCGCGACCTGAAAGTGCCCGGGCGCGAACTCAAGGGCATCCATTTCGCCATGGACTTCCTGCCTCAGCAGAACAAGCGCGTCGCGGGCGACCCCGTGCCGGATCAAATCCTCGCCACCGGCAAGCGCGTGGTGATCATCGGCGGTGGCGATACCGGCGCGGACTGCCTGGGCACCTGCCACCGGCAGAACGCGAAGTCCGTGCTCCAATTCGAGATCATGCCCATGCCGCCTGCGGAGCGCGCCCCCAGCACACCTTGGCCCCTCTGGCCGCTTCAACTGCGTACCGAAAGCGCCCACGAGGAAGGCGGAGTGAGGGATTGGGCCGCCGGAACGACAAAGTTCACGGGTGACGAGCACGGCAACGTGAAACAGTTGCATGCAGTTCGCGTGGGCCCGCCGCCGAAGTTCGAATCTCTGCCCGGCACGGAGTTTTCGATTGATGCCGACCTCGTCTTGCTCGCGCTGGGCTTCACCGGGCCAGTGAAGAAAGGCATGCTGGAACAGTTCGGCGTGCATCTCGACGCGCGCAGCAACATCGCCACGAAGGAGAACTACATGACGTCCGTTCCCGGAGTATTTGCGGCCGGAGACATGCGCCGCGGTCAGTCGCTTGTCGTCTGGGCGATCTCGGAAGGCCGCAGCGCCGCGAAAGCGATCGACGACTACCTTCTGGGCGGCGTCCGCGCAGGATAAGTTCCCATCGAAGCAGAGCGCTCTAGTTCCGCACGCTTACTTCAAAATCCACGTTCCCGTTTTTCCGATAAACCGGAAAGCGTATTGCGGAGGCTCTCCCTCGCGCGTTTCGGCCCGAACGCAGCGTGCCTTGCCGACGGGCCGACGGTCGGCGCTGGTCAGGAAAATCTCCACCACCGACTCACTTCGCAGTGCTGCCTTGCAACTGCACAGGAATCCGCTCAAGCTCACGTTTTCCGTTTTGGTTACTTCTTCAAATGCCGTTCCATCGATTTCAGTCCCGCAAAGCTTCACGGGCACTCGCAGCTGGACGCGAACCTCGCTGCGCGGCACCATGGTGTTTCTCTTTACCGAGCGTAAGCGCTCCTTGAGAGCGTCGAAATCGATCGGCTTCCCGAAAAATCCCGCCGCGCCAAAAGCCGTGCAGGCCTCCTTCGTTTCGCCTCCCAACGCCCCGCTTACGACAAATATGGGAACGAGCTGCGTCTGACTGAAGGAATGAAACGTCCGGCACAGATCAAAACCCGAAAACTTGGGCATGTGCATGTCCAGCAGAATGGCGTCCGGCTTGTGTTCCATCGCCAGGGCGAGCGCCTGTTCGGGATCATCTGTGTCGATAATCTCGTAGTCCTCGGCCAGGTTTAGTCGGAATAGCCGGCGTATCGCTTCGTCATCATCCACAATTAGCAATCGTCGCACGTGCGGCACTCTCCTGATCGCGTCTACCTTGCATCGCTTCCGGCCAGGACCGGCGCCTGCTTCGACGCGGACTTGCCTGGTGCGTCCGCGCACAGCACTTCACAAACTTTCTGAAGCAGAGCCTCTTCCGTGAACGGTTTTTGCAGCAGATACGTTCCCGACTCAAGCACTGCGTGTTCCGCGATCGCGGTATGCGTGTAACCTGACATGTAGAGCACTCTCAACCCCTTATGCTGCGGAGCCAGGCGCTCCGCCAGGGCTCGCCCGTTCATCCCGGGCATGATCACGTCCGTCAGTAACAAGTGAATGCGCTCCTGCTCTTTCTCTGCGATTTTGAGGGCTTCGACCCCGCTCTCCGCTGCCAGGACGCGGTAGCCGTTTTCCTCCAGCAGTGCCTGCGCGAGTTTTCGCAATGCGTCGGCATCCTCGACCAGCAGCACCGTCTCCGTCCCTCGAAAAGTTGCCGGTAGGGGCGCGCCAGCGGCGTCGTTGCTCAGCGCCTCTTTAATCTGCGGCAGATACACTCTGAAGCAGCTGCCCCTTCCTGGCTCGCTGTCCACTCCGACGTATCCGCCGCTCTGCTTCACCACGCCGTAGACAGTCGCAAGTCCAAGACCGGTGCCCTTGCCGGACTCCTTCGTGGTGAAGAAAGGCTCGAAGAGATGTGCCAGGGTTTCCGCGTTCATTCCCGTGCCGTTGTCGATCACCGATAGCATCACGTACGATCCGACTCTCGACCCAGGATGGCGGCGCGTATACTCCTGATCCAGGACTGCGTTCTCTGTCCCGATCACCCGCTTGCCGCCGTGGGGCGATGCGTCACGCACGTTCACCACCAGATTCATGACCACCTGTTCAATCTGGCTCAGGTCCGCCTTCACGCGCCCAATTCCCGGATCAAGCCGCAACCCAAGTTCAATATCCTCGCCGATCAGGCGAGACACCATTTTCTCCATGTCCGTCAGCAGGGCGTTCAGATTCAGAACCGCCGGTGCCAGCACCTGCTGGCGGCTGAACGCCAGAAGTTGGCGCGTGAGCGACGCCGCGCGCTGTCCGGCCTTTTCGATTTCTTCGGCGTGTTCCCGCAGGGGGGTTTCCACTTCCAGCCTTTTCTTCAACACTTGGCTGTAGCCGATGATCACGCCAAGCAGATTGTTGAAATCATGCGCGATTCCCCCGGAAAGTCTCCCCACGGCTTCCATCTTCTGGGCGACCTGAAGCTGGCGTTCCAGCGATCGTTTTTCGGTCACGTCTTCCGCAAACACTTCGAAATAGGCGCATCTTTTCCGCCGTCTTTGACGACGAACCCGCCGCAGCGCGCCTTCGTCAAGGAGCCGTCCTTGCGTCTCCATTCGACCTCTACGTCCTTGAATTTCTGCTGCATGGCAAGCAGCTCGATGATCCGCCGATGCTCCTGCGGATCGAGGTAGAGATCTCGAGCCAGATTCATCTTCAAGAGCTCGGCCCGTGATTCATATCCCAGCATTTTCTGCAGCGCCGGGTTTACGCGGAGCAAGTCTCCCGCAGCGGTCGCGCGGTAAATCCCATACGGCGCATTCTCAATCACGGAGCGAAAACTGGCCTCCGATCGCCGCAGGGATTCCGAGGCTCGGTTCCGCTCCGTGACGTCCCGGTTCACGATGACGAGTTTTTCAGGTTCGCCTTTGGCATTGCGGATCACGCTGGACGTGGATTCGATCTCTCGCCATCTGCCGTCCTTGTGGCGAATGCGGTATTCGAGCCTCGTGCCAAGTCCCGTTTTGCGTGCTTTGTCGGCGGCCGCTTGCACGCGAGCGCGATCCTCGGGATGAACCTGCTCCAGCGAATCGGATCCTTTCAATTCTTCGCTCGTGTACCCCAGAATTTTCCAGTAGGCCACGCTACTGAATAGTCGGCGGCCCTTCATGTCCACGACGGCCAGCATGTCGGCGGCGTTCTCGCTGATTAACCGAAACAGCTCTTCCCGCTCGTTCAGTTGACGCCTGATCCTGTGTATCTGCAGCTGCTGATAGACCGTGTACACGTCGAAAATCAGCGCCAGCCCGACCAGTCCGCGTACCGCCTGCGGCAGCGAAAACCGCGCGAAACCGTCGTCCGAGTTCCAAAACCCCGGAAGGATGAAGGAACCCAGCCCACCCGTTAACAGCAGCGTGACGGCGATCGCCGATATCCACAGCCGCCACTCGCGCCGCTCGATTCGCCGGAACTTCAAGGGCAACTGATGTAGCGTCTCGGAAGGCTCAACTCTTGGTTTGCTTGGTTCAGTCCGTTTCAAGTCCGCTCCTGTGGGATTCGTCCGTTCATGCTTTCTCGCGGCACCGAGCGGGAAGTGCACCCGCACCGCCGGGGCTCGATTGGCCTTACCGCGCTGGTTGCACGATTACAGCCACCGGCCAGCCACTGATCTTTGGCCGTAAGTACCTGAAAGAATGGATCGGCCGTAGGCAAGTTGGACTTCACACGGAGACTACAACGATTTTCGGGATGCGCGGATCGGAACGTGCCTAACAAGCATTCCCGAACTGAAACAGGCGCTGCGCCCCGCTGCTTATATTGCCGAGCAGCAGTTATGCCACAAACCTTTAGTGCACGATTGCGCATCACCGAGAACTCTCCTGCTACGCCGACCGTCCGACTGGCAAGCGCCGTGTGAAAATGGTTCTCATGGCGCTTTGTCGGCGCGCCCTGTCGGGCCCTTCCCTCGGAGTCCGTATCGTTGACCAAGCCTTGCAGAATCGTCGCGGTCCTGGGCACTCGCCCAGAAGCCATCAAGCTGGCCCTCGTCATTCATGAGCTGCGCCGACGTCCGGCGGAATTCGAGACCGCAGTCGTGCATACCGGCCAGCACCGCACTATGCTCGACAATGCCCTGAAGCACTTCAAAATCAAGCCGGACTTTGACCTCGACGTCATGCGTCCAAACCAGACTCTGAGTTCGCTCACGGGCCGCGTCCTCGATACTGTCGAAAACGCCTGCCACCGCTTTGGTCCCAACATGGTGTTGGTCCAGGGCGACACGACCACCGCCTTCGCCTCGGCTTTGGCCGCTTACTACTGCAAGATTCCCGTCGGCCACATTGAAGCGGGCCTGCGAAGCCACGACATCTACAACCCCTTCCCCGAAGAAGCCAACCGGCGGTTGGTTTCGGTCGTAACGGAAATTCACTTCGCACCCACGGCCAATTCCCGCGATGCGCTGCTGGCCGAGGGAATTCCGGCGAGCAAAATCGTCGTCACCGGAAACACCGTGGTGGACGCGTTGCGGGGACTGAGTCAGTTGCCTCACTCCTGGGAGGACACTCCGCTCGCCGGTATCCCCGAGGACGGCTCGCGTCTGGTGTTGGTAACTTCCCACCGACGCGAATCGCTGGGAACCGATCAGCAGAACATGTGTCTGGCGCTCAAGGATCTAGTGAAGAAGTATCCGGACATTCGCGTCATCTATCCGGTCCACATGAATCCCAACGTGCGCAGCACCATCAACGCGCTCTTGGGCGATACGGAACGAATTCACCTCACTGAGCCGCTCGACTACATCACGTTTGTCAGCTTATTGCGCCGTTGTTTCATGGTGCTCACGGACTCGGGCGGAATTCAGGAAGAAGCCCCTACGTTTCACAAGCCGGTGCTCGTCCTGCGCAGAGTCACCGAGCGCCCGGAAGCGTCGGAGTTTGGCTTGGCCAGGATCATCGGCATGTCGCGTGAAGGAATCGTCCGCGAAGCGGAGCGTCTTCTCACGGATAAGGAGGCGTATCAGGACATGTCCGTGGGAGGAAATCCTTACGGAGACGGCAGGGCCGCGGAACGCATTGTCGAGGCCATCACGCGCTGGCACCAGGGAAAGATGCCGCTGCTCGAGCCCGAAAAGGAATTTCATCTGCCTCCGAAACCGACGTATCGCCGCCGCAAAACTGACATTCATGAGGCCGCGGCAGCGGCGCCTCGCGAGAAGGTTCGTTCGTAGCCGGCGGCTTCACACCATGGTCTACTGTCTCTTCGGCATCGTCTTCATCATCTCCATTTACACCGCACGCCATTACTCGTTCACGCTGAATCGCCTGTTTGGCTTTCAACGGCACCCCTACATTGACACCGACACAGCCAATTGGCCGCAGGTCACGATCCTGGTGGCCGCGCACAATGAAGAAAAAGTCGTCGCGAACATTTTGACCGCCCTGATGAGCGTCAATTATCCTCAAGACAAGATGCTCGTCGTTCCCGTCAACGACCGCTCGACGGACCGCACGCGCGAAATCATAGACGGCTTTGTCGAGAAACATCCGGGCCGCATCCGCCCGTTCCACCGCACCGGCGGGAAAGGGGGCAAGGCCGCCGCACTGAAAGACGCCATGGAAATGGTCGAGACCGAGGTGATCCTCATCTTCGACGCCGACTACATCCCCGGCAGCGGATTGATCAAGCAGCTCGTGGCGCCCTTCTTCGATCCTGAGGTCGGCGGCGTGATGGGCCGCGTCGTGCCTTTGAACGTGGGCACCAATCTGCTCACGCGACTGCTCGATCTCGAGCGATCCGGGGGATATCAGGTGGACCAGCAGGCGCGCATGAATCTTCATCTCGTGCCTCAGCATGGCGGCACGGTCGCCGGAGTTCGCCTCAGCGCCCTGCGCGAGATTGGCGGCTGGAACGATAATTCCCTCACCGAAGACACGGACCTCACGTACCGCCTTCTCCTCAACGGCTGGCAGACGGTCTACCAGAATCGTTCGGAGTGCTACGAAGAAGTCCCGGAGACGTGGCCCGTGCGCATCAAGCAGATCATGCGCTGGGCCAAGGGCCACAACCAGGCCCTGGCGGCCTACGCCTTTCACTTGCTATTCGGAAAGCATCGCGCAACTTTTCGCGAGCGCATTGACGGCACTTTGCTCCTCGGCGTGTACGCCATGGCGCCGGTAACGCTCCTCGCCTGGTTCCTGGCTCTGGGAGTGTTTTATCAAGGAATCGCCCCGCTTCATGGCGTCATTGCGTTGCTCGCGTTCACGGCCTATGCGGCCATGGGAAACTTTGCCGCGTTTTTTGAAATTGCCGCCGCGGTTCGCCTGGACTACACGCGTAAGCGTATTTGCCTTCTGCCCTTCCTCGTTCTTGGATTTGGAGTGAGCATCTTCTCGGTTTCCCGCGCTTTCGTTTCCCAGGTGCTGGCTCCGATCACCGGAGCGAAATTCCACTGGGACAAAACCGAGCGTTTCCGGACGACGCCATGAGCCCGGCACTCGCCACTTTGCTTCTCGTCGTGCTGGCTGGCTTCCTGGTGACGATTCCCTTGCTGCCCGCCATTATCGAGCTGCGCCTCAAGCGCGACGCTCAGCCACTCGACGTCATCCAGCAATATGGCGGTGACATACGGCATTTTGCCTACGGCTTCCGCCGGATCGCCGTCGAATTGCAGACTCAGCTGCAGGAGTGCGTTGCAGCGGGCACCTCGGCCACAGGCGTATTGCCCGACGGCGACGAATACGTCCTGCTAGGACACCCGGACGAATCGTTCTTCGTCCCGGCCACCAAAAGAGATTCCACCTGGCGATCCGTCGTCGTTGCCGGCGCCGATCTTGCGCTCCCCGATGATCTGACCTTCGCCAAGGAAATCTACGCCGCGGGAGATTTGACCGGAGGTGAGCGCAACACCTTCCGCGCGATTCTGGGAGAAAAAAACATTCATCTCCAGCGCGCCAGCAAGGTCATCCGCTGGGCCCACGCCGTGCGAAGGTTTCGGGCCGA